>DCVO01000052.1:0-21227 GCA_002327405.1 Thiobacillus sp. UBA2186 | reverse complement strand
GTGCTGGGCATCTGCTACGGCATGCAGACCATGGCCGCGCAGCTGGGCGGCAAGGTCGAGAACGCCAGCCACCACGAATACGGCTATGCCGAGGTGCGCGCCCGCGGTCATTCCAAGCTGCTCACCGACATCCAGGACCGCTGCGACCCGGACGGCAAGTGCTGGCTGGACGTGTGGATGAGCCATGGCGACCGCGTGGTCGAGCTGCCAGCCGGCTTCAAGGTCATCGCCGACAATGCCTCCACGCCCATCGCCGGCATGGCCAATGAGGACAAGCGCTTCTACGCCTTCCAGTTCCACCCCGAAGTCACCCACACNNGCTTCGTGCACGACATCTGCGGCTGCGGGCAGGATTGGAACATGCCCGACTACGTCACCGAAGCGGTGGCGAAAATCAAGGCTGAAGTAGGGCAGGACGAGGTCATCCTGGGCTTGTCAGGCGGCGTGGACTCCTCCGTCGCGGCTGCGCTCATCCACCGCGCCATCGGCGACCAGCTCACCTGCGTGTTCGTCGATACCGGCCTTTTGCGCCTCAACGAAGCCGAGCAGGTCATGGAAACCTTCGCCAGGAACCTCGGCGTCAAGATCATCCATGTCGATGCGGTCGAACAGTTCATGGGCAAACTGGCCGGCGTGGCCGACCCGGAGAGGAAGCGCAAGATCATCGGCGGCGAGTTCGTCGAGGTGTTCCAGCGTGAAGCCGGCAAGCTCAAGAACGCCAAATGGCTGGCCCAGGGCACCATCTACCCCGACGTGATCGAGTCGGCCGGCGCCAAGACCAAGAAGGCCCACGCCATCAAGAGCCACCACAATGTCGGCGGCCTGCCCGAGGACATGCATTTGAAGCTCCTGGAGCCGCTGCGCGAGCTGTTCAAGGACGAAGTGCGCGAACTCGGAATTGCGCTCGGGCTGCCGCACGACATGGTTTACCGCCACCCGTTCCCGGGTCCCGGCCTCGGTGTGCGCATCCTCGGCGAAGTGAAGAAGGAATACGCCGATCTGCTGCGCCGCGCGGATCACATTTTTATCGAAGAGTTGCGTGCAAGCGGCTGGTATGAAAAGACTTCCCAGGCATTCGCCGTGTTCCTTCCGGTCAAGGCCGTGGGCGTGATGGGGGACGGGCGCACCTACGACTACGTCATCGCGCTGCGGGCAGTGCAGACTCAGGACTTCATGACCGCGCACTGGGCCGAACTGCCGTATTCGCTGCTCGCCAAGGTGTCCAACCGCATCATCAACGAAATCCGCGGCATCAACCGCGTGACCTACGACATCACCGGCAAGCCGCCGGGGACGATCGAGTGGGAGTGACGGGCATCCGGAGCGGCATGAATTTATTCAGCACTATCAGGGGCTTGTTGGTTTTTGACGATCACTTCGTATACATCGTCAATTGCGCGGATTTTCGGTGGTAAACAATTGATGTCGAAAGGCTTTGCGCCTGTCACCTGTCGGCGGTTCACGCGTGCGGCGCGAAGATTTGACGGTAAACCTGACGGTAGATTTGTTCTTGAAATCCCGGTGTCTGCATTTACCGTCGTATCCGTGTGGCTTCAGACGGTAAAACCAAACAAGAGCGACATAAACTAAAAACGCTTGGGCGAGCTTGTGTATCTCGTAGTGGCGTGCCGGCTCATATTGCGCAGTAAATATCGATGTTTTTCGCTCAATTCGCCCCTCAAGGAGAAACGAACTGCGCGACAAATATGATGTCAGGTGGAAAATTCGTATCCTTCCGGCATTCGGAATCTATCGTCCGGGACAATGATCGCCGGGTACCGAGTCCATGATTGAGCGCGATCCATTGTTGGAGTTGAAGGCTGAGAACGCTCGCCTGATCGCCCTGCTGGAAGCGAACGGCATTCAATGGCGCGCGCCGTTGGAGCACGTACCACCCGTTTCGATGCCGGAACCCTCACGGCTTTCCACGGACGAGAAGGTGGCGCTGTTTCGCCGGTTGTTCCGGGGACGCACGGATGTCTATCCAATCCGCTGGGAAGGCAAGACTTCGGCCAAATCGGGTTACTCGCCGGCCTGCGCCAACGAGTGGCGCGCAGGTGTCTGCGAGAAGCCGCGTATCAAGTGCGGGGACTGTGGCAGCCGACTGCTGATCCCGCTATCGGATGCAGTCCTGTACGACCATCTTGCCGGCAAGCATACCGTCGGTGTCTATCCCCTGCTGGAGGACGATACCTGTCATTTTCTCGCCATCGATTTCGACGAAGCCGAGTGGAAAGAAGATGCCCGGGCCTTCGTGCAATCCTGTACCGAACTCGGTGTCCCGGCGGCACTCGAGATTTCACGATCCGGCAACGGGGCGCACGTCTGGGTGTTTTTCGCTGACCGGGTGCCGGCGCGCGATGCCCGCCGCCTGGGTACGGCCATCATCAGCCATACCTGCTCGCGTACCCGGCAATTGAAGCTCGCGTCCTACGACCGCCTGTTCCCCAATCAGGACACGATGCCCAAGGGCGGCTTTGGCAACCTGATCGCCTTGCCGCTGCAGAAGATGCCGCGCGAGAACGGTTGCAGCGTATTTGTCGATGCGGAGCTGCGCCCGTTCGACGACCAGTGGGCGTTCCTCGCTGCAATCCAGCCGATGGCGCCGCACGACATCGAGCCGAGCATTCTGCGTGCTACCGGTGGCGTGCATCCATTGGACGTCACATTCATCGACGAAGAAGAGTTGGCGAAGCCGTGGCAGCGTTCGACGCCGTCGGCGAAGAAGTTGTCGGGGGCGTCCATGCCCAAGTCTCTCACCGTGACGCTGGCCAATCTCGTCTATTTCGAGAAAGCGCAGTTGCCGCAGGCGCTGGCGAACCGCTTGATTCGCCTCGCCGCGTTCCAGAACCCGGAGTTCTACAAGGCGCAGGCGATGCGGCTGTCGGTATGGGACAAGCCGCGCGTGATCGGCTGTGCCGAGAACTATCCGCAGCACATTGCCTTGCCGCGCGGTTGTCTGGATGCCGCGCGGGAATTGTTGAGAGACAACGGCATCCGCTGCGAGCTGCGTGATGAGCGCTATGGCGGCGAGCCGCTGGAAGTCACCTTTGCCGGTAACTTGCGCCCGGATCAGCAAGCGGCGGTTGCGGAAATGCTGGGCCATGAGGTCGGCGTGCTGTGTGCACCTACCGCCTTCGGCAAGACGGTCGCCGCGGCAGCGATGATTGCCAGCCGTGGGGTGAACACGCTGGTGCTGGTGCACCGCACGGAGTTGCTCAAACAGTGGCAGGCGCGTCTGCGGTCCTTTCTTTGCCTCGACAAGGGTGCGATCGGCACAATCGGCGGCGGAAAGACCAGGCCCACAGGGAAGATCGACATCGCGGTGATGCAATCCCTGTCGCGGCATGGCGAAGTGAATGCCTTGGTCGAGAACTACGGTCACGTCATCGTGGACGAATGCCACCATGTCGGCGCGGTATCGTTCGACGCCATTCTGAAACGCGTTAAGGCGAAATACGTGCTCGGCCTCACCGCCACGCCGATCCGTCGCGACGGCCAGCAACCGATCATCTTCATGCAATGCGGACCGGTTCGGCACACGGCGGCAAAACCCGCCGGCGCTCCGCACGATTTGGAGGTGGCGCCGTATTCGCTGCATACGTGTATCGATCTGCCGCTCGAAGCGGGGATTCAGGATGTGTTCCGGCACCTCGCCAACGACCAGAGCCGAACGGCCACAATCGCCGCGAAAATCGAACACGCCTTCAGCCAGGGCCGGAAGGTACTGGTGCTGACCGAGCGTACCGACCATCTCGAAGCCATTTCGGCGGCTTTGGCTGGAAAGATTCCAGGACTGCTCGTCCTGCACGGCCGGATGTCACGGAAGCAGCGAGCGGCACTGATTGGGCAACTCGAGGCTCTACCCTCGGGAGCGCCGCGCGTACTGCTCGCGACCGGCAAGCTGGTCGGTGAAGGGTTCGACCATCCGCCGCTGGACACCCTGGTGCTGGCGATGCCGGTATCGTGGAAGGGGACTTTGCAGCAGTATGCCGGCCGGCTGCACCGCGAGCATGCCTGCAAGACCGACGTACGGATCGTCGATTTCGTAGACACGGGCCATCCCGCGCTGTTGCGGATGTGGGACAAGCGCCGGCGCGGATACCAGGCCATGGGGTATCGGATCGACGAATGAATGCCATCGATCTGATCGCATGGCTTACGCGGAAAGTGAATCGTAATGAGTGAATACCAGTACTACGAATTTGTCGCCATCGACGAGCCGCTGACCCCGAAGCAGATGGCCGAGCTGCGTGCGCGCTCGTCTCGCGCCAGCATTACCCCGACCCGTTTCGTCAATGATTACCAATGGGGCAATCTCAAGGGCGATCCAGTCGACTGGATGCGGCGCTACTTTGATGCCCACGTCTATGTGGCCAACTGGTGCACTTGTCTTTTGTACCTGCGCGTGCCGAAAAGTACGTTCGATGCCGAGACCCTCCGCGCCTTCAAGACCAAAGCTGTTTTCCTGGTTGAACAAACGAAGACGCATTGGTTGCTTGAATGGGGACTGGACGAGAGCGACAACTACGATCGCTTTGCCGAAGAGGATGGGCGTGGCTGGATGGGCAGGCTGGCGCCATTGCGTGATGAACTGCTGCGTGGCGACCTGCGTCCGCTGTATCTCGGCTGGCTGGCCGGCCTGAGCGCCGGCGAAGTGGACGAACAGGCCATTGAGCCCCAACCGCCGCCTGGACTTTCCCGGCTGACCGCTGCCCAGCGATCGCTGGCGGAATTCCTGGAAATCGATGGGGATCTACTGGCCGCCGCCGGACTCTCCGACGGGCATGGTTCAAAACCAGACAGCGAAGGCGACGCGGAACAGGATGTCTGGATCGCAGCGCTTTCCGCGGCTGAGAAAACCGCGACGCTCAAACTGCTGCTGACCGGGCATGCGCAGCAGGCCGAGCATGAGCTGAAACACCGTTTTCTGGCCTGGCAGGGCGAACAACGGTCGGATGCAAAACAGGAAACACGGCGGCGCACCGTCGCGGATATTCATAAACTGGCGGCGTCCGCTGCCGAAACGAGAAAACGGCGGGAAGCAGAGCAGCGCAAAAAGACCGAGGCCGAGCGGCGAGCCCGGCGGGAAGCTTACCTGCGCACGCTGGCCTCCAACTTCGAGCGGTGCTGGCAGGCTGCCGACAAACTGGCCGAACGTGGCATCGCGTCAGCCTACGACGAGGTCAAGCGCGCACTCGTCGATCTGTCCGAAGCCTATGCGCTGTCCGCGACCCGCGCCGACTTCGAGCAAAAACTGGTTCGGTTCATGGCCCGGCATGGAAAACGCGGCGCCCTGGTTCGACGCCTCACCGATGCGGGCCTCTGGAAGATGCATTCGCGATGATGGAAGAGAGAAAGACGACGAAGTTCACCGCGAAACACCTGGATGAACTCATCGAGGAGGCGACCACCGATGCCTATGACGAATCGGAGCAGGCTGGCGGATTCTTTGCCATGATCGAAGAGAATCTCTCCCTGCCATTCGTGACACGGGTGCTCGGGCTGGCAGTGACGGTGACCAGGGTCGATATCACCAGCCGCGATCAAATCGTCGCGATATGCATGCGTGGAAAATCAACTCAAGCCATCCCGATCCTCGATCTGCCGATGCCTGATCCGCCGCCGGAGGGGACGGAATGGATCGAAGCTTACCGCCGCTGGTGCGGGAATTGATGGAAGTGGTCGGTGCGCATCAACCAATGGCCAGCTTGACCGGCTTGCCGATGCGGCTGAGCATTTCCACCAGCGTGTCGATGGTGAACTTGGCCGTCTTCCTGTTAACCACATCGGATACGCGCGGACGCGAAACCATCAGGATCTCGGCCGCTTCGGCCTGCTTCAGGTGATGCTCGGCAATCCAGGCGGACAGCTCGTCCATCAACTGCTGCTTCAGCAACTGGGTGTCGTTGATCTGCTTGCGGGAGGCTGCCTGCAAGCGCTTGGCCTCGGCGGGCGCGAAGCCAAGCTCCAGGAAGCGATTCGCTCCCGGCTTCGTCACGTGGCGGATTTCGGTGTCGATCTTCATTTCCGTGCCTTTCTCGCGTTGACCACGGCGGCACCAGGGAATCGAGATAGGCGCGCGCCTCGGCAATACCCTTGTCCTGATTGCTGGTCGCCTGCGTCTTCTTCTGGAAGCAGTGCAGGACATACACGGCTTCCTCAAACTTGGCAACGTACATCACCCGATAGATGCCGCTGGCCTCCCGAATGCGGATTTCCTTGGTGCCGGCCCCGACATCATCGAACGGCTTCCAGTCATCCGGCTCCAAACCAACTTTGGCCTTGGCCAACTGAAAACCAGCGGAGCGACGTGGGTCGTCCGGGAATGCCAATAAGTCGTCGTAGGTGGAACCTACCCAGCGAATCTCTTTTTCGTCGCTCACTGGTCCCTCTGCATAACCTGCTGCCATATATGCTGGCCTTGGCCGCCTCGGGCATGATCTACGTGGCGGTAGCCGACCTGATTCCCGGCCTGCACAAGCGGGTAGGGCTGAGACACACAGCCCAACAGACCTTGCTGATCGGCCTGGGCGTGCTGACCGTCTGGGGTGCCGGCGGCCTCGCCGAGGGATGGATGGGCGGCCGTCATTGACCACCTCTGGCAAGGAATTTTCGCGCCCGGCTTATTTGCTTGGTTTGCGATAAGCGCCTGCGTCGATATGGTAGCTTCGCAACTTCTGATGAACCGCTCGGGGCGTGATGCCTATCTCGCGGGCTACTGCGCTTACATTGCCGCCTTGACGCCGTAAGGCATCGCGCAGAGTCTTGGTCTCGATATCCCGAACTGCGCTCTGCCTGCGCCTGCGCAGATCCTCCGCTTGCAGCAGGCCGGCATCGTCAGGGAGCTGCACGCCGAGCTCATCGATAACCTGTCCCCGGGCGAACAGAAATGCCCGCTCCAGTACATTTTCCAGTTCACGCACGTTGCCAGGCCATTCGTAGGCCATGGCCTGTCCCCAGGCCCGGCTGCCCAGCACCTTGCGGGGGCGCCGATAATGTGCTGCCAGGCGCGGCAGCAGGTGATTGACCAAGGCGGTGATGTCTTCCCGCCGCTCCCGTAAGGCCGGAATGTGGATGGGCATGACGTTCAGCCGGTAGTAGAGATCCTGGCGGAAGCCACCCCCAGCTAGAAGTTTGTCCATCGGCGTATTGGATGCGGCGATGATGCGCACATCCGCGCGCAGCACCTGTTTGCCGCCCACCCGCTCGAACTCGCTCTCCTGCAGCACGCGCAGCAGGTTGGCCTGGGACAGTAGCGGGAGGCTGTCGATCTCGTCGAGAAACAGCGTACCGCCCGCAGCCCGCTCGAACACACCCTGGCGCATTTCGTGCGCCCCTGTGAAAGCCCCCTTCTCGTGACCGAACAAGGCGCTCTCGATCAGATTGTCCGGGATCGCCCCACAGTTGACGGCGACAAACTTGCCGCCGCTGCGGTTGCTGAGCGCATGGACGGCACGGGCGATGATTTCCTTGCCTACGCCGGTTTCGCCGGTGATCAGTACATTGGCCAGGGTTGGCGCCACCAGTTCGACGGCTTCCAGAGCCTCGCGCATGGGCAGCGATTCGGCCACGATCTCTGGTCCGCCACGACCTCCATCGGGGGCGTCGCCGTTCGCGGGACGCCATATCTGCGCCATTTTCTCCGCTACCCGCACGGTCACGTCTTCCAGGGCCATGCGGGACACGATGGCACCGTCATCACTGGCGTATTCGTCGCCATATTTGTCCCGGGCCGCCTCCCGGTCGGTATAGATCAGCACTTCGCAGCAGCCGTCATTGGTGGCAATACGTCGACGCAATTCTACCTTGGCGTAGCCGAAATTACGGGCGGCAATGCCACCAAACACGGATGAGGTCATGCGGCAAAGCTCCGGCGCCTCCTTGACCCGGTCGCCAAAGGGACAGCGGCTGTTCATCACCCGGACCGCGCCTGCCTCGCCCGCAGCCGGCGCAAAGCCACCGCCGATCTGGTTCTTGATGTTGATGACCAGCGCCGTGTATTGGTCGCGGTTGATTTCACCAGAGAGGCCGAGCTGTTGGCGGGCATGAGCCTCCAAGCAGCTGCTGGCGGTCAGTCCGAGAATCTGGATGTGGTTATGGCAGGCTGCGCCCTCTTGCGGCTGTTGTCCCGCCAGCTTGACGCTCTGGGTGACGAACATTTGCAGAAACGAGAGTGGGCTCAGCTCGGACAGCAATACGTGAGACATGGGCAATCCTTCAAAAAGACGGGAGCGGCACTGTTGTAGTACCACAATGTCATGAAGCCAACAGCCACATTTTTATCCTAGCAAATGCCGCCCAATAGGCGTTTCAATCCGTCTTATTTGTACTCGTCGCACGGGGCGCGCAACAGCTACAACCCGGGCGATGACCATTCGGGCCGGCTTTCGTCCCAGGAGTCAGCAGTGAGCGCATGGCGAACTCGCGCCCGCGCGCCATTTGGCCATGCATGGCCGGCGCTGTAAGAATGACTTTTTCTGTTCGTCCGCCACAGTTTGGACAATCCGGCGCGGGCTCGCTCATGGCGTGGCTGGCTTCGAACGATGTCCCGCACTGCACACAACGGTAATCATATGTCGGCATATGGACCCCCGGTTAATTCGATACGAATAAGGAACGCACCGCCTTGGGCGGTGCGTCCTTTTTTTCAGGGCTTGTGCAACATGCCTAAAGACCGATCAGCTCCACCGCGGGGGTTGTTTCTGATTCACTCCGAAGTCCGTACAACGGACGTCAGGCACGCGCCCCCGCACTTTGGCATCCAATGTGGGCGCACGCAGGCGGCGGGTCTCCACCTCCCAGATCCAGCCACTGACCACCACGTCCTTGGGAATCAGGGGGTGATTGCGGATCGTCTCGATGGTACGCATGCATGTCACATCCACATCGTCCATCATGCCGATCCACTTGGAAAATCCACCCTTGTCCAGCTTCAGTTCGGGCAGGGTAGGGTCCAGAGTCAAGTTTTCCGTATCCACACCCTTTTCCTTTAGCATTCGTTCCAGGTCGTTGGCATTGGCGGACAGCATGCCGCATTGGGTATGCTGGACAATGACAATTTCCTTGGTGCCGAAGAAATTGCAGGTCAGCATGGCTGACCGGATCGCGTCGTCGGTGACGATACCACCCGCATTGCGAAAGCAGTGGGCGTCGCCGCCGCCAGCTGGGCTGTCCACGCGAATCCCCAAGGCCTCGTCCACCGGCAGGCGCTCGTCCATGCAGGCCAGTACCCAGAGGCTGCTATCGTTGTGGCCTTCCGGACCATAGCGGCGTCGCAGGGCCCAATGGTCATAGGAAGCAGTCCGCGCATTCAGTTTGTCCTTCAATGTTGTCATTTTGCGTCTCCATCTAAAAATTTGAGTTAAAGCGGTTGTCCGACCCTCGGCATTTGGATAATTGCCAGCAGGTGGATCCGCATCGCTATAAAAGCAATAGCCGTGCCATTTTATTTTTTGTATAAAAAACAAACGGATACGTTAATTTTTGCGAGTAACATGGGATCACGTACTTCCTACAGGGAATGGCCCAAAAGGTTAGATCATCTTAAAATGGTGAATTGTGCAGATCCCGAGAACATGTATTTCCTATGGGAAACCACTGTGCACATGCTTATTCGGCTTTTGTCCAATTCATTTGGAATGCGAGCAGAGGGACAATATCGTGCGCTTGCCGGATTTGCAGCAGCAGCCATAGATTAAAAATGGCTCAACAGTTGGAATAGGTGCAGTTTTTTCAGCTTGGCCGACCACCGAGTCAGGCCTTCGATTATGTTTTATTGCAACATTATTGATTGTTGGTAGTTGATTGATATTTATGAAAAATAAGTCGGTTCAGTCCATGCCCATTATTCATAGCGGGCCCCACTGGGCCCGCTTTCCTACCTGTGGTTTCTGGTGATAGATTCAATGTAATCAGCCAAATGAGCCCATCGGCCCAGGATAAGTCACTTCTTCGAGCCTCCCGGTATCCACGTCATAGATAAAACCGCACACGGTACACGCATCGGGCCCGCTGGTTGGAATCCACGGATGATTCAGAATCGTTGACATGCCACGGCGCACGTCCCATTGCAGTCTCTCCGTGCTTTTTTCAGTGCGGGGTTAATCCAGCGGCTCGATCTGCCCGCGGAAGGGATGAAAGGCCACGGGGGATGACGAGGCTTTTCCTGTCGTTGTGAATGGGTGGCCAGTCACTTGGACCAGCACTTTTTCGGCCGCAGGATCACCCTCTAGCAGGCCAGCCTTGAGCAAATCGTCAGTGAAAGCGAGCATGCCACATCGCGTGTGATGGATGAGAATGATTTCATTGGTGTTCAGCAGGTGGTGGGAAATGATCAGGCAACGGATAGCGTCTTCTTTCACCACATCGCCGGCATTGCGGATGATGTGGGCTTCGCCGGTCTGGAGGCCGAGAAGATCCTCGACATCGAGTCTGGCATCCATGCATGCAACAACTGCTTCGAGAAGCAAAGCTTCATGATTCGCTCAAGTAAATAAGTGGTGTGGCACTTTCGCTATGTGGTCGAAGGCCCTCGTTGCCGGGCCGATGATCAGAACTCAATAATGGGAGTAGAGCAGCGCTAAACGCTGCCGTTAACGCGCTTTGACGGGACCGATGAAGCTGGTATGGTTTGGTAGCCTTGCAAGGTGTCAGTAAATATTTTATTTAACATAATATACATTATGAGAAGTAGAGGGTAGGAATCCGAGGGGCAAACTGCCTGAATTTTGGGCTCCCTTTAACTATTGCCGTGGGTGATCGATTCATCGCACATAGGCGTCGCTGGCATAGCGACGCATCATGCGGTGGCTGTTGAATATCGATGCGCTCTTGGCGATGGCACCCAGCATGACTGCGATCCAGCCCGGCCGATTGTCGTAATACAGCGGCAGAACCACTTGCTCCAGCTTTTCGTATAACGAGGCAGCGTCATTCCCGTCGGCATCGCCATTGCCGATGCCCCATCCGGTTACCCCCTCGATCCTGCCTTCGGCCCACCAGCCGTCCAGCACGCTCAGGTGCGGCACGCCGTTGAAGGCTGCCTTCATCCCGCTGGTACCGGAAGCCTCCAGGGGCGGCTGCGGTGTGTTGAGCCAGACGTCGACGCCCGAGACCATGGCAGCGGCCGATTCCATGTCGTAATTGGGCAGGAACACTGCCGGCACGCTGTCGGCGAGTTCGCGAATGTGGGCATGGATGGCTTCGATGGCGCGTTTGCCTTCCTGGTCGCGGGGGTGCGCCTTGCCCGCGAGGACGATCTGAAACGGTCGCTGGCCAGCAATGGCCTTGAGGCGGGAAAGGTCCGAGAACAGCAGCTCTGGCCGCTTGTAGGCGGTCATGCGCCGGGCGAACCCAAGCAGGCAAACTTCGGGGTCCAGGCTTTTCCCGCTCTGCGCCTTGACCAGCTCGATGAGTTCCCGTTTGGCCTGAAGGTGTGCCTGCCAGACGCTCTCGGCCGGAATGCAGCAGTCGGCCCGCACCAGCAGTTCGGGTTCGTGGCACCAGCCCGGCAGATGCTCGTCATAGAGTTTGACGAACGCTGGATGCGTCCAGGCATAAGGGTGCACGCCGTTGGTGATGGCCAGTACCCGGTAGCCTGGGAACAGGTGGCGCGAGGTTTCCGCATGGCGCTTGGCCACGCCATTCACGTATTCGCTGGTATTGAGCGCCAGCCGGGTCATGTTGAGCTCGTTTTCGCCGGCGAGCTGTTTCAAGGTCGGCAGATCGATGAAATCCCCGAGAATGGCCTGGACCTGCCCGTAGGGGAACTTGTCATGGCCCGCCTCGACCGGCGTGTGAGTGGTGAAATTGCACATTTCCCGCACGCGCGGGATATCGTAAGGCCCCTCTCCCGGACGCAAGTCTTCGCTTGGACGGGCAAAAAGATTCAGCAATTCAAGGCTCAGCAGGGCCGCATGGCCCTCGTTCAGGTGATATTGGCGGATGCGAAAGCCCAGGGCGTGCAGCATGCGAACCCCGCCGATGCCGAGCACGATCTCCTGCTTGAGCCGGTAGCTCTCGTCCCCGCCATAGAGATAATGAGTCAGATGACGGTCGGCTTCGCTGTTCTCCGCGAGGTCGGTGTCGAGCAGAATCACCGGCTGGCGGCCGCCCATGTGGCCTTCCAGGATGTATAGCCATCCCCCCACCCAGACCACCCTGCCCTCTATGGTCACCGCTACTCTTGCTTGCAGGGGGCGCGCCCACCTGGCCGGATCCCAGGGGGCGGGTTCCTCGTGCTGGCGGCCTGCCTCGTCGATGCGCTGGCGAAAATAGCCGGCACGGCTTGACAGGCTCACCGCGACCAGCGGGATATCCAGATCGGCGGCCGAGCGCAGGGTATCGCCGGCAAGCACCCCGAGGCCGCCGCTGTAAGTGGGAATGTCCGGGCGCAGCGCGATCTCCATGCTGAAGTAGGCGATGCGCTCGGTCAGAATGAATTCGCGTGGCAAGGAAGGCGCCTTACATCGATCACTGGAGCATGGGGCAACACGGCGCCACGGTCATTTCAAGCGCCATCGGAATATTCTTTTCACGCCCCCTACCCCGTCTATATGCAGTACGAGAGTCTGGGGAAAGGCCGACGAAGGCTGAAACTTGAGCACACCTTTTCGGTGGTGCCCGCCCGGCGGGTCGCCATACCAGCCGAGCGGCGCTTGCGGTTTTCCCGAATCCGCCATGAGAACCGCTGCGTGCGCCATGTCCTGGTCGAGCGCCACGCTATGCGTGCTCAAGCTGAGCTCGAAATCCCAGCTCCCGGCGTTGGGAGAAATATTTTTGGGCGTCACCTTTACCGTGACGGCGCCTTCGCGGTTCGTCAGTGTTTCAGGCTCGGCGGCCTGGGCTGGGGCAAACAAGCCAAGCGAAAGCATCAAGGGAAATGAGGCCGATAATTGGCTGAAACTGTTCATTTTTGCGCCTCCATAAGCGCCATGTGACGTGTGGCCTGCAGGGTTTTGCGTCCAATGTAGAACAGGCCGGCCAGATTGAAGGCAATGCCGACCCAGAAGAGTTCGACCTGATACTGGGCCACGAGCGCAACGACGCCGGTCGCCCCGAGCACCGGCAGCACATTGGCGAGGTAATGCGTGCAGCAGGAGATCATGGCGCCTGTCGAAGTCGCGCCGGAGACGGCCATGACCTTGCCCGAGGCGTCGGTATGGCGTGTCACCAGTCGCAGACGGACATAAAGGGCGATCTGCAGGCCAAAGCCAATGGACAGGGCGAGCACGAAATACCAGAAATCGCGGAACTGCTCGAGGGTGAATTCCCAGCCGGACACCAGCGTCAGGATCGCGAAATAAGCGACAAGCAGAATGAGGCTGCCGGCAAGACCGATCCCTGCAGGCTTGAACCAGGTTTGCATGGCGATCTCCTTTCCTGCTCAAAGCGACACGCGCCGCAGGCGCAGCGCATTCGCCACCACGGACACCGAACTGAAGCTCATGGCCGCCGCGGCGATGATCGGCGAGAGCAGCAGGCCGAAGAAGGGATACAGCACGCCCGCCGCGATGGGCACGCCCAGGCTGTTGTAGATGAAGGCAAAGAACAGGTTCTGGCGGATGTTGCGCATGGTCGCGTGCGAAAGCCGGCGGGCGCGGGCGATGCCGCGCAGGTCGCCCTTGACGAGTGTCACGCCGGCGCTTTCCATGGCCACGTCGGCGCCGGTGCCCATGGCGATGCCGACCTGGGCCTGGGCGAGCGCGGGCGCGTCGTTGATGCCGTCTCCGGCCATGGCCACCATGCGGCCTTCGGCCTGGAGCTGCCTGACCACTTCGGCCTTCTGCTCGGGCAGCACTTCGGCCTGCACCCGCGCTATGCCGAGCTTGCGCGCGACCGCTTCGGCCGTGGTGCGGTTGTCGCCGGTGAGCATGACGACCTCGACGCCCTCCTCGTGCAGCACCTTCAGTGCTTCCGGCGTGGATTCCTTGATGGGGTCGGCGACCCCGATGAGACCGGCCACGACGCCGTCCACGGCGAGATACATCACGGTCTGGCCTTCCTGGCGCAAGGCATCGGCACGTGCATGCATCGTCCCGGCATCGATGCCCGTTTCCTCCAGCAGCTTGCGGTTGCCCAGTGCCACTTGCTGTCCATCTACCTGCCCGACTACGCCGCGCCCGGTTTTGGATTCAAAATTTTGCGGCGAAGCCAGCTCGAGCTTGCGCGCCTCTGCGCCGCGCACGATGGCTGCGGCCAGCGGGTGTTCGCTGCCCCGCTCCAGGCTGGCCGCCATGCGCAGGACAACGGCCTCTTCGAAGCCGGCCACTGGCTCCACGGCGGCCAGCTCGGGCTTGCCCTCGGTAAGCGTACCGGTCTTGTCCACGACCAGGGTGTCCACCTTGCGCATGACTTCCAGCGCCTCGGCGTTCTTGAACAGCACCCCCATGGTGGCGCCGCGCCCGGTGCCGACCATGATGGACATGGGCGTGGCCAGCCCCAGGGCGCAGGGACAGGCGATGATCAGCACCGCCACGGCGTTGATCACGGCGTGGGCCAGGCGCGGCTCGGGCCCCCACAGGCCCCAGACGACCAGCGTGATCAATGCGATCAGCACCACCGCCGGCACGAAGTAGCCGGAGACCACGTCCACCAGCTTCTGGATGGGCGCGCGCGAGCGCTGCGCCTCGGCCACCATCTGCACGATCCGCGCCAGCACGGTGTCGGCGCCGACCTTTTCCGCCCGCATCAAGAGGCTGCCGGTGCCATTCACCGTGGCGCCGATCAATTTGGCCCCGGCCAGTTTTTCCACTGGAATCGGCTCGCCGGTGACCATGGATTCGTCGACATGGCTGGTACCCTCCAGAACGACGCCATCCACCGGCACCTTTTCGCCGGGCCGGATGCGCAGGCGGTCGCCGGGCTTTACGTGTTCGAGCGGGATGTCCGCTTCGCTGCCGTCATCGCGCACGATGCGCGCCGTCTTCGGCGCCATGCCCAGCAACAGGCGGATGGCTGCATTGGTGCGGCTGCGCGCACGCAGTTCGAGCACCTGCCCCAGCAGCACCAGAGCGGTGATGACGGCGGCGGCCTCGAAGTACACCGGCACCACGCCCATGTCGTTGAACACCGAGCGCGGAAAGATGCCCGGCGCGACGGTGGCGACCACGCTGTATCCCCAGGCCACCGTCACGCCCAGGCTGATGAGGGTAAACATGTTGAGATTGCGCGTGACCAGCGACTGCACCGCGCGCACATGGAAAACCCAGCCGCCCCACAGCGCCACCGGCGTCGCCAGGGCCAGTTCGATCCATTGGTGCAGACGCGGCTCGACGATATACATCATCCGTTCCGGCCAGAACTCCGCCGCCATGGCGCCGAAGAAAATTGGCAGGGCCAGCAAGGTGCTGATCCAGAAGCGGCGGCTCATGTCGCGCAGTTCGGCGTTTTCGCCCTCCTCCGCTGCGACCGTGCGCGGCTCCAGTGCCATGCCGCAGATGGGGCAGTTGCCAGGCTGGTCCCGAATGATCTGGGGATGCATGGGGCAGGTATATTCGATGCTGCGGCCTGACGCGGCGGGCACGCCCTTGGGCTCCAGCGCCATGCCGCACTTGGGGCAGTTGCCCGGCCCGGCTTGCTCGATTTCCGGATGCATCGGGCAGGTGTATATGACGGATTCTTGCGCCGCTTTAACGGGCGCAGCGGATTGCTGCTGCTCGGCTGGATAGCTTTGCGGCGCCTGCCGAAACTTGTTCAGGCAGTGTTCTGAGCAGAAGAGATGTGTGGCGCCCTGGTGGACGAAGCGGTATGGGCTGTCGTCTGCCACCTGCATGCCGCACACCGGGTCTCTGAGCATATCTGTCTTCCCCTCAAGGGAAATGTTGGCAGGCGTGCGCCTGCCAGGCAGCGTCAGGCCGGAAAAATTCCACAGGCTTACTGCCTGCCCATCCATCCGTAGCCGCGCTGCGAGCGCGCCAGCGCCTGGCGCTGGGCGTCGGTCAATACGCCATCGATTTTTCGCTGAAGTTCCAAGGCCGATTCATGCTGCTGGCGCTGCAGTTCGAAGATCTTTTGCGTGGCATCACGGATCGCGTCCCAATCGCGCTTGTCGGCGGCATAAAGCTCGTTGAGGCGCGCCTGGGCTTGCCACATCTGCTGGATCAGCGCGCGGCTGCGCTCGAATTGCTCGGCCTGCAACTGCGCGAGTTGCCGTGATTGCGCAGGCGTCAGCTCAGGCAAGGCGCCCGGCATCGTGCCGTAGCCGGGCATGCCGAATCCCATTCCGGGCATGCCGCCGTAGGGACCCATCATGCCGTAACTGCGCCCCCATCCGTCATCCCCCTGCCAACCGCTCCCCCAACCGGGCGCCATGCCGCGCCAGCCAGGCGAGCGATAGGCCGGATAGTCATTTTCGTCGCTCCACCCGCCTCCCCAGCCATGCCAGGGCCCGTAACCCATGCGCCAGGGTGAGTGGAAGAACGCAAAATAGCCGGTGATGACGACGAGAACGACCCAGAGCGCGATCCAGAAAGCGTTTTTCCGATTCATGCGTTTTCCTCTCGTTTACTGTCCGAGGTCCTGCTTCTTCTTCTGGTATTCCTGCTCATCGATTTCGCCCCGCGCGTAGCGCTCCTTGAGAATATCAAGGGCACGGCCACCGCTTCCGCCGCCATGGCTTGCGCCTTGGCCGAGCAGCCATTTGACCAAAACGACGATGCCGACGATGACCAGTATCCACCACAGGATCATGAAGAAACCGCCGAATCCGAAACCGCCCATGCCGTAGCCGCCCATCATTGCGTTCTCCTGGGGTGTTTTATTCGAATCGTGAGAAGTGCGGCTGGCCGTTCGTGTCGCCAGCCGGCGCCAGCTTGCATGATCAATAACCCATCATGCCCCAGCCGTAGCCTCGGCGCATTTGGGCTTTCTGTTCCTTGGTGAGCACTTCGGAAAACTTGTTTTCAGCCTCGATGCGGGCTTCGATGGCCTCGCGCTGCAGCTTGGCGAGTTTTTCATGGGATTTTCCGATGGCCGCCGGATCCAGCTTGTCGGCGTTATACAGCTTGGCCAGTTTGGCCTGTTCTTCCCACATCTCGGACATGAGCTTGCGGTGTTTTTCCTGCAGCTTGTCGTGGATCTTGTCCCATTGGGCCAGTTGGGATTCGCTGAGATTAAGCCCGGACCAGCCGCCCATCATGCCGGGACCCATGCCAGAACGGGGGCCGTAGCCGCCCATCATGCCGGGGCCCATGCCATAGCCGGGGCCGTAGCCGCCCATCATGCCGGGACCCATGCCATAACCGGGGCCGTAGCCGCCCATCATGCCGGGACCCATGCCATAACCGGGACCATAGCCGCCGCGCTGCATGTTTTCCCACATTTGCTTCTGTTGCTCGGGCGTGAGTTGCTGCCACATGCCGTAGCCGGGTGATGGAGGCTGCTGGGTCTGGGCTTGGGCTGCGGTTACGCCGAAAGCGGCACTCAGGCAGGCTGCCGCAAGCTTCAAACGAAAATGATTGTTCATGTTCTTGCTCCTTCTTTGCTGAATGGATTCGGCCCCCTAATACAAAACGGAACAGGGAATCCCATCGTAGTTCAGCCGAACGCGGATACAACCTTATTGCCTTCACGGAATTCGCTAATCCAAAAAAAGCCGGAAATGCTTCTTTGTCCCGTAAATACAAAGCACAGCATGCAGTTTTTAACGTTCTGGTGCATGTACGCCGTGTAGGCGCACAAGCCCGGGCAGGCCCGCCTCGCCATCGGTCTCGACCCTGAGCGGAAGAAAACAAGCCAGCAGTGCCGCGTTGGTCAGCAGGTGCCGGCTGATGCGGCTGACGGAAAGCTCGGAGGGAGCGGGGGCGAAGGCCAGCGGCAGCAGCAACTGGTCGGCGAGCCAGGCATCGATGGCCCCGCCCGAGTCGATGTCGGCGCGCAGCTCGTCGACGGCTTCGTCCGCCACTTTCTCGGCAAGCTTGTGGCGCTCGCCCAGGGCAAAGGCGCAGCAGCGGCCGTGCTCGAACTCGGCCTGCAGCACGATGAAGGTGCCGGGCGAGGCGGAAGGAATTTCTGCAACTTCGATTTCCAGCGGCACTGCCAGATCCGCCAGCCTTGCCTTGGCCTGATTGCATTGCCGCTCCGCGATCCTGCGATCGAGCCTGCCTACGGCAGAAAGGCCGCGTATGCGCAGCAGCCGGCCGCGCTCGGTCAGGCGCAATGCCGACAATTCTCGCGCCGGGCTGATGCGGGCGTGCATGACGCCGCCGCCGGGCGGATAGAAACCGGCGCGTTCCAGATTGCATTTCACGTCATAGCCGGCTTGATTGAGGTAAGGCAGCCATTGCCAGGCCAGATAGTGATAACAGGGGCTCCACGGCACATGGGTGCCGCCGGTCAGTTTCAGCCGCGAAGGGGCGTCGGCAAAACTCAGGGGCAGATAAAGCGTTTGGAACAGCAGGCTGACCGAGCCGGCCGTGCCGATATCGAAGGCGTACTCCCCCGCTTTCAGGGTTTGCGGCTCGAAGATCAAGGTCTGCGAGCCCAGGCTTGCGCCTTCGACCCGGGCCGCGCTGATTTGGGCTGCCGCCTCGACCGCCTTCAGGTGCTGTGGCTTCAGGCCGGGTTGCGGGCGCATGGCGCGAACATGGGTGAGCCGCATGGGCTTGCCGGTAATCACCGACAAGGCCAGGGCGCTGCGCAGGATCTGGCCGCCGCCTTCGCCGAAGGAGGCATCGATTTCAATCATGCGGGACTTTGCACGATATCCCATGCAACCCTATTCTGAAGTTGATCATAAATAAAACGCGCCCCCCGCCTGCCGACATGCCCATTCACAACGCCGACATCGCCCTGGTCTTCGAGGAAATCGCCGACCGCCTGGAAATCCAGGGCGCCAACCCTTTTCGCATTCGCGCCTACCGCAATGCCGCGCGCACGCTTGCCGAGCTGCCGCAGGAAGCGCGCGTGCTGCTGGAACGCGGCGAGGACCTCACCCGTCTGCCCGGCATCGGCGAAGACCTTGCGGCCAAGATCCGCGAAATCGTCGACACCGGGCATTGCAGCCTGCTCGATCGCCTGCGCCGCGAACTGCCGCCGGCCGTGACCGAACTGTTGCGGATCCCAGGGCTCGGGCCCAAGCGTGTCAAGGCCTTGTACCACGATATCGAGGTGCAGACCGTAGAGCAGCTGTACCGCGCCGCGCGCGACGGCCGCATCCGCGCCCTGCCCGGCTTCGGCGAGAAGACCGAGCGCAACATCCTGCAGGCGGTGGAAACGCATGTCAGCCAGTCGCGCCGCTTCAAGCTGGCGGTGGCGGCGCAATACGCCGAGGCGCTCACCGCCTTCCTGAAGGCCGTGCCCGGCGTGAAGCGGGTCACCGTGGCCGGCAGCTTCCGGCGCATGCGCGAGACCGTGGGCGACCTCGACATCCTGGTCACCGCCGCAGCCGGAAGCCCGGTCATGCAGCGCTTCACGGGCTACGACGAAGTGGCCGAAGTGCTGTCGGCCGGAACCACCCGCGCCAGCGTGGTGCTCAAGTCCGGCCTGCAGGTGGATTTGCGGGTGGTGGGGCCGGAATCCTATGGCGCGGCGCTGCATTACTTTACCGGCTCCAAGGCGCACAACATCGCGATCCGCCGCATCGCCCAGAAGCTCGGCCTCAAGATCAACGAATACGGGGTGTTCCGCGGCGACGAGCGCATCGCCGGCGAGGACGAGAGTTCGGTATACAAAAGCGTCGGCCTGCCGTTCATCCCGCCGGAACTGCGGGAGGATCGCGGCGAGATCGAGGCCGCACATGCCGGCCGCCTGCCGAAACTGGTCGAACTCGCCGATCTCAGGGGCGATCTGCACGCCCATACCAGGGCGACCGACGGGCACGACAGCCTGCGCGACATGGCGCTCGCCGCCAAGGCGATGGGGCTGGAATATCTTGCCATCACCGAGCATTCGCGCCACCTCACCGTGGCGCACGGCCTCGACCCGCTCCGGCTCGCGCGCCAGTGCGAGGAGATCGACCGGCTCAACGGGGAACTCGAGGGCATCACGCTGCTGAAAGGCATCGAGGTGGACATCCTGGAAGACGGCAGCCTGGACCTGCCGGACGAAGTGCTCTCCCGGCTCGATCTGGTGATCGGCGCGGTGCACAGCAAGTTCCATCTGTCGCGCGCGAAGCAGACCGAGCGCATCCTGCGCGCCATGGATCATCCCCACTTCAGCATGCTCGCCCATCCCAGCGGGCGGCTCATCGACGAGCGCGAGCCTTACGACGTCGACATGCTGCGCATCATTCGTCATGCCAGGGGGCGCGGCTGTTTTCTCGAACTCAATGCCCACCCCGAACGCCTCGATCTGCTGGACAGCCACTGCCTGATGGCCAAGGAGGAAGGCGTGCTGGTCAGCATCAATTCCGACGCGCACAGCCGCTACGACTTCATCAATCTGCGCTACGGCGTGGGCCAGGCCCGGCGCGGCTGGCTGGAAAAGCACGACGTGCTCAACACCCGCTCGCTCGTGGCATTGCGGCCCTTGCTCAAACGCACCATGTGAGGCTGGAACCGCTCAGGGCCTGAGCTTGCTTTCCCTGTTCTGCTCGCGCGCGATCAATCGCGCCAGCGCGCCCAGTTCCTCGGCCAGCAGCTCGAGCAGGTCGTCGAGCGCCAGGATGCCGATCAGGTCGCCGTCCGCGTCCACCACCGGCATGCGGCGCACCCCCTTGTCGCGCATGTAGCGGATGGCCTCGAACACGCCGGTGTTCTCCTGCACGGTGGCGAGATCCGGGGTCATGATTTCGCCCACGCTGAGCGTCGCCGGGTCGAGGCTGGCGGCAACCGCTTCCACCACGACGTCCCTGTCGGTGAGGATGCCCATGGGCGTGCGCAGGCCGCCCTGCTCCATGACCACGACGACGTCGCCGACATGATGCTGGCGCATGAGCTGCGCGGCTTCCGTAATAGTGGTCTCGCGCGTGACGACGACCACTTCGCGATTGCAGATTTCTCCAATAGCCATATCGATCTCCTTGTTCTTTTATCAATATAGGCATCCCGGAACCCGCCTGTGCGGGCGAAAACTCAAGCCGCCGTCCAGAGTATGCACCACCCTTCGGGGCTCACCTCTCCCTCCACCACCTTGCAGGTCTTGGATTCGGCGATGAAATTGCTGCAATTGGCGCATTTCTGGTCACCTAGCGGTTCGGCCTGGTATTGCGCCCCCTCACGGTTCTGCGTTTGGGGTCGTGTTTTTCCATTGCTCGCTCTCCATTACTCATAAGTCAGAAATATAGG
>DCVO01000156.1 GCA_002327405.1 Thiobacillus sp. UBA2186 | reverse complement strand
ACGCGCTCGGTGCCGTTGATGACGAAAGAGCCGGTCGGGGTCATGAGCGGGATCTCGCCCATGTAGACTTCCTGCTCCTTGACTTCCTTGACCGTGGGCTTGGAGGCTTCCTTGTCCATGATCACCAGGCGCACCTTGGCGCGCAGCGGGGCGCAGAAGGTCAGGCCGCGCTGCTGGCATTCCTTGATGTCGAAGGCGGGCTCGCCCAGGTTGTAATGCACGTATTCGAGGCGCGCATTGCCGGAATGGCTGGAAATCGGAAAGATCGAGGTAAAGGCGGCCTGCAGGCCCTCGTTCTTGCGCTCGGCTTGCGGCACGTCGGTCTGCAGGAAGTTGCGGTAGGACTCAAGCTGGGTGGCCAACAGATAGGGCACCGGCAGCACGTTCACACGCTTGCCGAAACTTTTGCGGATGCGTTTCTTTTCGGTGAAGGTGTAGCCCATGGGGTCTCCTTGGATATGGCAGGTTACGGAGCGATTCCGGTAACGGCATGTCCGCCGTCAAGCGCTCAATTCCGGTACACGCAAAAAGCACAACCCGGAGGCCAAAACTGGCTCCGGGTTTGCCGTTTGCGTGTGCCGCCTTCGCGGGCCGGCGACCCGCGAAGGCGCGAGGCCTTACTTGACCTCGACAGTGGCACCAGCGTCTTCCAACTGCTTCTTGAGCGCGTCGGCGTCGGCCTTGCTGATGCCCTCTTTCACGGGCTTCGGTGCGCCGTCGACCAGGTCCTTGGCTTCNNGCTTCCTTCAGGCCCAGGCCGGTGGCGGCACGCACCACCTTGATCACTTCCACCTTCTTCTCGCCGGCGGAAGCCAGCACGACGGTGAACTCGGTTTTTTCCTCGGCGGCAGCGGCAGCGCCGCCGGCGGCGGGGGCAGCGGCCACGGCCACTGCAGCGGCAGCGGCGGAAACGCCGAACTTCTCTTCCATTTCCTTGATCAGTTCGGACAGCTCCAGCACGGTCATGCCGGCGATTGCGTCGAGGATTTCAGCTTTGGATGCAGCCATTTCTAACTCCTGTCAGATGTGTGAATAGATGAATGATGTCGTTCAGGCAGCCTGCTTTTAGTTCCGGCATAACCTGAAGGTCAGCCTTCACTGAAAGCATGCGGCTTACGCCGCCTGCTTTTGATCGCGGACAGCGGCCAGGCCACGCACAAACTTGGTGGGAACCTCGTTGAGCGTGCGGACGAACTGGGCGATCGGCGCCTGCATGGTGCCAAGCAGCTTGGCGAGCAGTTCTTCACGGCTGGGCATGTTGGCCAGGTTCGCCACGTCGGCAGCCGACATGACGAAATTGGGCATGGCCCCACCCTTGATCACGAACAGTTCCTTGCCCTTGGCAAAGTCGTTCATGACCTTGGCGGCCGCAACGGGGTCCTTGGAAATGCCGTAGACGAGCGGGCCAACCATCTGGTTGGACAGCCCTTCGAACGGCGTTCCCTGAACCGCGCGGCGCGCCAGGGTGTTTTTGATGACGCGGAAATACACACCGCTCTTGCGCGCGTTGGCGCGCAAGCTGGTGATGTCCGCGACACCGGTGCCGCGATACTCGGCCAGCACCACGGCCTGGGCATCCGCAATCTGCGCGGACACTTCGGCTACGACGGCCTTTTTCTCTTCCAGATTCAGACTCAAGGTCTTCTCCTATAAAAGCGAGGCGAACATCCGCCCCACGGCTGGCGACCTTGACAGGAGTAATTCCCGTTTTGGGTGCGCCATCTGCGTAGGATTCAGGGATCAGAGGACAGGTATCAGGAATCAGAAAGATTCCGTTGCCTGCCAAATCGCCCTTCAATTAAGTACAGCTCCGAATCCGGTTTCACTGATCCCTGATCACTGATCCCTGATCCCTGCACTCCTACGGTCTTGGATAACCCTGCCCCGCCGATGCGAACACCGCCGGGGCAGGCCCAAAATACTTATGCGTTGAGAGTGGTCTGATCCACGCGCACGCCCACCCCCATGGTGCTGGAGACGGACAGCTTCTTCATGTACACACCCTTGGACGCGGCCGGCTTGGCTTTGTTCAAAGCCTCGACCAAGGCCAGCAAATTCACCTTCAGGTCGTCCGGCGAAAACGACGCGCGGCCGATGGTGCAATGCACGATGCCGCCCTTGTCGGTGCGGTACTGCACCTGGCCGGCCTTGGCATTCTTCACCGCTTCCGCCACGTTCGGCGTCACGGTGCCGACCTTGGGGTTCGGCATCAGCCCGCGCGGACCAAGGATCTGGCCCAACTGACCGACCACGCGCATGGCGTCGGGGGTGGCGATGACCACGTCGAATTCCATCTTGCCGGCCTTGACGTCGGCAGCCAGGTCGTCAAAGCCGACGATGTCGGCACCGGCAGTCTTGGCGGCTTCGGCGTTGGCGCCCTGCGCGAACACGGCGACACGCACGGTCTTGCCGGTACCCTTGGGCAGCACCACGGAGCCGCGCACCATCTGGTCGGATTTGCGCGCATCGATGCCGAGGTTCACGGCCACGTCGACGGATTCGTCAAACTTGGCGGTGGCGGTTTCCTTGATCAGTTGCAGGGCTTCCATGACGGGATAAGCCTTGTTGCGGTCGATTTTCTCTTTGATGGCCTGAAGGCGCTTGGAAATCTTGCTCATGTTCAAACCTCCGCATCCACGCCCATGGAACGGGCAGTACCGGCAATCGTGCGCACCGCAGCGTCCATGTCGGCGGCGGTGAGATCAGGCGTCTTGAGCTTGGCGATCTCTTCAAGCTGGGCGCGCGAAATCTTGCCCACCTTGTCGGTATGCGGGCGGGCAGAGCCCTTGTCGAGCTTGATCGCCTTCTTGATGAGCACCGTCGCGGGCGGCGTCTTCATGATGAAGGTGAAGCTCTTGTCCGCATAGGCGGTGATCACCACGGGGATGGGCAGACCCGGTTCCAGGCTCTGCGTCTGGGCGTTGAAGGCCTTGCAGAATTCCATGATGTTGAGGCCCTTTTGACCCAGGGCCGGGCCGATGGGCGGCGAGGGATTCGCCTTGCCTGCCGGCACTTGCAGCTTGATATAGCCGACTACTTTCTTTGCCATGATGTTTCCCGATTAAAGTGAGTCATAACGCGCGTTGGACGGGTTTATTGCGCCTCGTCTACTTGCGCTCCTCTCCAGCCCGCCTCTCGGCAGGCCGTTTCGTCAGGCCTTCTCGACCTGACCGAATTCCAGTTCGACAGGCGTGGCGCGGCCGAAAATCAGCACGGACACGCGCAGCTTGCTCTTGTCGTAGTTCACTTCTTCCACGGTGCCATTGAAGTCGGTGAACGGACCGTCGATCACGCGCACCGACTGGCCCACCTCGAACAGCACCTTGGGCTTGGGCTTTTCCACGCCCTCCTTCATCTGGCCCATGATCGCCTCGACTTCCTTGTCGGAGATCGGCGCGGGCTTGGTGGCGGTGCCGCCGACAAAACCCGTCACCTTGGGCGTGCTTTTCACCAGGTGCCAGGTGTCGTCGTTCATGTCCATCTGCACCAGCACGTAGCCAGGGAAGAACTTGCGCTCGGCGGTTTTTTTCTGGCCACCCTTCATTTCCACGACTTCCTCGACCGGCACCAGGATCGCAAGTCTGTCCTTGCCCATTTTCTCGTCAAACATGACGCCAAAACGGTCCTTGAGGCCGGAGCGCTCTATGCGCTCTTCCAGGGCGCGCGCCACGCTTTTTTCAAAGCCGGAATAGGCGTGAACGACGTACCAGCGCATACCCATCAGTTACCCCCGCCCAAAGCCATTCCCACCAGCCACAACAGGATCGAATCCACGATCCAGAGAAAGACGGCCATGACAAACACGAACAGCAGAACAATCGCGGTGGTCTGGATGGTTTCCTTGCGCGTCGGCCAAACGACCTTGCGCGTCTCGTCGCGCGCCTCGCCGGCAAACGCAAAGAAGGCCTTGCCGGGGGCGGTGAAATACACCACCACCGCGCCCGCCACGAGGCCGCCCAGCACCATCAGCACGCGCACCAGCGCGGGCATGTCGGGCAGGGCATAGAACCCCGCCACGCCGGCGATTACCAGCAGCACCGCTATCAGCAGTTTGATCTTGTCAACCATCAAAACCTCGGCCGCAAAAAACTGGCGGCATCCACGTCATTGTTCTGGCAGGCCAGGAGGGTCTCGAACCCCCAACCTTCGGTT
>DCVO01000102.1 GCA_002327405.1 Thiobacillus sp. UBA2186 | reverse complement strand
AGTTTCGGCGCAAGCCAAAACGAGCTTGCTAGTTTCGGCGCAAGCCAAAAATGGACCGATCTTCCCACCGGCGCAGTAGATCAGCCTCAAGTCCGACAGGCTGCTAGTCCCTTGGATAGCGCAGCCACAGGCGGGCGAGCTCGTCCTCTTCGCAACGGGACTCGGTGTAGTGCGTCTCCCCGGCTGCCGACTTGACCCGCACGCCGCCGCCTTCGCGCACGGTACCCACAAAGGCGACAGGCACGCCGAGCTTGTCCAGCCTGGATTGCACTTCGGCCTCGGCATCGGGCGGGATCGTGGCCGCGAGGGTGCCGGAGGAGATCATGCGCAGGGGATCGAACTCGAAGGCCTTTGCAAAACGTTCAATGACCGGCGGCAGCGGCAGCAAGTCCGCGTCCACCTCTATCATGACCCCGGAGAGCTGCGCCATTTCCAGCAGGGTTTCCAGGACACCGCCTCGGGTCACGTCGTGCATGGACGTGGCCCCGCTGTCCGCCAGCGCGAGGGCCTCGCGCACGCAGCTGATCTTGTCCATCAATGCGCGCGCCTCTTCCAATGCGTCATCCTCCAGCCCCAGTTGGCGCGCAACATCGGCAAAATCGTGGGCGAGGATGGCCGTGCCCTCCAGCGCGATGGCCTTGGTGACGACCACCGTATCGCCGACCTTCGCCCCTTCGGTGCGCACCGGTTTGCGTCCCGCCGCCACGCCGAGCGCGGTCACCGCGACGAGGGGCCGGGACAGCCCGGCGGAATAGCCGGTGTGGCCGCCGATGATGGACACCCCCAGTTCGTCGGCCGCGCGGCGGGCGTCGCCCATGATTTCCCCCAACAGGGCCTCGTCCTCGGGACGCGGCACCAGGACCAGAGGCAGGATCCAGCGCGGCGGTATGCCGGTCGCGGCGATGTCGTTGCAGGTCACGTGCACGGCCAGCCATCCGATCTCCTCCACTGCGCCGACGATGGGGTCGAGATGCGAGGCCAGGATGTCGCCCCCGACCCGGGTGAGCGCCGCATCTTCGCCGAAAACAGCACCCAGGATCACGTCCGGATCGCGGGTGCCGGTGTAGGCGAAAACATGCCGGTTGAGTACATCAAGAGAAAACTTCGACATCAGCCCAACTCCCTGCCTCGCGGTTGCGAGGCTTGTACATTAAATGCTCCCGATCACGATACCACCCGAAAAGCATCATATATTGAATATAGATTCATCCTGCGATGTTCTTGATCAAGGAGACTGCCATGCCCGTTTTTTCCATGCTCACCCGCCTTTCCCCAGAATTGCTGCGCACCCCCAAGGCTTTGGAGGATCTCGAACACCAGGCCGTGGAACGCATCCGCACGGCCTGCCCGCAGGTGGCCTGGCTGCACAGCTATGCCGTGCTCGGCCCCTACGATTACCTGGATATCTTCACGGCGCCGGACAATGAAACGGCGGCCAAGGTATCGGCCCTGATCCGCATCTATGGACGATCCCATTCCGAAATCTGGCCCGCCACCGAATGGGCGCGCTACAAGGAAATCCTGCGCAGCCTGCCCGCACAGTAACAACCGTTGCAAATGACAGGGTGAATCTGGAAATGAAAGACAAACCCATGAACGAAAGCTTGCGTCTTCGGGCGCGGCTCGAAGCCTTCGAGGACCTCAAGGCCGAGTTCGAGCCCTGGCTCATGGAAGAGCGGGATGTTTCCGGGCGCGAGGCACTGGCCAACGTGTTGTTTCATCTGGATGCGGAAATCATCGAACAGCGCCGCCGCCTGGAAGAAATCGGGCGGACTGGGCGCACATGACAGCCTGGCCGAATCTGTTTCACAGGCCAGGCCACCCGGATACCGGCAAGCCTGTCCTCTTGGGCGTAGCCGGCCTGCGCCTGGAGCTCGAAGGAAAGCGCATCCTTGACGGCCTCGACCTGGAGTTGCTGAGCGGAGAAATTCACGGCCTGCTCGGGGCAAACGGCTCGGGCAAATCCAGCCTGGCTTACGCCATCATGGGCTGCGAAGACTATCGGCCTGGTGCCGGTGAAATTACCTTCGACGGCCGGCGCATCGACGGCCTGCCCATGCACGAACGTGCCCGGCTCGGCATCACCCTGGCGTGGCAGGAGCCGGCGCGTTTCGAGGGACTGGCGATTCGCGACTACCTGCGCGTGGCGAATCCAAAGACGGATGTCGAAAGTTGTCTCAAACGCGTCGGCCTCGACCCCGACGAATACGCAGCACGCGCGGTGGACAAGACCCTGAGCGGCGGGGAACGCAAGCGCGTGGAACTGGCCGCGGTGCTGGCCATGCAACCGAAACTGGCGATCCTGGACGAACCCACGGCCGGAATCGACCTGCTCTCGCTGGATGCGCTGCTGGCAGTGATTGAAGCGCTCAGGGCGGCAGGCAGCACGGTGCTGCTCATCACCCACCAGGCGGAGGTGGCAGCCCATGCCGACCGCGCCTCGCAGCTTTGCGGCGGACGCATCGTTTGCCGGGGCGAAACTGCGAGCGTGCTGGAGCACTACCGCAAGCGCGTCTGCAAACGCTGCGACGGAAGAACCTGCCATGTCTGATTTCGAACCTCTTTATGATCTGTTCGCGACAGCAGGCTGGACGCCGCCACCGATTCCCGAGGCCGCCCATGTCGTCGCCTATGGCCACCGGCTGGCAAGCACGCAGTCCCTGGCCGGGGTGCGGGTCGAGGCCGAAGCCACGGACACTGGCATCGAGGCACGCATCACAATCGCCGCCGGCACCAGGGTGGCTCAACCCATCCACCTGTGCTTCGGTCTCTACCAGCAGTTCGGGGTGCAGAACGTGCATCTCGCCCTCACTCTGGAGCCCCGCGCGGACGCCACGGTCTGGGCGCACTGCCTGTTCGCCACGCCGCTGGCGGCTCGCCATGCCATGCAGGCGGAGGTCGTCCTCATGGAAGGCGCTGTGCTTCGCCACCAGGAGGCCCATTACCACGGGACATCGGGCGATATTCAGGTGATTCCCCATACCCGGGCCAGCCTGGAAAAGGACGCGCGCTACCTCGCCGATTTCAGCCTGATCCGGGGTCGGGTGGGGAGACTGGATATCGACTACTCGGTCAACGTGGGCGAAGCCGCGGAAGCGGAGCTTACCAGCCGGATCTACGGCTTCGGGTCCGATGCCATCCGCATACGCGAGCAACTGAAGCTCGACGGGCAAGGCGCGCGCGGACTGGTCAAGACCCGGGTGGCGGTGCGCGACGACGCGCGGGCCGAAGTCCTCGGCATGGTCGAGGGCAACGCTGCCGGTGCGCGCGGGCATGTGGACTGCATGGAGATCGTGCGCGACCGTGCCGAGGTGAGCGCCGTGCCGGAGGTGCGCGTGCGCCATCCCCAGGCCAAGGTGACGCACGAAGCCGCCATCGGCAGCGTCGACAGCAGGCAACTGGAAACTCTCATGGCGCGCGGACTCGCCCCCGAGGAGGCGGTGGACCTGATCGTGCGGGGGATGCTGGCATGAGTTCACCCGCTTCATCCATGGAGCCGCACAAGACCGCCAACCGGGAGGCGCTGGCGCGCAGTGTGCGCGCCTTCCTGCAGATGCTGCCCGTCCTGTTCGGCATGCTGCTGCTGACCAGCCTGATTTTCGCCTGGCTGCCCCGAACGGGCCTCCGCACCCTGTTCGGCAAACATGCCGTCCTTGACGTGCTGCTGGGGGCAAGCGTCGGCAGTGTGGCCGCGGGACATCCCTTGGCCGGCTACATCCTCGGCGGTGAATTGCTGGCGGGCGGCGTGAGCCTGATCGCGGTGACCGCGCTGATCGTCGCGTGGGTCACGGTGGGCGTCGTGCAGTTGCCGGCCGAGACCCTCCTCCTGGGTAGGCGTTTTGCGCTGATCCGCAACGCCCTCGCCTTTGTTTCCGCCATTGCCATCGCCTATCTGACGGCGGGCGTGCTGCGGCTGCTGTCATGACTGCCAAACCACACAAGCGCAAGCTCGGCGGCTGGATTTTCCTGGCGCTCGTGCTGCTCGCCCACGGCGCCACCGCCCTTGCCGATCCCGCACTGGCGCGCCGGGCACTGGCATCCTTCGTCACCATGCTCGGCGAGGTGGCCCCGGTGCTGGTCCTGGTGTTCGCGCTGATGTTTCTCGTCGAGCGCTTTCTCACGCCTGCGCGGACACTGTCGTGGCTGGGCCGGGAGTCGGGCCTGCGCGGCTGGCTGCTCGCGCTGGCCGCGGGCGTCATCTCGACCGGGCCGGTCTACACCTGGTTTGCGCTCTTGGCCGAGCTGCGCAAAAAGGGCATGCGCACCGCCCTGGTCGCGGTGCTGCTTTACGCACGCGCCATCAAGCTGCCGCTGCTGCCTTTGCTGGCGCATTACTTCGGGCTTGGCTACATGCTGGTGCTGTCTCTGCTCATCGCGGTTTTTTCGATCGTCAGCGGTCTGTTCATGGAACGGCTGGTGCGCCAACCGGAAACAGAATGAAGAACACATCCACGACCCTATCCCTGGATCAACTCCCCAAAGGCGCGTCCGCCGTGGTGCGGAATTTGCGTGGCGGGACTGAACTCAAGAGCCGCCTGGCCGCCATGGGCCTGACCGAGGGTGCCCGGCTTCTGGTGCTGCAGAACACCGGCCACGGCCCCATGCTGGTGAACGTGCGCGACACCCGCGTCGCACTCGGACGCGGCGAGGCGATCAAGGTGCTGGTGGAGAAAACCGGGACATGAATCAGCAATCCGGCGAATCCAGGCCCATTCTCGTCGGACTTGCCGGCCAGCCCAATGTCGGCAAGTCCACGGTCTTCAACCTGCTTACCGGCTTGCGCCAGCATGTCGGCAACTGGCCTGGCAAGACGGTGGAGCGGCGAGAAGGCATAGCCCTGTTCGAGGGTGTCCGATTGACCATCGTCGACCTGCCCGGCACCTACAGCCTGACGGCGAATTCGCCCGAAGAGCGCATCGCCCGCGACTTTATCCTGAAAGAACGTCCGGACGTCGTGGTGATGATCGTGGACGCCGCAGCGCTGGAACGCAATCTGTATCTGCTTTCCGAATTGCTGCTGCTGCCGGTGCCGGTGGTGCTGGGCCTCAACATGATGGATGTTGCCCGTTCCCAGGGCATCGAGATCGAGCCCCGGGTTCTCTCTGTCGCCCTTGGCATCCCCGTTGTACCCATGGTGGCGAGCAGGGCGCAGGGCGTGGCCGAACTGGCAAGCGAGGCATTGCGCATGGTTCGCCAAGCGGGAGAATACAAACCTGCGCGTCCTGCGATCGCCGAGCCGCACCGCGAGGTGCTCGCCGAAGTCGGCTCGCTACTCGGAAATCAGGTTCCTTCCCCCTATCAGGCGGGCTGGGTGGCAATGAAACTGCTCGAAGGCGACCAGGAAGCCATTGCACTGGCACAACGCTGGCTGCCGGAGGCTTCCTGGAAACAGATCGAGGCCCTGCTGGCAGCCCATGAGGACGCCATCCTCGACATCGCTGCCGGCCGCTACGAATGGATCGGCCGCATGGTGCGCGCGGCAGTGAAGCGGCCTCGCCTCGGCCAGATCAGCCTCACCGACCGACTCGACCGCTACGCCCTGCATCCCGTGTGGGGGCTGATCCTGCTGCTCGGCGTCTTCGCCCTGGTCTTCGCGCTCACCTTCCAGATCGCCGGGCCGGTCCAGGACTGGCTCGATACCGGTGTGGTGGAACCGCTGCGTGAGCGGGTCATCCGTTCGCTCACGGGCGCACCGCCGTGGCTCTCTGGTCTGCTCGCCGACGGGGTGCTGGGCGGCGCGGGAATCGTGGTGACCTTCGTGCCCATCCTAGTGATCTTCTTCGCCGCGCTGGCCCTGCTGGAGGACACCGGCTATCTCGCCCGTGCCGCCTATGTCATGGACCGCTACATGCACCGCCTCGGCCTGCACGGCAAGAGCTTCCTGCCGCTGTGCCTCGGCTTCGGCTGCAACGTGCCGGCGGTGATGGGCGCGCGGGTGATCGAGTCAAGGAGCGGCCGGCTGCTCACCATCCTGCTCGCGCCACTCGTGCCCTGCAGCGCCCGCCTGCTGGTGCTGGCCTTCCTGGCGCCGATCTTTTTCGGTGAGACAGCCTTGCTGGTCGCCGTCGGCTTCGTGGCCGCCAATCTCATCGTGCTCGCCATTGCCGGTATCGGGCTCAGCCGCACCCTGTTCCGCGGCGAGCGCATGTTCTTCATCATGGAGATGCCGCTGTATCACGCGCCCAACGGCCGCACCATTACCCGCTTTGTGTGGCACAACACCCGGGCTTTCCTGCGCAAGGCGGGCAGCCTGATTCTGGCCTTCTCCATCCTGCTCTGGGCCCTGAGTTATTTCCCCGTGCCGGGCCTGGAAAACAGCTATCTGGCCAGGTTCGGCCACAGTCTCGCCCCGCTCGGGGAATGGCTCGGTCTGGATTGGCGCCTGCTGGTGGCGCTGCTGGCCAGCTTCGTCGCCAAGGAAAACGCCATCGCCGCCTTGGGCATTCTTTACGGATCGGAGGCAGGCACTGGTCTTGCCGCGACTTTGGCAGCGACGGTTCCAGCGGCCTCAGCCCTTTCCTTCCTTGCCGCAACCATGCTGTTCATCCCCTGCGCAGCCACTGTGGCGGTAATGCATCAGGAGACCGGCAGCTGGCGCTGGACCCTGTTCGGCGTGACACTGCTGCTGGTCATCGCGTTGGGCGCCGCGGCGCTGGTTTATCAGGCATGTCGGCTGTTGGGTTTCGGCATGGCCTAGCAGCCTGCCGTTTATTCCGGGGTGCAGAAAGACAAAATGTCGCATTGAAAACGGCGATGCACGGCCTATCGTGAAATTGGTTCGCTCCTTGCGGGTGCGAACGACATTTTCCCAATCACACTTTGGAGACGCGCATGAAGCTCATCAAACAACTCTTGCTCATGCTGGCGCTGATTGTTGGCACTATGACAATGCCGGCGCTGGCAGGAGACAGGGACCCCCTCTTCATCAACCTCTCGACCGACAATATCCCGCGGGTTGATCACGCGCTCCACTTTGGCAATGTTCATTTTTCGCAAGGACATCCACTGACGATTTTCCTCAATGGCAAGGGCGTGCTTCTGTCCAGCAAGAAGCATGCGGCAAGATACGCTCACCAGCAAAAGTCGCTCGCTGAAATGATGGACAGGGGTGCTGTCGTGATCGTCTGCCAATACTGCATGAAACAGATCGGCGTCAAAGAGTTGGATCTGTTGCCCGGATTCAAGGTGGGTAATCCAGAACTTACCGGCGGCGCGTTGTTCAAGGACCACACCAAGACCTTGTCATGGTGAATTCGACACGCTGCATGTAGCATTGCTGAAAAACCTGCAGCCGCCAGCGTGCCATGAGTTTCTGCCATTCAACCCACCGCACAAGACTGGCGCGGGCTGAAGTCTTCCACCCGCGCCAGACCCCGTGCATAGTCGGCATGCCAGTCAGCCCGCACCGGCATGGCCGCATAGAGTTCGCGCCGCTGTGCCTCCAGCAGCCGCCTGGGACGGCCCATGAAATCGGCAGCGCAATAAACCCTCCTGCCCATTTCCAGCGAGAGCTTTTCCAGCCAGGCTTCGCCTTCCAGCGAGCGCATGAGGTGATGGTCCAGGATCAGCGTGCCGACTTCAGCTGCGAGGTAGCGGGCATTGTTCCAGGCGCGGGCGCGTTGGCGTGCGCCGAGGCCGCGGTGATAGAGCGGCGGGCCGGCTGCCAAGACCAAGTTCGGCTCCCAGTCGAGGATGAATTCCACGGTGGCGTCGTCAAGCAACTGGATATCGGAGGCATGCACGAAGACAGGGCCGCCGAGGTCGACGCGGGTCAGCATGACGCTGCCGAATGGCAGTCCGTCAATGCCGTGGGGCATGGCTGGGGAGAAACTCAGCGGACCCGCCATGACCCCTTCCGCCAATCGAAACTGCGGACCGAGGAGAGCCATGAGGTCATGGGCGCGGTCACGGCACGTCGGCGTCTGGCCTTCGGGCGACAGGCTCCAGGCGTGCAGCGACTTGAAGCGCGAAGGCAACTGCGTAAAGGCAAGCTGATAGGGATTGGCATCGGCAAGCGGCACATGGTCACCGTGGAAATGGCTGAACACCACATCGGTGGCGCCTTCCAGGGCTGCAATGATGTCCCGGCGTGCTGCCCTTCCCGCGGCGACCTGCACCGGATGGGGCGGCAGGCCGAAGCGCCGCTCGCCAAGGGCGAGGCCGGGATCAATGATAATGACCCGGCCCTCCGCCTCTACCCGACAGCACAGCCCGCGTACCCCCATGGATTCTGCGGAAAGGATTTCGAGCCTCATTGCACCGGCACCTTGATTACCGCACCCAGGCCACCCTCCACGAACGCCTTGCCCCAGGCCTGGCGAAACTGGGCGATGGCCTCGTCTCCGGTGCAATGGCTGGGCGCGACGTGTTCTACCTGCAGCGCCCGAAGCTGGGCGATGATCGCCTGGATCTCGGCACGAGTCGCCCCACCGAGGTGAAAGCCGCCTATCAGCAGATGGATACGCTTTCCTGTCAGTTGTCCCGCCGTCTCCGCGATCCGGACGATGCCGGGATGGGCGCAGCCGGTGATGACGACGAGGCCTTTCGCGGTATCCAGGATCAGGGCCTGCTCGATGATGCCATCGGCCAGCGGTCCGCTGCTCCATGCATTGCCGAACAGCCGCCCCCCTGCGTGGACCGGCCTGACGCGAGCCCCCCGTCCTGCAACTGCGCTTTGAAAGGAGCCGGGAAATTCGGCCGGGAGCCAGACCTCCAGTTCGGCATGTTCGGCAAGAAATTCATCCAGTCCTCCCGTATGGTCGGCATGTATGTGCGAAAGCACGACGGCCTCGACGTCTTTCGGGCTCAGGCCAAGTTGCTTCATGTTCTTCAGGAGCACCAGGCCATCGCTGCCTGTGTCGAACAGGATGGTCCTGTCCGCCCCTTCGATCAGGCAGGAAAACCCCCAGCCCGTTGCAAGGCCGGGCCGAAAGGGCACATTGTTGAACAGCACAGTGATACGCAGCTCCCCCGCCGGGACGGGATCCGAAAGTTCGGCCTGTGCCTGTGACAATGCCAAGGTGACGAAAAGGAAGCTGACGAGGTTGTGTGGCATGGCCGTATCGGATCCGGGAACAGCTTCAAGAATAGACAATGCCTACAGTGCGCTGAGGCGATTGCCATATGGAAAAGGCCTGTAAAACTAAAGCTGTCCAGCAGGCATATGAAATCACTCGCAATACACATGTGAACGGATGGCCTCACTCATCTGTCCAGATTGACCACGCTTGCCAGGCAAGGAGACAAGCATGAGACGAATCTATTTTCTGGTTCCGGACATTGAGGTTTCCAAGAACATCGTCGACAACTTCCGATACTCGCATCACAGGCGGAATCGCAGCTGCGGGCAGCGGCTCGGCGGGAGCGGGAGCGCGAAGCGGGATACGGATTCAGACCGCTGTCACTGCCCGGCCGCAGGAATCTCGACAAACTCCAGGGCGTTATCGTCCGGATCCCTACAGAACAGCGCCGCTCTGCCCGACTGGCTGCGGGTATGGGCAATGCCTGCAGCGTCCAGGCGCCTGGATAATTCCTCGACCGAATCGATCCCCAATGCCACATGGCGGTCGCGTCCGCCGTGCCGCGGGCGAAGCAGGCCTTTCTCCGGATTCGGCAGGCAAAGCAGGTGTATCTGCTGCGGCCCCAATTCGTACCAAACCCCCTCAAAACTCATGGAGGGTCTTTCCGAACTGACAATCAGGCCCAACACGTCTTCGTAGAAAGCACGTGCACGCGGCAGGTCTTCGACCAATAGGGAACTATGCAGCAGGCTGTGGATTTTCATGCTTGTGTTCCATATGTCCGGAGAAAAGGCTGCCGGCAATAATCATCGCCGCCCCCGTCCACTCGCGCAGGGTCAACGCTTCGTTCGCCAGAAACCAGGAAGCGACCGCGGCCACCACCAGTTCGAACAGAAAGATGATGATGGCCTGATTGGCCGGCGTATGCGTCAATCCGTATTGCACGGCCAGGGTCATGAAACCGATTGCCAGTCCGACCCCGAGCAGCAGCAGCCATGTGCCTGCCGAGGCGCTGCCGGCAAACTCGAACGCCCGCGATTCCAGTGAAAGCGCCGCCAGCGCGATGATGGTGACGCCACCCCAGACGGCGAGCGACTTGGCCCAGATGTCGGCTTCGCTCACCTTGCGGGTGACCACATTGGCCAGCGCAAAGGTGACGCCGGCAGAGAGCGCGACCCATTCCGCCTGGTTGGCCGGCAGCGGCAGGCCGCCGCCTTCAGGCCACAGCATGGTCAATGCGCCCGTGAAGGAAAACAGCATGATGAGCCAGCCCCAGACGGACAGTTTTTCCTCCAGCAGCCAGCGCGAGAAAATCACCGTCCAAACCGGCGCCAGGTAGAACAGCAGCACCACGCGCATGATCTCGCCGCCGATCACCGCCAGCACATAGCCCATGTTGGTCCAGCCAGCGGCCAGCGCCAGCAGCGCCAGCCAGCCCAGATGCGCGCGCGCCGTATTCAGATGCCGCCAGAAAAACGGCAGTGCCAGCACGAACGGGATGGCATAGGAGGCAAGCGAGGACACCACGCCTCCCGCCCCGTCCATTTCCAGCAGGCGATAGGGATACCAGATCAGCCCCCACGTGCTGGCGCCGAACAGCAGGCAGAGCACGGGCAATAAACGCAAAGTCATAGGTGTAAAATCCGCCATTTCAGGCAGTCAGCTCGACAACAAAAGATGAATTCCAGGCTCGACCAACTTCACCCCTATCCGTTCCAGAGGTTGCGGGAACTGTTTGCCGGGATTGCCCCTGACCCGGCACTCGCCCCCGTCAATCTTTCGATCGGTGAGCCCAAGCATGCCACGCCCGAGTTTATCAAACAGGCCTTGACGGCCAACATGGCCGGCCTGTCGAACTACCCGCTGACCCAGGGCTCGGACGCCCTTCGCCAGTCCATCGCAGCATGGTGCGCCCGGCGCTACGGCGTCGAACTCGACCCCGCCACGGAGATTCTCCCGGTCAACGGCAGCCGCGAGGCCTTGTTCGCCTTCGCCCAGGCCGTGGTCGACCCCACCCGCCACAAGAAGCGCGTGCTTTCGCCCAACCCCTTCTACCAGATCTACGAAGGCGCGGCGTTGCTGGCCGGCGCAACGCCTTACTACCTCAACACCACGGCCGGAAGCGGGTATCGAATGGCCTGGGAAAGCGTGCCAGAAGACTTGTGGGAAATGGTGCAGCTGGTCTATGTCTGCTCGCCCGGCAACCCCACCGGCAAGGTCATGTCCTTGAATGACTGGAAAACCATTTTCGATCTCGCCGACCAGCATGGTTTCGTCATTGCCAGTGACGAGTGTTATTCGGAAATCTATTTCGACGAAGCCCGTCCGCCGCTGGGTGCACTGACCGCGGCGAAGCAGCTCGGCCGCAGCCACCGGAACCTGGTCGTGTTCAATTCGCTGTCGAAGCGCTCCAACGTACCCGGCCTGCGCTCGGGCTTCGTCGCCGGCGACGCCGAGGTGATGAAGAAATTCCTGCTCTATCGCACCTACCACGGTTCGGCCATGTCGCCCATGATCCAGGCGGCCAGCGCCGTGGCCTGGGCCGATGAGGCGCACGTCGTGGAAAATCGCCGCCTGTACGCGGAAAAATTCACCGCCGTGCAGCCGGTGCTGAACAGCGTGATGAGCGCGCCCATGCCCGACGCGGCCTTCTACCTGTGGGCCGGCGTGCCCGGAGGCGACGACCTCGTGTTCGCGCGCGAGCTTTACGCACGCAAGCATGTCACCGTGCTGCCCGGCAGCTTCCTCGCGCGCGCGGCCAAGGGAATGAGTCCGGGCAAAGGCTTCGTTCGCATCGCCCTGGTCGATAATCTGCAACAATGCCAGGAGGCCGCACGGCGCATCGCCGATTTCATCAAGGAGGGGTAGCCATGCGTTATGTGATTGTCATGTTTGTTTCCCTGTTGGTTGCGCTGCCTGCCTTCGCCGGACAGGCCGAATCGGAAGATGCCGTGACCAACATCCTGTTCGAGGAGAGCATGGAGAACGTCTCCTACTCATTCCGCAGCGATGGCTTCGTCGATATCTGGTTCGGCCCCGCCGTGCCGGAAAAGGACTACAGCCGCATTGTCGAGCGCCTGCGCAAGCACCCCGACATCCCCGGCGTGCTGGCCGGGCGCGGCAGCAAAAACTATTGTTCCATTCCCTGATGGCGGCCATTAAGTTCGCAGTTGCGCTGCTGTTGCTCTGCGCCCCGGCCTGGGCAGGCAGACTGCCGAGCTTGAATATGCCGTCAGCCAGATATTGGAACGGGGGGCGCGTTGTTCGTTGATTACCAAATCGCCGAAGGCAGCATGATCACAGTGCTGTTCGGCGCCAACGAACCCGAATGGCGCGTCCAAAGCACGCTCAAGGCCTTACAATCCCACCCTGACATCGCGACAAGACTGTTCTGGACCAGGACCGACACCGAATTTTGTGCAATCCGCTAACTTTTTTCTTAAACCCTTTACAGGAAACACCATGCAAGAACTTCAGCAAATCATCGAGGAAGCCTTTGAACGCCGCGCCGACATCACCCCGCGCAATGCCGACGCCAAGGTCAAGGACGCGGTCTTCTCCGTGATCGAGATGCTGGACAAGGGGCAACTGCGCGTGGCCGAGCGCGTGCAAGGGCAGGAATGGAAGACCAACCAGTGGATCAAGAAGGCCGTGCTGCTGTCCTTCCGGCTGGAGGACAACAGCTTCATCAAGGGCGGCTTCACCAACTACTTCGACAAGGTCCCGTCCAAGTTCGCCGACTACAACTCCAGGGACTTCCGCGAAGGCGGCTTCCGCGTGGTGCCCCCGGCCGCCGCGCGCCGCGGTTCCTTCATCGCCAAAAACGTGGTACTGATGCCCTCCTACGTCAATATCGGCGCCTACGTCGATGAGGGCGCCATGGTCGACACCTGGGCCACCGTGGGTTCCTGCGCCCAGATCGGCAAGAACGTGCACCTTTCCGGCGGCGTCGGCATCGGCGGCGTNNGAGCCCCTGCAGGCCAACCCGACGATCATCGAGGACAACTGCTTCATCGGCGCGCGCTCGGAAGTGGTGGAAGGCGTCATCGTAGAAGACAACTGCGTGATCTCCATGGGCGTGTACATCGGCCAATCCACCAAGGTTTACGATCGCGAAACCGGTGAAGTCCATTATGGCCGCGTGCCTGCCGGCTCGGTCGTGGTGTCCGGCAACCTGCCCTCCAAGGACGGCAACTACAGCCTTTACTGCGCCGTGATCGTGAAGAAAGTGGACGAGAAGACCTTGTCCAAGGTCGGCATCAACGAGCTGCTGCGCGGCATTTGAGCCAACCCTTCAATGCCCTCAAGAAAGCCCGGCAAGCGCCGATTAGATAACTACCAGGGCATTGATTAAGCCGCCACAGCGGCAATGCCTATAACAAGATGCGCGCCGGGCCCCGACCTGGCGTGTGATCCAGGTAAACGCTGAACTTCCCTTAAACACAGCATCCTTGGATGAATGCCCGCGCAAGCGGGCATTTTTTAACTGATGCGGACTTCGGTGCCCTCTTCAACCAGGTTGAAGAGCTCGGCGATATCCGCGTTCTTCATGCGGATGCAGCCATGCGAAACCGGCGTGCCGATGAGATGCTCTTCGTCGGTGCCGTGGATATAGATATAGCGGCTGTGGCTGTCTACCGTGCCGCCCTTGTTTTTTCCTTCCTCCAGTCCGTCCAGCCAGAGGATGCGTGTGAGGATCCAGTCGCAGTCTGGGTTGTCTCTGGCCAGTTCGCGCGACCACACTTCGCCGGTCGGCACGCGCGCCTTGAATACCGCATAGAGGGGTTCGCCCGCGCCGATCTTCTCGGCAATGCGGTGGCGTCCGCGTGGCGTGCAATAGCTGCCGTTTCGCTCGCCCAAACCGTTCTTTGCTGTGGATATCCGATATTCACGGATCAGCATGTCGCCTTCCGGATAAGGTTCCCACAGGTATAAACGTTGCAGACGGCTGTCGATGTCTATGAAGTACCTGGCCATCACAGTTCGCCTCTGTTCCGGCGCCGGCGTTCGGCGAAAAAATCGCTGACGAGTTTCCCGCACTCCCCGGCCAGCACGCCGCCTTCGATCTCGGCATGGAAATTCAGTTTCGGCTCGGCGAACAGGTTGACGATGCTGCCGGCCGCGCCGGTCTTGTATTCCGTGGCGCCGTAGACAACGCGCTTCACGCGCGCGTGGAAGATGGCGCCGGCGCACATGGCGCAGGGCTCGAAGGTGACGTACAGGGTGGAATCGACCAGCCGGTAGTTGCCGATGTTCTTCGCCGCGTCGCGCAGGGCCATGACTTCGGCGTGGGCGCTGGGGTCGTGGCTGGAAATGGGCTGGTTGTAGCCGCGGCCGACGATGGCGCCATCCTTCACCACCACCGCGCCCACCGGAACCTCGCCCTTGTCCCAGGCCAGGCGCGCCTGGGTCAGGGCTTCGCGCATGTACTCTTCGTCGGTCATATCATCAATTTCAGCCCGATCAGGACAGTCACGATCTCGAACGAACGCTTGATCCACAGATTGCCTTTCTTGATGGCAACATGGCTGCCAAGATAACCGCCGAGCATCGAGCCGGCAAGCAGGGCCGGCATCCAGTCCCAGGCGATGGTGCCGAGGTAGCCCAGCACCAGGGCGCCGGTGCCGTTCCAGAACAGTCCGCACAGCACCAGGGTGTAGGCCACGGCCCGTTTGTAATCCAGGCCGAAGTGGCGGATCAGCCAGATGGTGAGGAACAGCCCGGTGCCGGAAGTGATGGAACCGTTGAGGAAACCGACCACGAACAGGCCCAGCATGCCGGCAAACAGGCCAGGACCTTGCCAGTTGCGCGGCGCGTACTCCATGCCGAGCTGGGGCCTGAAGATGGAATACACGCCCAGGCTCAGCGTCAACAATCCCAGCAGGAAGGTGGCTATGTCTTCCGGCACCCTGAGGATGGTGGAAGCGCCCAGCACCACGCCGGGAAGTCCCGCGCCCAGGATGATGAAGGATTCGCGCCGGGCGAGATGGCTTTCCTTCAGGTGGCGAACCGTCGCGCCCAGCCCCAGTGCGACGCTGGCGACCTTGTGCGTGGCCAGTGCCACGCTGAACGAAAGGCCCAGAAAGATCAGAATGGGAAACTGGATCAGCCCGGCCCCGCCGCCGGACAGTGCGGAAAAGAAATTGGCCAGCAGCGACGCGACGAACAGCAGGAACTGTAGGGTGAGGTCCATCAATCAACCGGTGGTGCCGGTTTCCGCCGCGGTGCGGATATAAAAAAGGCGCAGGCCTTCGGCGGCCAGCCTCGCCAGCAGCGCATCGACCTGTTCCGCACTGGCGGCGAACATCACCTCGACCGGCAGCTTGCCGCCGAGTTCGAAGAAGCTGTCCTCGTGCATGCGACCGCCGTGGCCGTAGCCGGCGATGGCGCGGAATGCCGAGCCGCCGGCCAGGCCCATTTCGCGCCCCGTCTCCAGCAGCCACTCGTACACCAGCCTGCCCTGGTGCTTGTGATCCTCTTCAGTGAACAGGCGCAGCATGACGGCATTCATGTTTATCCCCGAATGAGTTTGAAAGTCCACAGCCCCAGGCCGGTTGCGCCCAGGGAGCCGAACAGATGCAATGCTGCCGTCGCCAGCGCCCAGGCATACTGGCCGCGGGTGATCATGGTCACGACCTCGGCTGAAAAGGTGGAAAAAGTGGTCAGCGCCCCCAGGAAGCCGGTAATGAGCAGCAGGCGCCATTCGGGCGCAAGGCCGGGATGCTGCGAAAAGAACGCAATGGCGACGCCGATGAAATAGCCGCCGATCAGGTTCGCCGCCAGCGTGCCCGCAGGCAGGGTCGGATATGCCGGATTGAGCCACAGGCCCAACCCCCAGCGCAGCCAGGCGCCGAGCATGGCGCCGACGCCCACGGCCAGAAAGCCGCTCACCGGATGGCGGTTGAAGTCTGCATAGGCGGCATTCTACCGCCCTGCGCCGGGAATTACTCTATGGCGCCCTTGATGATCTTGACCTGCAGCTTTTCGATGTCGGCCAGGACCTTCTTCAGTTTCGTGTTTTTCGTCTGCACCGGCTTGCGGTAGGACACGTAAACGGTCTTGTCGCCGGGCATCTGGTATACGGAAATAATGAAGGGACACAAGGCGATGGCGTGCGGGTCGGCCTCCATCATGGCGCGCGACAGCGTGGAGCTGCAAAACTCGAATTGCTCGCCGTATTCATATACTTTCCTGGTTGCGCCAAGATCCTTGCCGGTGCGCTCCAGCATGTCGGCAATATGGCCCACATTGTTGATCACCAGGCCTTCGGATTCGATGCCCATGCGGATGAAATCGCGCACATCCGCGTAGTTGCCCTGGCCCTTGAAGACCACGGCGTAATTGTCCGCCGCGAGCGCCATTCCGGACGCAAATGCCAGCAGTGCAAGCATGAAGAGTTTTTTCATTCTTTTCTCCAAATCGAAAATCAGGACCTGGCCAAGCTTAACGACTTATCCCGCTGCGGCCAATGATGATTTAATACAGCTATGACAAGCAAATCTGTTGAAGTTCAAGGCCGCGTCTGGCTTCGCACCAACGGCAAATCCCTGCTGGGAAAAGGCCGGCTGGAACTGCTGCGCCACATCGAAGCGACCGGATCGATTTCCAAGGCCGCCAAGGCCATGAAAATGAGCTACAAGAGCGCGTGGGACGCGGTCGATGCCATGAACAATGCCATGGGCATGCCGATAGTGGAAAGCGCCAGCGGCGGCACGCGAGGCGGCGGCAGCCGGCTTACCGACGCGGGCAGGCGGCTGATCCGCGAATTCCAGCTGCTTGAGGAAAGACACCGGCAATGGCTCGAAGCCGCTTCGCAGGAATTTTCGGCGCGGCTGTTCAAACGGCACCCGAAATCGTCGCCCGATGGAAAATGAAAATAATTGGCCTATATTGCTAATTCCGTTTAACCGCAATCAGGAAGGAAATCCCATGCGCAATACCCTGTTCGTCGCCGCCCTGTTTGCCGTTGGCCTGAGCGCCTGCGGCCAGAAAGAGGAAGCAGCCCAAACTGAAGCCGCTCCTGCGCCGATGGCAGAAGCGCCCGCCCCTGCCCCGATGGAAGCCCCACCCGCCGCGGAAGCGGCAGCCGAAGCCCCCGCTGCCGAAGCAGCGGCCCCTATGGCAGAAACCGCTGCGCCGGCGCCGGCCGCCGCCCCCGCGGCTGCGGCAGGAAGCGCGGCTGGCGCGAGCAAGTTTGCAGCCTCCTGCGCCAGCTGCCATGGCACGAAAGGCCAGGGCATGGGCACTTTCCCGAAAGTGGCGGGGCTGACCGCAGATACCGTCAAATCCAGGCTGGTCGATTACAAGGCCGGCAAGCAGGTCGGTCCGCAGTCCGCTGTGATGATGCCGATCTCATCCATGCTGAGCGATGCCGAGGTGGACGCGCTGGCAGCCCACATCGCCACGCTGAAATAAGTTGTCCCGAAGGCGCGGGGCAGCCCGCGCCGCCACAAGGTCCCGGTTCAGTCCGGGCCCGAATTTTTTTCAGCGCTTGTCTTCCCAGCGATCCGCTGCCACGTCGTCCGAGCTGCGCGCCTCCACCCACCTGTCACCTTCGGGCGTCCCCTCCTTTTTCCAGAACGGGGCGCGGGTCTTGAGGTAATCCATGACGAATTCGCAGGCGGCAAAGGCGTCGCCGCGATGCATTGAGGCCACGCCGACGAAAACGATGCGATCCTGCGGCATCAGCCTGCCGATACGGTGGATCACCGTGACATCGAGCAGGTCCCAGCGGCCCATGGCCTGTTCAACGATCTCGCGCAGCGATTTCTCGGTCATCGCCGGGTAGTGCTCGAGCGTCAGCGTCGTCACGCGTTCGCCCTCGCTGTGATCGCGCACGAGGCCGACGAAACTCGCCACCGCGCCGACCTTGGGCCGGCCGGCATGCAGGGCTGCGATTTCTGCGCCGGGGTCAAAATCCGATTCCTGGACGAGGATTTTCATGGCATCGATATCAAGAAAATACTTTAAACAGCTGCCGCAAGGGTCCGGACAGCTTGTCGATGGAGCCTAGGAGACTGTCGGACTTGAAGGAAATCGGCTGCAAATTTGCCTGGACGGTCCATATTTCGCCGCTTTTTTGGGCAATAGAACGACTATTGCCCTGCAAAATCGTCAAAATCTGTCCTCACCCAGCCAAATTTTCGCTTCGATTCTTCAAGTCCGACAGGCTCCTAGCCTCTCTTGCAAGCGTCCAGATGGGGACGCCATTCAGCGAGAAGCATCGCGCCGGCTTTGGCGTCGCCGCGGATCGCGGCCAGAAGCTCGGGGCCCGCCTGCAGTTCTGCACGCTGCCAGCCCGTCTCGGTGGCACATTCCACGATGACCGCCCACCTCCCTTCCCTGGGCTCGACGGCATAAAGATGGGCTGTCACACCCAGGCTTTCCATGAGGGCGCCTACGGCAATCCGGGCCTGCGCCATGTCGGATTCGCTGATCTCAGCCATGGCTTCCCAGCCTCCTGTCATCGTCGATTTGCATGAGCAGTTCTTCCACGCGGCGCGCACCCTCGGGCGTCGAAAGCGCCGCCGTTGGCGTTCGGCCGCCCAGTTGAACCCGCGGCAAGTTGAGCCATTCCGCCGCCTTGGCCGAATCGCCGAATACGCGATTCGCCAGTTCCACGAGGTATTGGGGATCGTGGCGATGCATGCTCATCCCTGGATACGATTTACAAGGCTCAATATAGAGCGCCTGGATCGTTCCGCTTGGCGATTTGCACTCAACCGCCCGTCACAGGCGGGAAGATCGCCACTTCGTCGCCATCCTGCACCGGCGTGACCAGGCCGGCCAGGGTCTGGTTCACCGCCATGCGGTTGCCCGAATCGAGCCCAAGCTGGGTGCTCCAGGGCTCGCCGCGCTTCCTCAGCAGGTCGACGATGGCTGCGGCATAGGCGCGTTCGCCCGGCAATTCGATCACTTCGCCTTCCATGCCAAAAAGTTCGCGCAACTTGGCGAAATACAAGACTTTTACTTTCATTCGACTACCTCGGAAAAAGGAATGAAGCGCACCCACTCGCCGCGCAGCACGGTCTGGCCGATGTCGAGGTCGACAAAACCGTCTCCCCACACCACCGAAGTCAGCACGCCGGAACTCTGGTTGGGATAGATGCGGACTTCAGCCGCACCGTCAAGGCCGGCAACCATGTGGCCGCGCAGAAATTCGCGCCGCTTGCCGGGCTTCGGCCAGTCGAAGGCGGCGCGCACGGGATAGGCGCGATACAAAACCTGGCTCGCGCCCATGCGTTTCAGCAGAAACGGCCGCGCGAACAGGCAGAAGGTGGCAAAGGCCGACACCGGGTTGCCCGGCAGGCCGATGAAATCGGCCTCGCCTATCCTGCCGTAAACCACCGGCTTGCCGGGCTTCATGGCCACTTTCCAGATGTCGATGCAGCCCAGCGTCTCGACCGCCGCCTTGACATGGTCTTCTTCGCCCACCGATACGCCGCCGGTGGTGATGATCACATCCGCCCGCTTCGCAGCTTTTTCCAGGGCGGCGCGGGTGGCGTCGAAAGTGTCCTTCACGACGCCTAGATCGATCACTTCAACGCCCAGCCCCCTCAGCAGGCCGGCCAGGGTGGCGCGGTTGGAGTTGTAGATCTGCCCCGGGCGGAGCGGAATGCCCGGCTCGGCCAATTCGTCGCCCGTGGAGAACATCGCGACTTTCAGCCTGCGCACCACTTTCGCCTCGGTGCTGCCGATGGACGCGGCCAAGCCCAGTTCCGCGCCCTTCAAGCGGGTGCCGGGCATGAGCACGTCGGTGCCGGGACGGATGTCCTCGCCCGCGCGGCGGATATTGTCGCCCGGATGCGGTACCTTGTAGATCGTCACGGTATCGCCTTCGAGCGAAGCGTCTTCCTGCATGACCACGGCATCGGCATGGGGCGGAACCGGCGCGCCGGTAAAGATGCGAGCGGCTTCGCCATGCCCCAGCGGCTTGCCGACCTGGCCGGCGGCGATGCGCTGGCTTACCGTCAGTTTGCTGTCCGGCTGTCGGCAGTCCCGGCTGCGTACCGCGTAGCCGTCCATGGCCGTGTTGTCCAGCGGCGGCACGCTGACGAAAGAAGTCAAGCCCTTTGCCAAAACACGATTATAGGCTTTTGATAATTCTACGGTCTCGGATTCATCGAGCGGGTGCGCCCGGTTCAGGAGTTCCTGTAACAGTTCTGCTGCGGTTAACAATTAGACACCTATTTCTTGTTTGATGAAGGCACGGATACCGGACAGATCGTCCAGCCCCAGCCATTTTATTTCGTCTGGCGGAGCGACATCGCTCGCCACCGCCAGAATGTTTCCATCATCAGGATACAGCCACGGCTTCTCGTTGTCCGCGCGATGCACCTCGATCTTGGGAATGGGGTCGCGCTTCCAGCCTTCCGCCAGAACCAGATCGCAGGGCGACAGGCGCGCCAGCAGTTCCTGCAGTCGAGGCGGCTCTGCACTTGCGTTTTCGTGCATCAGCGCCCAGCGGACGTCGCTCGCGACCAGCACCTCCCCTGCGCCCGCCCTGCGGTGGCGGTAGCTGTCCTTGCCCGGCTGGTCGACGTCGAAGCCATGGTGGGCGTGCTTGACGAGCGACACCCTTACTCCGTCTGCACACAGCAGGGGGATCAGCCTTTCCAGCAGCGTGGTTTTGCCGGCCCCGCTAAAGCCGGCGATGCCCAGCACCTTCATGCATGTGGGGACCCTCACGAAGCCGCCGGTTTGAGGACGATCTTGAGCGTTTTCCATGTCCCAAAAATAATCGCAAAGTGGTTATATTTTTACACATATAACGCTAGAATGCATCCATGCTCATCGATCCCTTCGGCCGCCAGATCGAATACGTCCGCCTGTCCGTCACGGACCGGTGCGACCTGCGCTGCACGTATTGCATGCCGGAGGACTTCAAGGGCTTCGAGGAGCCCGAACACTGGCTGAATTTCAACGAGATCGAGCGCCTGATCGGCGCCTTCGCCCGGCTGGGCGTCAAGCGCGTGCGCCTCACCGGCGGCGAGCCGCTCTTGCGCCGCAATCTGCCCGGACTGGCTGCCCGACTTTCCGCACTGCCCGGCATCGAAGACCTGTCGCTTTCCACCAATGCCACGCAGTTGTCCAGGCATGCGCAGGCCCTGAAAGATGCAGGCGTCAGCCGCCTCAATGTCAGCCTGGATTCGCTCAAACCCGAGCGGGTGGAAAAAATCAACGGCCGCGACGTATTCGAGCGCATCATGGCCGGTCTCGAAGCCGCCCACGCCGTCGGTTTTAACCGGATCAAGCTCAACATGGTGGCCATGGCCGGTGTCAACGACGACGAAATCGACGCCATGGTCGAATTCGCCATGCGCGGCAACTACATCCTGCGCCTGATCGAGACCATGCCCATGGGCGATACCGGGCGCGCCTCCTCGTTCATGGACCTGCAGCCGGTGAAGGCGCGGCTCGCGGAAAAATACAGCCTCACAGAGACCGCCCTTGCCGGCGGCGGCCCTGCGCGCTATCTCGGCACGCCGGACGGGCGCTTCAACATCGGCTTCATCACCCCGCTGTCGCAGCACTTCTGCGACACCTGCAACCGCGTGCGCATCTCGGTCGACGGCACGCTCTATCTCTGCCTGGGGCAGGACGACAAGCTGGAACTGGGGCCCCTGCTGCGCGCCGGCGCGAGCGACATCGAAATCGAACAGGCCATCCTCGAAGCCGTCGCGCGCAAGCCCGAACGCCACGAATTCCGCGAAGCGCC
>DCVO01000131.1 GCA_002327405.1 Thiobacillus sp. UBA2186 | reverse complement strand
CGAAGTGGATTTTTTGGGGGGAGTCAGCAGTTTTTTGGGGAAGAACAGAAGCGTGCGTCGCGAGCGGAATGATGCCCGTGACAAAAAAAGCGCAAGCAAGCACAGCCGCGCGACAGGCTGTCGCGCCGATGGAACGAAACATCTTGGTCTCCCCCTAAGGTTTTTTGCCCGATCTTTCGCCGGGTAGTTGTTGGTTTTTAGGGAGCCTAGCTTGGGGCCTTGAAACCCGGCAATAGTACAAAAGCTATAGTTCTGTATGGCAGTCATATAACTTAAGTACTAGAGCCTCGTGGATAGGGGGCTATGGGCTTCCCCTGCTCAAAAGGGGATGCCGGAAAGAACCATGTCCGCTTTCCGATTCGTACCGGAAATCGAAGCCTGACATCACTATCGCTCCCTTCTGGCCAATAGTGCCAGAAGGAAGAACATCCCGTAGGTAGCGGACTTGGCTCCCATGGTCTTCAAACAGATTCCCTTCAACAACCAAGGAGTCTGTCATGGAAAACATCCAAAAACGCGAAGCGTGGAACAAAGGCAAGCTTGTCGGTCAGAAGCCACCTCTCAAGCCGAAGGAAATATGGGCTATCCGAATCCACTTGCAGAATGCTCGGGCAGTTCGGGATCTTGCCATGTTCAATCTGGCGATTGACAGCAAACTACGTGGCTGCGATCTCGTATGTTTGCATGTACGCGATGTGACCAACGGCAACCAGGTACTCCCCAGAGCCATGGTCATGCAGCGGAAGACGCAACGGCCAGTGCAGTTTGAACTGACCGATCCTACCCGGTCCGCAGTAGCAGCGTGGATTGAAAAAGCGCATCTGCGAAGCGATCAGTACCTCTTCCCGAGTCGGATCGAAAAGTCGCCTCATGTCTCCACACGGCAATATGCCAGAATCGTGCATGACTGGGTAAAAGCAGCCGGCCTCGACTCATCGGCCTATGGCACGCACTCCATGCGGCGTACCAAGGCGACGTTGATCTACAAGAGGACAAAGAACCTGAGGGCCGTTCAGCTATTGCTGGGGCATACCAAGCTGGAAAGCACGGTCAGATACCTGGGCATTGAGGTAGATGACGCGCTGGAGATTTCCGAGCAAACTGAAATCTAGCCAGAATCGGGGCGGCCGCACGCATCTTGTTGTGTGGCCGCGGCCGTTCAAGCAGCCTACCGCGTCAACGTCGGCAACCTGCGCGACACCCGCCATTCAACACGGCGGACGCCACCGGCAGCAAAGGCCGAACAAGAGACGGTCGGACTCCTCTGCCTGAACTTCCACTTCTGGCAGGTTGCCGACCTTTTCCCAAACAAGCGAATGGTCTGAATCAAGTTCAGCATTTATTTCAAACAATCTAGTTATCCGCCTCAAACCTCAACCGACAATAAGTCTCCTTCGTCAGCGCCACGCTGACCACACCCACCAGCGCACTGACCGCCAGCCACAAGAACGCGGCGTGGTAGGCGGCGGCATCGTAGATGCGCGCGCCTTCGAGCATGGCGCCCTTCCAGTTGCGGTCGAGTATCCAGCCCATGCCGCTTTGCTGGATGGCGGCGAAGCCGAGCACGGACATGTTGACCACGCCGGCCACGGTGCCGGCGGCGCCGGGGTGGTTGACCTCGCGCGCGAAGGCGAAGCCGATGATGAGGCTGCCGGCGGAAAAGCCTATGGTCGCGAACAGCAGAGTGCGCATTACCGCAGGCAGCTCGGTGAAATAAAGGAAAGCCAGCCAGCCCAGCGCGTGCACCACGGCCGCGCCGAGATAAGGCAGCTTGCGCCGGCCGATGCGGTCGGACAGCGCCCCCAGCAGCGGGCCGCCGACGGCGAAGCCGAGCAGCATGGCGGTGGTGTAGCCCGCCGCCTGGCTGCGTTCCATGCCATGCACCTGCACCAGATAGGGCACGCCCCACAGGCCGGCGAAGGTGAGCACGGGCGCGGCGACCATGCCGCCGGCCACGAACAGAGGCCAGGTTTCGCGCTGGGCGATGACGAGTTTCAGGCTGCGCGAGGCGCTCATGTCCTTGAAGGCCTCGGGATGCGCGTGGGTGGCGTAGCCGCGCTCGCCGGGATCGTCGCGTACCCACAGCCACACCATGCCGGCGAGCAGCAGCGTCGCCGCCGCGCAGATCAGCATGGCCATGCGCCAGCCGATGCCGGCCACGGCTTCGGACAGCGGCACGCCGGCGAGAATGCCGCCGAGGTTGCCGATGAGCAAGGAAACGCCGGTCACGGTGGCGAAGCGGTTGGCGGGAAACCAATGGCCGGCGAGCTTCATGCAGGCGACGAAGGCGACGGCGACCGAGGCGCCGACGAGGCCGCGACCGAGATAGGCGAGCCACAGACTATCCGCCTGCGCAAACAGCAGGATGCCGAGCGCCGCGGCGACGGCCGCCAGCGCGCCCACGCGGCGCGGGCCGATCGCATCGGACATGAGTCCGCTGGGAATCTGCATGGCGGCGTAGGTGTAAAAGTAGATGGCGGAGAGGTTGCCGAGCAGCGTAGCGGCGATGTCGAAGTCGCGCATCAGTTCGTCCACCATCACCGCGGGGGCGACGCGCTGGAAGAAGCCGACGAAATACAGGCTGGCGAGCAGGCCCCAGATCAGCCAGGCGAGCGAAGCCGGCGGCAGGCGGCTGTCTTTCACGCCCCGCCCTGCAGCAAGAGCACGTGCAGGCGGCGCGGGCCGTGCGCGCCGAGCTGGATGGTCTGCTCGACGTCGGCGGTGCGCGAAGGGCCGGTGACGATGTTGGTCGCGCGCGGCATGCCCCCGCGCTCGCTGCGCAAGAGCGCCCAGGCGTCTTCCATGCGCGGCACGATTCGGCTCTCGGGCAATACGCAGAGGAAATCGTCGGGCAGGAAGTTGAGCGTGGTGGGGCTGTCGGGCCCGGCCAATAGCACGAGGCTGCCGGTCTCGGCGATGGCGCAGAAGGCGACGGCGAGGCTCACGCGGTCTTCACCTACCGCGCGGCGGCGTTCCGCCTGCCAGTCTTCGGGCCAGTAGATTCCGTCCAGCAGCGGGTGCGGTGCAAGCACCAGGCGTTGCGGCAGGTTCTGCGCGGCCAGATAGTCCGCCACGGCCTGGACGATGTTTTCTCTTCCGGCCACTTCGGACCAGGTGCCGACGACCTTTTCCAGCTTTTCGATGAAGCGTTCGCGCGGCGATTCGCCCCACTGCGGCTGCGGACCGCGTGCATGCGCCTCGATGCGCTGCACGATTTCCGGCGCCTCGGCCGCAGCTTCGTGCGCGAGGGTTCTGGAAATGCGGGCGAGGATGGCCGCGCGGCTGTCGCTCATGGCTTTCTCCTCTGCTGCCACTGCGCCATGAAGGTGTCGCGCTGCGGCGCCGGCAGGTCGCGCGCCGCGGTCCAGGCCTGCGCGAACAACAGGCTGCGGAAACGGCCCTTGCCGCCGGAGAGCAGATTCAAAAGCTTGATGCCGATGCGCGAGGCCTGGCGATAGAGTGCCGGCCGCTTGGCGAAATACGCCCACGCAGCCAGTGCCCAGCGCGCGCGCGGCGGTGTGAGCCGGCGCGCGAATTCCTGGCGGCGATGCTCGCGCAGCAGCTTCGGCAGCGGAATGGACATGGGGCAGACCTCCTCGCAGCGCCCGCACAGGGTGGAGGCGTTGGGCAGCGGCCTGCCCTCCTCCAGCCCCACCATCAAAGGCGTGAGCACCGCGCCCATCGGCCCGGGATAGACCCAGCCGTAGGCGTGGCCGCCGACCGCGCCGTACACGGGGCAGTGGTTGAGGCATGCGCCGCAGCGGATGCAGCGCAGCATGTCGTGGTACTCGCCGCCCAGCATGCGGCTGCGGCCGTTGTCGACCAGCACCACGTGGAATGCTTCGGGGCCGTCGGGATCGTCCGCGCGGCGCGGGCCGGTGAAGAAGGTGGTGTAGGAGGTGATCTCCTGGCCGGTGGCGCTGCGCGCCAGCAGCCGCAGCAGCACCGAAGCGTCTTCCAACGTGGGCACCAGCTTCTCGATGCTGGCGAGCACGATGTG
>DCVO01000065.1:13607-14149 GCA_002327405.1 Thiobacillus sp. UBA2186 | reverse complement strand
GCCTGCCCGGTAAATGGCCGGCAGACGCCGCAAGGAGCCTCGACTGGCGCTGACAAGAATCATGGTCGCAGGCAGGAGACAATGCAGAAGGACTATCCCTACGCCCTGATCCAGTTCTATGCGACGGCGCCGTACGCATGCTCGTATCTTGCCGGACGCAGCGCGCGCTCGCAGGTCGCGACCCCGGGGCACCTGATCGACACCCAGATCTACGGCGAACTGGTGCGACGCGGTTTCCGCCGCAGCGGCGTATTCACCTACCGCCCCTATTGCGACAGTTGCAACGCCTGCGTGCCCGTCCGCATCCCGGTGCAACAGTTCCACCCCGACCGCAGCCAGCGGCGCGCCTGGAAGCGTCACGCCACGCTGAGCACCGTCGAGCGTCCGCTGGCCTTCATCGAGGAGCACTACCGCCTCTACCAGCGCTACCAGGGCGCGCGCCATTCGGGCGGCGGCATGGACCTCGATAACCGAGAGCAATACACCCACTTCCTGCTGCAGAGCCACGTCGACACGCGCCTGATCGAGTTCCGCGACAACAC
>DCVO01000065.1:0-13533 GCA_002327405.1 Thiobacillus sp. UBA2186 | reverse complement strand
AGCCCGAGGCTCGCACCCCCGACGTCGCCTGACACGGGCCGAATCGCTACAATCGCGCGATGCTCTACGACATCGCCCGCCCTCTGCTGTTTTCGCTAGACGCGGAAACCGCCCACGAACTCGCCATCCACTCGCTGAACCTCGCCGGCCGAATGCTGCCCGCCGGCAAGCCTGAGCCCGCCAAGCCGGTCGAGGTGATGGGATTGCGCTTCCCCAACCGCATCGGCCTCGCCGCCGGCCTCGACAAGAACGGCGAAGCCATCGACGGCCTGGCCCGCATGGGCTTCGGCTTCATCGAGATCGGCACCATCACGCCCCGCCCGCAGCCCGGCAACCCGCGGCCCCGCATGTTCCGCCTGCCCGAGGTGCGCGGCATCATCAACCGCATGGGCTTCAACAATCACGGCGTTGACGTGCTGGTCGCCAACGTCAAGGCTGCCAGGTTCACGGGCATCCTCGGCATCAACATCGGCAAGAACGCGGATACCGCGATCGAGCGCGCGGCCGACGATTATCTCGCCTGCCTCGATGCCGTGTATGCCCACGCGAGCTACGTCACGGTCAACATCTCCTCGCCCAACACCAGGAATTTGCGCGACCTGCAGAGCGCGGACGCTTTAGGCGCACTGCTCGCCCGATTGAAGCAGCGCCAGGGCGAACTCGCTCAAAGCCACGGCCGCTACGTGCCCATCGCGCTCAAGATCGCCCCCGACCTCGACGGCGAGCAGATCGCGGCCATCGCCGAGCTCTTGCGCCGCCACCGCATGGACGCGGTGATCGCCACCAACACCACGCTGGCTCGCGACCGGGTCGCGCACCTTGCACACGGACAGGAAGCCGGCGGGCTGTCAGGTGCGCCGGTGCGGGAGAAATCCACCGCCGTCATCAGCGAACTTGCCCGTCTGCTGCAGGACGAAGTGCCCATCATCGGCGTGGGCGGCATCCTCTCCGGCGCCGACGCGCGGGAAAAAATTTCCGCTGGCGCAAAGCTGGTTCAGGTCTACACTGGACTCATTTACCGCGGGCCGGGACTGGTCCGCGAATGCATCGAAGCGTTGAGAGGGGAATAACAATAAGTACTGCGCAAAAAACCGGCCTGCCCGCACTCACCCTGGGCGCGATCGGCGTGGTCTTCGGCGACATCGGCACCAGCCCGCTCTACGCCGTCAAGGAAGTCTTCCACGAAAGCCACGGCATCGGCGTCAGCGAAGCCAATGTGCTGGGCATGCTGTCGCTGGTGTTCTGGGCGCTGATGCTGGTGGTGTCGCTGAAATACGTGCTGTTCATCATGCGCGCCGACAACCGCGGCGAGGGCGGCATCATGGCACTGATTGCGCTGGCCCAGCAGGCCACGCACAAGCGGCCGGAACTGAAATGGGCCTTCCTCACCCTGGGCGTGTTCGGCGCCGCGCTGTTCTACGGCGACGGCATCATCACCCCGGCCATCTCGGTGCTCTCGGCGGTGGAAGGCCTGGAGTTCGCCACCCCCGGCCTGCACGTATTCATCATCCCCATCGCGCTCGTCATCCTGGTCGGCCTGTTCGTGGTGCAGCGCTGGGGCACCGCCCAGGTCGGCAGCTTCTTCGGCCCGGTCATGCTGGTCTGGTTCCTGACCCTCGCCGCACTTGGCGTGAAGGAAATCATCCACAACCCGCAGGTGCTGTGGGCGCTCAGTCCCCAATACGCGGTAATGTTCTTCGTGCACAACCATCTCGCCGGTTTCCTCGCGCTGGGCTCGGTGGTGCTGGCAGTGACCGGCGCCGAGGCGCTGTACGCCGACATGGGCCACTTCGGCAAACAGGCCATCCGCACGGCCTGGGTGGGGCTTACCCTGCCGGCCCTGCTGCTCAACTACTTCGGCCAGGGCGCGCTGGTGCTGCGCAATCCGGCGGCGATAGAAAACCCCTTCTACCTGCTGGCGCCGGAGGGCACGATCTACCTGCTCATCGGCATCGCCACGCTCGCCACCATCATCGCTTCGCAGGCGGTGATTTCCGGCGCCTACTCCATCACCCGCCAGGCCATCCAGCTGGGCTACCTGCCGCGCATGCGCATCATCCACACTTCCAGCCGCGAAATCGGCCAGGTCTACATCCCCTTCATCAACACCGCGCTGGCCATCGGCGTGGCCGGCCTGGTGCTGGGGCTGCAGAACTCGTCAAACCTCGCCGCCGCCTACGGCATTGCCGTCACCGGCACCATGGCCATCGACACCCTGCTCGCCTCGCTGGTGGCGTATTCGCTGTGGAAGAAGAACCTGTGGGCGGTGCTCGCGCTGGGCGCCTTCTTCCTCGCCATCGACCTCGCCTTCTTCGCCGCCAACCTGCCCAAGGTTCCGCACGGCGGCTGGTTCCCGCTGGTGGTCGGCGCGCTGGTCTTCACCTTGCTCGCCACCTGGAAGAAAGGCCGCACCCTGCTGCAGAAGAAGCAGTCCGACGAGACCCTGCCGCTCGAGCCCTTCCTGGAAAGCCTGATGGCGCACCCGCCGCAGCGCGTGCCCGGCACTGCGGTGTTCCTCACCACCAGCCATTCCAGCGTGCCGCATGCGCTGCTGCACAACCTCATCCACAACAAGGTGCTGCACGAACGCGTGATTTTCCTCACCGTCGTCACCGAGGAAGTGCCCAGCGTGCCAGAAATCGACCAGATCGAAATCGACGATCTCGGCCACGGCGCCTGGCGCATGATCGTGCGCTACGGCTTCAAGGACGAGCCCGACATCCCGCTGGCGCTGTCGCGCAGCGAGGCGCTTGGCCTGCCCTTCAACATGATGGAAACCTCGTTCTTCCTCAACCGCGAGACCATCCTGCCCAGCAAGCTGCCGGGCATGGCCCTGTGGCGCGAAAAAATGTTCGCCTGGATGAACCGCAGCGCCTCGACCGCGATGGAATTCTTCAAGCTGCCGCCCAACCGCGTGATCGAGCTGGGTACGCAGGTGGAGATTTGAAAACTTGCCGTCGATACGTATAGAAATCGCGATTTTTTATGCATGTCCCGGATGACATGTAAATATAAAAACCCACACATCGAAACCGTTGGCCGCCGCGAGGACCGCGCACGACAAGGCCCTGGTCCAGCGCCAGATCGACGCGCTGGTGTACGAGCTTTACGGCCTCACCGATGAGGAAATCCGCATCGTGGAAGAGGGCAATGCGTGAGGCGATTGGCTGGAGCGGAAGCTGTCACGAAATTCGCTGAAACAATCCGCTGGAACAAAAAAAAGCGCCCTCATCCGGCGCTGCGCGCCACCTTCTCCCCGAGGGAGAAGGAAATCTACCCCCTCTCCCTCGGGGAGAGGGTTGGGCTGAGAGCGCGGGCCTCGCGATGGATTGGGAATTTGACGAATGTATCTGATTGGAGACAATGCCAATTGTGAACACTTTCCTGAAATCAGACGAGTTCGATGTCTGGTTGTCCGGCCTCAAGGATCAGGTGGGCAAGGCCCTGATTGCCAAACGCATCCGTTCGGCGGAAGCGGGCAATTTTGGGGACTGCGAGCCGGTAGGCTCGGGGGTGCCGGAAATGCGGATTCACCATGGCCCCGGTTACCGGAATTTACTTTACCCGGCACGGCGAGGTGGTGTATCTCCTGTTGATTGGCGGCGACAAAGCCACCCGGAAACGTGACATCAAGCGAGCCAAAGAAATGGCGGACGCATTGCGCAAGGAGCAATCATGACCGAATTCACTCAGTTCGATGCAGCAGACTATCTGGACTGCGACGAGGCCGTTGCCGCCTACCTGACTGCCGCCCTGGAGGACGAGAACCCGGAGCTTTTCCTGACGGCACTCAAGGACGTGGCGAGAGCGCGCGGCATGAGCCAGCTTGCAAAGGATGCCGGGCCTGGGCGGGAAAGTCTGTACAAGGCGCTGACTCCCGGCGCCAAGCCGCGCTATGACACTATCCTTCGCGTGGTCCATGCGCTCGGGGTAAAGCTGTCGGCGCATACCTGAGCTTTAGCCCGGTGCCGGAAAAAGCGGCCCCGCTGACGGCTTTGCTTCACCGGATCGCCGCGGCCCGCAAAAAAATCATGCGGGTCTCGCGATACGGCAGCATTTCGCATCGATGAGCTAATCTGAAACCGGCAAGAATCCAAAAGGCACAACCATGCTGATCGGCGTACCGAAGGAAATCAAGAATCACGAATACCGCGTGGCGATGACGCCGGACGGCGTGCGCGCGCTGGTCGCGGCAGGACACGCGGTGCGGGTGCAGTCCAGTGCGGGTGCGGCCATCGGCTTTGCCGACGCGGCCTACCGCGAAGCCGGCGCGGAAGTGGCGGACTCGGCCGCGGAGGTCTGGCGCGCAGAGCTGGTGGTCAAGGTCAAGGAGCCGCAGGCTTCGGAAACGCCGCTCTTGCAATCGGGCCAACTACTGTTCTGCTATCTGCATCTCGCCGCCGCGCCGGAACTGGCGAAAACCCTGCTGGAAAAGAACGTGGCGGCGATCGGCTACGAAACGGTGACCGATGCCGGCGGCGGCTTTCCGCTGCTCAGGCCGATGTCGGAAATCGCCGGGCGCATGGCGCCGCAGATGGGCGCGCTGGGCCTGATGCTGCCTTACGGCGGCAACGGCACGCTGATCTGCGGCGTGCCGGGAGTGTGGCCGGCGCGCGTGGCCGTGATCGGCGGCGGCACGGTGGGCATGAACGCGGTGCGCATGGCCGTGGGCCTGGGCGCGCAGGTGCGGCTTTTGGACCGCGACGCGGACAGGCTGCGCCATGCCGAGGAAATGTACGGCGCGCGCTGCGAAACCGCTTTCGCCACGCCGGGCGAAGTGGCGCAGGCGGCCGAACAGTCCGACATCGTCATCGGCGCGGCCATGGTGGCGGGACGCCGCGCGCCGCACATCCTCACGCGCGAACATCTCAAGTCCATGCGCCCCGGCTCGGTGCTGGTGGACGTGTCCATCGATCAGGGCGGCATCAGCGAGACTTCGCGTCCCACCACGCACAGCGAGCCGTTCTACGTCGAAGAGAACATCGTGCACTACTGCGTGACCAACATGCCGGGGGCGGTGGCGCGCACCGCCACGCTGGCGCTGACCCAGGCCACACTGCCCTTCGTGCTGGCATTGGCGGACAAGGGCGTTGGCGCGGCGGAGGAAAACCCGCACCTGGGCAGGGGTTTGCAAATCCACGGCGGCAAGATCACCTATCCGGGACTGGCCGAAGACATCGAAAAACAGCGCTAACGGACATGGCGGCTGCGCCAACCCGAATCATGAACGCAGCAGCCGCTGTGTCCGTTCCCTCTCCCCGGCCCTCTCCCCGTGGCACCCTCTCCCCCGGCCCCTCTCCCCGTGGGAGAGGGGGACGTGGAAACGCTTCGCGTTGTTTCACGTTAAGCGTGCGTTTCCGGCATATCCCCCCTCCCGCCACGGTTGAATATCGGCTGTCCAGGCGGGATAATTCGGATACTCGTCTCTGCTAAGGGCCGCCTTGGAACATTACCTCCTTCTTCTCATCGGCACGGTGTTCGTGAACAACATCGTCATGTCCAAGATTCTTGGGCTGTGTCCCTTCATGGGCGTGTCGAAGAAGCTGGAAACCTCCATTTCCATGGGCCTTGCCACCACTTTCGTGCTGACCCTGGCCTCGGGCGCGTCCTACCTCATCAACGAATACCTGCTCGGCACCGATCTGTTCTATTTGCGCACGCTGTCCTTCATCGTGGTCATCGCCGGCATCGTGCAGTTCACCGAGATGTTCATCCACAAGACCAGCCCGCTGCTGTACCAGGTGCTGGGCATTTATCTGCCGCTCATCACCACCAATTGCGCGGTGCTGGGCATTCCTCTCTTAAATGCTCAGGCGCAGCACAATTTCGTCGAGTCGCTGCTGTTCGGCGCCGGCGGCGCCATCGGCTTCTCGCTGGTGCTGGTGCTGTTCGCCGGCATCCGCGAGCGCATGGAAGCGGCGGATGTGCCGAAAATATTCCAGGGCACCAGCATCGCCATGATCACCGCGGGGTTGATGAGCCTGGCCTTCATGGGCTTCTCCGGCCTGGTCAAGATCTGATGCTTGCCGCCATTCTGGTCATGGCGGGCATCGCCGTCGTGCTGGGCGCGGTGCTGGGCTTTGCCGCGCTCAAGTACAAGGTCGAGGGCGACCCGATGGTGGAGAAGATCGACGCCATCCTGCCGCAGACCCAATGCGGGCAGTGCGGCTATCCCGGCTGCAAGCCCTACGCCACGGCGATTGCCAAGGGCGAGGCGGACATCAACCTGTGTCCGCCCGGCGGCGAGGAAGGCGTGAAGAAGCTCGCCGAACTGCTGGGCGTGGAGCCCAAGCCGCTGGACGAGAGCCACGGCGTGACCAAGCCCAAATCCGTGGCCTTCATCGACGAGAACCTGTGCATCGGCTGCACCCTGTGCATCCAGGCCTGTCCGGTCGACGCCATACTCGGCGCGGCCAAGCAGATGCACACCGTCATCGCATCGGAATGCACGGGCTGCGAGTTGTGCGTGGCGCCCTGCCCGGTGGACTGCATTTCCATGGTGCCGCTGAAGGAAGACCTCGCCAGCTGGAAATGGAAGTACCCGGTGTTCGAACTGAAGCAGGTCGCGTGATGGAACTGCATCGTTTTCCCGGCGGCATCCATCCCGAAGAGCACAAGAAAGAGTCTTCGTCGCGCCCCATCCACGCCGCCTTCGTCCCGAGAAAGCTGGTGGTGCCCATGCGCCAGCATATCGGCCAGCCGGCCAAGCCCATCGTGAGGGTCGGCGACCATGTGCTGAAAGGGCAGATGATCGCCGAGGCGGACGGCTATGTGTCGGTCGCCCTGCATGCACCTTCGTCCGGCACCGTCACCGATATCGGGTTGTCCAAGGTGCCGCACCCTTCCGGCCTGCCGGACCTGTGCATCACCATTTCCACCGACGGCCGCGACGAGTGGTGCGAGCGCACGCCCGTCGACTGGCGCAACACCGACCCTGCCGCACTGCGCGGCCATGTGCGCGATTTCGGCATCGCCGGCCTCGGCGGCGCGGTGTTTCCCAGCTCGATCAAGCTCGATCCCGCGGGCGGTCCCGCCATTCACACGCTGATCCTGAACGGCGGCGAATGCGAGCCCTGGATCACCTGCGACGACCGCCTGATGCGCGAGCGCGCCGAGGACATTCTCGAAGGCGCGCGCATCATGCAGCATCTGATCGGCGCGGAAAAGCTCATCGCCGGCATCGAGGACAACAAGCCGGAAGCCATCGCTGCCATGCGCACGGCCGCACAAAAAATCGGCGTGGCAATCGAAGTCGTCGCCATGCCGACGATCTATCCGGGCGGCGGCGGCAAGCAGATCACCAAGACGCTGACCGGCCTTGACACGCCTTCGGGCGGCCGCACCACCGATGTCGGCGTGCAGGTGTTCAACGTGGGCACCAGCTACGCGCTCTCGCGCGCGCTGAACCATGGCGAGCCGCTCGTCTCGCGCATCGTCACCGTCACCGGCCACGTGCTGCGGCCGCAGAATTACGAGGTACTGATCGGCACGCCCATGAGCGAACTCCTGCTGCACGCCGGCGAGCGCGAAGGCCTCACCGGCATCATCATGGGCGGCCCGATGATGGGCTTCGACGTCCCCGCCATGGACGTGCCGGTGGTCAAGGCCAGCAACTGCGTGCTGGCGAAATCGAAGGAGCTGTTCCCGCCCAGGCCGCCGGAGATGCCCTGCATCCGCTGCACCCAGTGCGTGCCGGTGTGCCCCGCCGAATTGCAGCCGCAGCAGCTTTACTGGTTTGCGCGCGCCAAGGATCTCGGCCGCGCGCAGGAATACCACCTGTTCGACTGCATCGAATGCGGCTGCTGCAGCTATGTGTGTCCGAGCCATATTCCGCTGGTGGATTATTACCGCTACGCCAAGAGCGAGATCTGGGCGCGGGAGAAGGAAAAGCGCCTGGCCGACACCGCGCGCGAGCGCCACGAGTTCCGCCTCTTCCGCCTCGAACGCGAGAAGAAGGAAAAGGCCGAGCGTCTCGCCGCCAAGGCGGCGACCAAGAAGGCCGAGGCGCCTGCCTTGAGCACAGCCGAGCAGGACGCCAAAAAGAAACTGATCCAGGAAGCGCTCGCGCGCGCCCAGGCCAGGAAGGCCGCCGTCACGCCGAAGAACGTCGACAACCTGCCGCCCGAGAAGCAGGCGGAGATCGCCGAGGTCGAGGCGCGGCGGGCTAAAATCCGCGAGATCGCCAAACAGCCGGTGGAGCCGGAACAACATTGAACCTGGAGAATGCCAGATGAGCCACAGAGACACAAAGACAGCGAGAAAAGCCTTCACTGGAAGGTTAAGGGGGGAATGGGAGGAACAACTTTTATCCCCTCCTTTACCTCCCTTTCCTCCCTGTCAAAAAGATTTTCTTTTTCTTTGCGCCTCTGTGTCCCTGTGGTAAAGACTCCTGGATTGAATAAGCTTTCCGCATGACCGCCTCCGCCCACATCCTGCAAAAAGGCAGCGTCACCCGCGTGATGCTGCTGGTGCTGGCCTGCCTGCTGCCCGGCGTGCTGGCTTATGCCTGGCACTTCGGCTGGGGCATCGTCATCAATCTCGTCTGGGCATCGCTGTTGGCGCTGGCGCTGGAAGCGCTCGCCCTCGGGTTGCGCGGCTATCCGCTCAAGCCTTTCCTTGCCGACGGCAGCGCACTCGTCACCGCCTGGCTGCTGGCGCTGTCGCTGCCGCCGCTGGCGCCATGGTGGCTGACCCTGGTGGGCATGGCCTTCGCCATCGGCGTGGCCAAGCATCTCTACGGCGGACTTGGGCAGAACATTTTCAACCCGGCCATGGTCGGCTTCGCCGTCCTCATCATTTCCTTCCCGGCGCAGATGACGCAGTGGTCCGCGCCGCTGTCGCTGGCGGCGCATCCGCTGAACTTCGGCGAAAGCCTGTCCTTCATTTTCGGCGGGGGACTGCCCTCCGGCGTGGCGCTGGATGCCGTGGTCACCGCCACGCCGCTCGATACCGTGCGCACCGGCCTATTGCAGCAGCACACGCTGGGCGAGATCCATGCCGCCAGCCATGTCTTCGGCAGCATCGGCGGCGTTGGCGGGGAATGGGTGGCAGCCGGTTATCTTGTCGGCGGCATCGCGTTGTGGGCACTGCGCATCGTGCCCTGGCAGGTGCCGGTGGCCTTCCTCGCCGGCATCTGGCTCACCGCCGGTTTCCTGCACTGGGCGGATGCCGGCCGTTTCGCCGCACCCTGGTTCCAGATCGCCACGCCGAGCGTCATGCTGGGCGCGTTCTTCATCGCGACCGACCCGGTGTCGGGTTCGACCACGCCGCGCGGCCGCCTCATCTTCGGTCTCGGCGCGGGCTTCCTCGCCGTTATCATCCGCGTGTTCGGCGGCTACCCCGACGGTGTGGCCTTCGCCATCCTGCTCATGAACCTGTGCGTGCCGCTGATCGATGCCTGGACCCAGCCGCTGGTGTTCGGCGAGGCGAAGAAAAAATGAACGCCGTCCTGAACAACGCGCTGCGCACCAGCACCATCCTGTTCCTGTTCGCGCTCATCGGAACGGCGCTGCTCGCCTACACCTACCGCCAGACCCACCCCGTCATCGAGAAAAGCGCGCAGGCGGAAAAGCTCGCGCTCATCAACCAGGTTTTGCCGAAAGAGTTGTACGACAACGATCTGCTCGGCGCCTGGCGCGAACTGCCGCCCTCCCCCCTGCTCGGCACGCGCAAACCCTCCGGCATGTGGCTTGCCACTCGTGACGGCCGGCCCGCCGGCGTGGTGCTGGAAGCCGTGGCGCCCGAAGGCTATAGCGGCGACATCCATCTCCTCATCGGCATCGATGCCACCGGCGTTCTGACGGGCGTGCGCGTCACGCAGCACAAGGAAACGCCCGGGCTCGGCGATTACATCCAGCTTGCGAAAAGCGACTGGGTCCTGCAGTTTACCGGCAAGTCCTACCACCCCGACCGGGATGGCCGCTGGAAGGTGAAAAAGGACGGCGGCGAGTTCGATTCGCGCGCGGGCGCCACCATCACGCCCCGCGCCATCGTCAAGGCCGTGCGCGAAGCGCTAAAATATTTTCAGTTGCATCGCGAAACGCTTTTGCAGCCCATCGAAGCCTCGAAACCATGATCACGAAACAGGAATTCTCCACCCTCGCCCATAACGGCCTGTGGAAGCAGAACCCCGGCGTCGTCCAGCTGCTGGGGCTGTGCCCGCTGCTCGCCATCAGCAACAACGTGGTCAACGCGCTGTCGCTCGGCCTTGCCACCGTATTCGTCATGGCCGCTTCCAGCCTGGCGGTGTCGGGCGTGCGCAATTTCGTGCCGCACGAAATCCGCATTCCCGTCTTCATTCTCATCATCGCCGCGCTGGTCACCGTCATCGACCTTGCGCTGAACGCCTTCGCCCACCCCCTGTATCTGGTGCTGGGCATTTTCATTCCGCTCATCACCACCAATTGCATCGTGCTGGCGCGCGCGGATGCCTATGCCTCCAAGAACCACCCCCTGCACAGCGCACTCGACGGCGCCTTGATGGGCATCGGCCTGACCCTGGTGCTGGTGGTGCTGGGCGGCCTGCGCGAAGTCGCCGGCCAGGGCACCTTGCTGTCCGGCATCGACCTCGCCCTCGGGCCGGAGACGAAGGACTGGGTCATCACCGTGCTGCCGGACTACAAGGGCTTCCTGCTCGCCATCCTGCCGCCCGGCGCATTCATCGGCCTGGGCCTTTTGATCGCCGGGCGCAACTGGCTGGATGCGCGTGCCCAGCAGCGCGCGCAACGCGCCGCCAAAACCGCGGCATCCGCCCTGCCGGCATGAAAATCCGCGGCAAGGCGCCGCGCAAGCCGCGCAACCCTCTGGTCGTCCTGGTCAAGCAGCGCAAGGCCGGCAGCCATGCGCCCACGACCAAGGTGAAGCGGCTGCGTGAAAAACAGAAACTGCATAAAACGCTAAAGCGCGGACAATGAGAAGAAACGTTCTGAACAAGGAGGACAAGAGGACAGGAGTAAACCTTGTCAACCGCGGAGTTCGCGGAGGACGCGGAGTTTTCATCAATCATTCCTCTGCGAACTTCCTTTGCGAACTCCGCGGTCGATTGAACCTAGAAACCTCAGTTGGACGCGCCCGATGGTGCGTTCGGACACGTGTCTGGCGCGAAGCGACGACGCCGCAGGGCGACCGCGAAGGGCGGAGCAGGGGCCCCTTCGGGGATGCGACCCCAAAGCGGGATGCGGGCGCTCCACATTGCGCTCGCCGGCATCTCCTTCGCTGTCCGATCCCCGCTATGCGGGGCCCCTCGGACAACGCTCCGGAGCGCCATGCCTGCAAGGAGGAGCGAAAACGAGCCTGCGCAGGCAGCGCTTTTGGGCGAGTTTCGGCACAGCGACAAAGCCAGGCGCGTGTCCGGGCGTGCCAGCGGGTGCGTAGCGTACTCACCCAACGGGTAATCGTCAACGAAGGCAGAAAACTCAATACCCGTGCGGCTTTTCCAGGAGAAACAAGCGGTCAACTGAGGTTTCTAGGTTGAATTTTGTTTGTTGGTTTTTCCTCTTGTCCTCATGTCCTCTTTGTAAAAACCTTTCCACCCTCAAGCCATGAACGCCGCCAAGCGCGCCGAGATCTTCCGCCGCCTGCAGGCCATCGATCCGCACCCCACCACCGAGCTCGAGTACAGCACGCCCTTCGAGCTGCTGGTCGCGGTGGTGCTGTCGGCACAGGCCACCGACAAGGGGGTGAACCTCGCCACGCGTCGCCTGTTTCCCCTGGCCAACACCCCGCAGAAAATTCTCGCGCTCGGCGAGGAGGGCCTGCGCGACACCGTCAAGACCATCGGCCTGTACCAGAGCAAGGCGAAGCACATCATCCAGGCCTGCAAAATCCTCATCGACCAGTACGGCGGCGAAGTGCCCGCCACGCGCGAAGCGCTGGAGAAACTGCCGGGCGTGGGGCGCAAGACCGCCAACGTCATCCTCAACGTGGCCTTCGGCCAGCCGACCATCGCGGTGGATACCCACATCTTCCGCGTGGCCAACCGCACCGGCCTTGCGCCCGGCAAAACCCCGCTGGAAGTGGAGAAGAAGCTGCTCAAGGTCGTGCCCAAACAATACCTGCAGCACGCGCACCACTGGCTGATCCTGCACGGCCGCTACACCTGCACCGCGCGCAAGCCGAAATGCCGCGAGTGCGTGATTGCCGATCTGTGCGACTACAAGGACAAGAATGTTTAACCCGAGCAGGGATCAAGTCCGTCGGTTTTTCTTTGGCGTGTGGAAGAAATACAAGGACAAGCTGCCGCTGGAAGGCGCCGAAACGCTGGCGCTGCCGCTCATCCTCCAGCACCCGGAATACCATGCCATGCTCGACCAGCCCGAGCGTTATCTCACCCGCGACTACCCGCCCGAATTCGGCGAAACCAATCCCTTCCTGCACCTTTCCATGCATCTTTCCCTCGCAGAGCAGGCTTCCATCGACCAGCCGCCCGGCATCCGCGAGCGTCTGGACCGCCTCGCCGCAAGGCTGGGCGACCGCATGGCGGCCGAGCACGCCGCCATGGACTGCCTGGCGGAAATGATCTGGCAGTCGCAACGCCCGGGATCGCCCTACGACCCGGCCCTCTACCTGGACTGCCTTGAGCGCCAGGCAGGATAGTCACCAAACGGAAACATGGCTGTAGAAGAATGGCAATGCCGAGAACCGCCATGATGCCGAAACTGCTGACCGCCCTGCTGCTCGCGCTGCTTCCCGGCATGTGCTCCGGAGGAACAGACGCGGCCGCGGAACCGCCCGTGCCCGTCGTTCAGGTCGAAAACCGAGACGGCATCGTGGTGCTGGACCTCCGCTACAGGGTTCCGGTCTCGCCTGCCGAGGCCTGGGACGTGCTGACGGATTTCGAGAACATGCCCGCCTTCATCCCCAATCTCGACTCCAGCAGGGTCCTGCTGCGCAACGGCAGCCTCATCCACCTCGAGCAGAAAGGCCGCCTGCGCCTCGGCATGCTGCCCATCCCTTACGAGTCCACCCGGCAGCTCGAGACCGTCCCCTATCGCTCCATACGCGCGCACTCCCTGTCAGGCAATACGCGCATGGAGAGCCTGATGCTGCTGACTCGCGACGTGGAAGGCACCCTCATCTCCTATCACCTCACTGCCGAACCCGACCTCCCCGTGCCGGCCGGCCTGGTCAGTTCCTACATCAGCGGCATGCTGGAAAGCCAGTTCAAGGCCATGGGGCGGGAAATGATGCGCCGCGCGCAGTCACGCGGGCTTGGCAGAAACGATGCCGCAGACGGGACAACGGAGCGGGCCGACGGCAAAGTAAAGCAAGGCACCTAGCAGCCTGTCGGACTTGAGGCTGATCTACTGCGCCGGTGGGAAGAGCGGTCCATTTTTGGCTTGCGCCGAAACTCGCAAACTCGTTTTGGCCTGCGCCGAAACTCGCAAACTCGTTTTCCCCGATTTCTCGTTGCATAGGCCCGCTATGCGCCTCGAAATCGTGAAAAACTGTCCTCGCTCTCCCACCCGGCTCGCTACGGTCGCTCAAGTCCGACATGCTGCTAGTCGAATGGCCGGTTCCTGGCGTTGCCGGCCC
>DCVO01000044.1:40066-43014 GCA_002327405.1 Thiobacillus sp. UBA2186 | reverse complement strand
TGGTAGAGGCCGTCCTTGTAGAACTCGCTGGAGGCGCAGTCCACGCCGATCGCGATGTCGGCGCCGGGCATGAAGTCGGCCTTTTCGATGGCTTCGACGATGAGTTTCAGCGCGATTTCGTTGGATTCGAGGTTGGGCGCGAAGCCGCCCTCGTCGCCGACGGTGGTGGTCATGCCCTTGCCGTCGAGCAGCTTCTTCAGCGTATGGAACACTTCGGCGCCGTAGCGCAGGGCCTCGCGGAAGCTCTTGGCGCCCACGGGGATGATCATGAATTCCTGCATGTCGATGCTGTTGTTGGCATGGGCGCCGCCGTTGATGATGTTCATCATCGGCACCGGCAGCGCCATGGGACCGGCGCCGCCCAGATAGCGGTAGAGCGGCAGGCCGGATTCCTCGGCCGCGGCGCGCGCGATCGCCATGCTCACGGCGAGGATGGCATTGGCGCCGAGGCGCGACTTGTTTTCGGTGCCGTCGAGTTCGATCATGGTGCGGTCGAGGAAGGCCTGGTCCTCGACGTCCAGCCCGATGATGGCTTCGCAGATTTCGGTGTTCACGTGCTCGACGGCCTTCAGCACGCCTTTGCCCATGTAACGGCTCTTGTCGCCATCCCTGAGTTCGATCGCCTCGCGGCTGCCGGTAGAGGCGCCGCTCGGCACCGCCGCACGGCCCATCACGCCGGATTCCAGCAACACGTCCGCCTCCACGGTGGGGTTGCCCCGGGAGTCGAGAATTTCACGCCCAATCACATCAACAATCGCGCTCAATTTTTATTCCTTAAATCATTAACAGGGAGGAAAGGGAGGTTCAGGGAGGTAAAGGCTTTACTCTCTTTCCTCCCTTCACCTCCCTGTCCATTGTTTTTCAGCTTTTCATCAGTTTGTCTTCGGCAAACCCGCGCTGTTTCACCAGCGCGTCGATTTCTTTCAACGTCTCCAGCAATTCTTTCATCAGCGGCAGCGGCCAGGCATTGGGGCCGTCGGACAGCGCGCACTCGGGGTTGGGGTGGGTCTCGGCGAAGAGGCCGGCAATGCCGACCGCGACCGCCGCGCGCGCCAGCACCGGCACGAACTCGCGCTGGCCGCCGCTCTTCTCGCCCATGCCGCCGGGCTGCTGCACCGAATGGGTGGCGTCGAACACCACCGGGCAATTGGTCTCGCGCATGATGGCGAGCCCGCGCATGTCGGAAATCAGCGTGTTGTAGCCGAAGGAAACCCCGCGCTCGCACACCATGATCTGCTCGTTGCCGGTGGCGCGGGCCTTGTCCACCACGTTCTTCATGTCCCAGGGGGCAAGGAACTGGCCTTTCTTGATGTTGACCGGCCTGCCCTGCTTCGCCACGTTCTGGATGAAATTGGTCTGGCGGCACAGGAAGGCCGGGGTCTGCAGCACGTCCACCACGCTGGCCACCTCGGCGAGCGGTGTGTCCTCGTGCACGTCGGTCAGCACCGGCACGCCGATCTGCTTCTTCACTTCGGCCAGGATGCGCAGGCCTTCTTCCATGCCAGGCCCGCGGAAGGATTTGGCCGAGGAGCGGTTGGCCTTGTCGAACGATGACTTGTAGATGAAGGGCACGTTGAGCGCCGCGCACATTTCCTTCAAGGCGCCGGCGGTATCCATGGCCAGCTGCTCGGACTCGATGACGCAGGGGCCGGCGATGAGGAACAGTGGTTTATCCAACCCCGCTTCGAAATGACACAGCTTCATGCCGCTTCCTTCTTTCTGGCCGTCTGATTGGCAATGGCTGCCAGCACGAAGGCCTTGAACAGCGGATGGCCGCTGCGCGGGTTGCTGGTGAACTCCGGATGGAACTGGCAGCCCACGAACCAGGGATGCACGTCCTGCGGCAGCTCGACCATTTCGCACAGATCAGTGCCGGGTGCGCGGCCCGCCACGACCAGGCCTTTTTCTTCCAGCTTCGCCAGTAGTTCGTTGTCGACCTCGTAGCGATGGCGGTGGCGCTCCATGATTTCCGGCTGGCCGTAGACCTGGCGTGCCAGCGAACCTTCCTTGAGCTTGCACACCTGCCCGCCCAGGCGCATGGTGCCGCCCAGGTCGGACAGTTCAGTGCGTTTCTCGATGTGACCTTCGCGATCCAGCCACTCGGTGATGAGGCCGATGACCGGATGCGTGGTAGCCGGTTCGAATTCGGTGGAATGCGCGTCGGCCATGCCCGCCACGTCGCGCGCATATTCGACCACCGCAAGCTGCATGCCGAGGCAGATGCCCAGATAAGGCACCTTGTTCTCGCGCGCATAACGGATGGCGGCGATCTTGCCTTCCACGCCGCGCTTGCCGAAGCCGCCCGGCACCAGGATGGCATCCTTGTCCTTGAGGCAATCGACGCCTTCCTTCTCGATGGACTCGGAGTCTATGTACTGGATGTTGACCTTGCTGCGCGTATGCATGCCCGCATGGATCATGGCTTCCGACAGCGACTTGTAGGATTCGGTCAGGTCCACGTACTTGCCGACGAAGGCGATGTTGACCTCACATTCGGGGTGTTCCAGGGCGTTGACCAGGTTCTTCCACACGGAAAGGTCGGCCGCGCGCGCCAGGATGCCGAGCTTGTGGCAGACGATCTCGTCAAGCATCTGCTCGTGCAGCATGGCCGGGATCTTGTAGATCGAATCGGCATCCAGCACCTGGATCACCGCCTCCGGCTGCACGTTGGTGAACAGCGCGATCTTGCGGCGCTCGTCCTTGGGAATATCGCGGTCGGCGCGGCACAGCAGCACATCGGGCTGGATGCCGATTTCGCGCAACTCCTTCACGCTGTGCTGGGTGGGCTTGGTCTTGAGCTCGCCGGCGGTCGGGATGTAGGGCAACAGGGTCAGGTGGATGAAGCAGGTTCTGTCGCGGCCGTCCTCGATGCCCATCTGGCGAATGGCCTCCAGAAAGGGCAGCGATTCGATGTCGCCCACCGTGCCGCCGATCTCGACGATGGCCAC
>DCVO01000044.1:35944-39976 GCA_002327405.1 Thiobacillus sp. UBA2186 | reverse complement strand
GGGCTCATCGTGCCGGGATCGACGTTGATGTAGGGATCCAGCTTTAAGAGGGTGACTTTGAGGCCGCGCGATTCGAGAATCGCAGCCAGGGATGCGGAGGCGATGCCTTTTCCGAGGGAAGACACCACGCCGCCGGTAACGAATACAAACTTGGTCATGTTCCGTTTGCGGAGCAGGTAATGCTGAATTTTACACTCAAACGGGTTACGGGCCCAATACGGGGATCGGGAAAGTCCCGAATGCCGGGCAGGCCGGCAAAAACCGCTGGAGAACTCTGGAAATGCCTTGGCAGGCCGACAAAAGTCGCCGGGGGTAGCCCGGCTGCTAGTTACTTTTCTTGCTCCGCCAAGAAAAGTAACCAAAAGAAGGCGGCCCCACTACGCCACCCTGCGGGTTCCCTCGTCGGCTTGTCCAAACGGGCGGCTCACCAACGCGCCCTGCTGCGGAGCTCGGACAGGGTTCGCCTTCATCCCGTTTGGCCTGCGCCTCCTCGGTGGCGTAGAGGGGGAAAATTCAAACCCAAAATCCCCCGGCGCTTCGCGCCACCCCCTTTGCCAAGAGGGTAGTACAAGCCCCCCTTGATAAAGGGGGGTTGGCGGGATTGGGTTTTGGGTTTGAAATTCCCCGTCTTTGCCGCCGCAGCCTGGAGCTTGCGGGCGGAATAGCGCGGGCGCAGCATGTCTGAGCCCCGCTCACTTCTGCAAACAAACCAAAGCGGGGCGAGTTCTGCGCCGCCCGCCCGCAAGCTTCAGGCTAAGGGAAGCCGGAGGCCGGCATAGCCGGGTGCCCTTTCTTTGGTTACTTTCTTTGGGCAAACAAAGAAAGTAACTTGCCGCCGGGCAACCCCCGGCGACTTTTGTCGGCCTGCCCCAACCTAGTTAATAACCTAAACCGCCAACCGCTTCCACGTCGCCAGCACCGTATCCGGATTCAGCGACAGCGAATCGATGGAGCGCTCCACCAGCCAGTCTGCCAGATCGGGATGGTCCGACGGTCCCTGCCCGCAGATGCCGATGTATTTCCCGCGGCGCTTGCAGATGGCGATGACTTCGCCCAGCAGCTTCTTCACCGCCGGGTTGCGCTCGTCGAAACTGCCCGCCACCAGGGCGGAATCGCGGTCCACCCCCAGGGTCAACTGGGTGAGGTCGTTGCTGCCGATGGAGAAGCCGTCGAAAAGATCGAGGAATTCCTCGGCCAGCAGCACGTTGGAGGGTATCTCGCACATCATGATGAGGCGCAGGCCGTGCTCCCCGCGCTTCAGGCCGTTCTGCGCGAGCAGTTCCACCACCCCGCTCGCCTCTTCCAGGGTGCGCACGAAGGGAATCATGATTTCCACGTTGGTGAGGCCCATGTCGTTGCGCACCTTCTTCAGCGCGCGGCATTCGAGCTCGAAGGCGGGGCGGAAGGCGCTGGAGATGTAGCGTGCGGCGCCGCGGAAGCCGAGCATGGGGTTTTCCTCCACCGGCTCGTACTCCTTGCCGCCGACGAGATGGGCGTACTCGTTGGACTTGAAGTCGGACATGCGCACGATCACGCGTTTGGGCCAGAAGGCCGCGGCCAGGGTGGCGATGCCTTCGGCCAGCTTGTCCACGTAGAAAGCCACCGGGTCGGCGTAGCCGGCGGTCTTGTCCTTGATCACCGCCGCGACATCGGCAGGCACGTTCGGGTAGGCCATCGCCGCCAGCGGGTGGATGGCGATCTGGTTGTTGATGACGAATTCGATGCGCGCCAGTCCCACGCCGTGGTTGGGAATCTGCGCGAAGGTGAAGGCGCGCTCGGGATTGGCGACGTTCATCATGATCTTCACCGGCGGCTCGTGCAGCTTTTCCTGGCTCTCCTCCCGCACCTCGAATTCCAGCAGGCCTTCGTAGACCATGCCGGTGTCGCCTTCGGCGCAGGACACGGTGACCTCGTCGCCATCCTTCAGTACCGCGGTCGCGTCATTGGTGCCGACCACGGCCGGAATGCCCAGTTCGCGTGCGACGATGGCGGCGTGGCAGGTGCGGCCGCCGCGGTTGGTGACGATGGCCGACGCCCGCTTCATCACCGGTTCCCAGTCGGGATCGGTCATGTCTGCCACCAGCACGTCGCCGGGCTGCACCTCGTCCATTTCCTGCGGGCTTGCAACCACGCACACGCGGCCGGCGCCGATCTTCTGGCCGATGGCGCGGCCGCTCACGCGCACCTTGCCGCCGTCCTTCAAGTGGTACACCTCGCTGATGCCGCCGGCGCGCGCCTTCACGGTCTCGGGGCGCGCCTGCACGATGAAGAGTTCGCCGGTTTCGCCGTCCTTGGCCCATTCGATGTCCATGGGGCGGCCATAGTGCTTCTCGATGGTGATGCCCATCTGCGCGAGCTTGCGCACTTCCTCGTCGCTGAGGGAGAAGCGGCTGCGCTCCCCGGCCGTGGTATCGACCACGCTGGTGCCGTGGCCGGCGTAGATCATCTTGATGGCCTTGCCGCCCAGGGCCTTGCTGACCAGCGCGCCGGTAGGCTTGTGCACGTAGAACTCGTCCGGGTTGACCGCACCCTGCACGACGGTTTCGCCCAGGCCGTAGCCGGCGGTGACGAACACCACGTCGCGGAAGCCGGATTCGGTGTCGAGCGTGAACAGCACCCCGGACGCGGCGAGGTCGGAGCGCACCATGCGCTGGACGCCGGCCGAGAGCGCCACCTCGTCGTGCACGAAGCCGTGGTGCACGCGATAGGCAATGGCACGATCGTTGTAGAGCGAGGCGAACACCTTCTTTACGTGCGCCACCACCGAATCGGCGCCGTGGATGTTGAGATAGGTTTCCTGCTGCCCGGCGAAGGAGGCGTCGGGCAGGTCTTCCGCGGTGGCGGAGGAACGCACGGCGACGGCGACGTTGTCGCCCATGGCGGCATAGGCCTTGCGGATGCCCTCTTCCAGCGCCGCCGGCAGAGCGGCCGCCTCGACCATGGCGCGGATGTCGCGTCCGGCGCTCTGCAAGGCGGCGATGTCGTTGACGTCGAGACCGGCCAGACGCGCGTTGATCTTCTCGCGCAGACCGTTCTGTTCCAGCGTATCCCAGAAGGCCTTGGCCGTGGTGGCAAAACCGCCCGGCACCGCCACGCCCAGTCCTGACAGCGCGCCGATCATTTCGCCCAGCGAGGCGTTCTTGCCGCCCACTCTGGGCACGTCCTGCATCGACAAGGTTTCCAGCGGTGCGATATAGTCGTCTTGATGTTGGCTCATGTACTCATCCTGTGCAAAAACTGACCGTATTCTTCGTGTCTGACCACACCGGCGTCACCGCCGAGGCCGTAGGCCACAGTCTACTCTCTCAATTCAGGGAGCTGGAATACCATGCGCTGACCGTGCCCTTCATCGATACGCCGTCCAAGGCCGTGGCGCTGGCCGAGCGCGTGCGCGCGGCCATGCCTGCCGTGGTCATTTCCACCCTGACTGACGAGAATATCAGGGCCGGCTTGCGTAATTGTGAAGCCCCGGTCTTCGATATTTTCGATGCCTTCAGTGCGCCGCTGGCCACCCTGCTGGGCATGGCGCCGACCGCGTCGTCCGGGCAGATCCACGGCATGAGCAACAGCTACCACGCGCGCATCGACGCGGTGAACTTCGCGCTGGCGGTGGACGACGGCCTCAACCCCGAGCGGCTGGGCGAAGCCGATCTCATCCTGGTCGGCGTCTCGCGCGCCGGCAAGACGCCGGTCTCGCTCTACCTCGCCCTGCAATATGGCAAAAAGGCCGCCAACTACCCGCTGACCCCCGACGACCTCGTCGCGCATACCCTGCCCCCGGTGCTGCTCAAACATCGCGAAAAACTGCGCGGCCTGACTCTGAGCGCGGAAAGGCTTTCGCAGATCCGCAACGAGCGCCTGCCGGGAAGCCGCTATGCCAGCCTGGAAAACTGCCGCAGCGAAATCCAGGCGGCCGAAGCCATGATGGCCGCGAGCGGCATACCGGTGATCGATACCACGCGCCGCTCGGTGGAGGAAATCGCCGCGCTGATCGTGCACGAGGAGGCTAGGGGTTAGGGGTCAGGGGTCAGG
>DCVO01000044.1:0-35905 GCA_002327405.1 Thiobacillus sp. UBA2186 | reverse complement strand
TGACGCGGAAGCGCAGCGCGGAATGTAGGAGTTTCATTGCAGGGGTCAGGGGTCAGGGGTCAGGGATTGTGCTTCGCGCTTATCTTGTAAACGGCGCGGCCTACAGCCGCATACCCCCTAGTCCCTAATTCCTAGCCCCTAGCTCCTGCCCTCTGCCGCACCGCTTCGAAGAGCGCGACCGCAGCGGCAGCGGCGGCATTGAGCGACTCTATCCTGCCCGGCATGGGGATGCGCACGCGCGCCGTGGCCAGGTGCAGGATTTCTTCTGACAGCCCCGCGCCTTCGTTGCCGACCAGAATCGCCGCCGGCCCGGAGAGATCGGTATCGAACAGCGTTTGCTCACCGCCCAGGGCGAGCGCCCATGCCGGCATATTCTGCGATTGTATCCATTGGGGCAAATCCGTGCGCAGCAACATGGGCAGCACGAACTGTGCGCCCTGGCCGCCGCGCAGGGCCTTGGGCGACCAGGCGTCATGGCAGCCCTTGGACAGCACCGCCAGCGTGGCGCCGGCAGCGGCAGCGCTGCGCAGCAGGCTGCCGAGATTGCCCGGATCCTGAATGTCTTCGAGCAGCATCACAAGAGGCATGGCATCCCCCGGCGCCGGATCCAGCCACGCGACTTCGGCAAGAATGCCGGTCGGGCTGCCCACCGGCGACAGCTCGGCGAACAGGCTGTCTGACAAGGCAGCCACTTTCGCGCCGTCACAGCGTGCCGCCAGTTTATTCAAGAGCGCCGGTGTGCAGGACGCACTATGCAGCAGCACAAGCGGCTGCCCTCCCGCATCGAGATAAGCCTCGACCAGATGTTCGCCATCCAGCAGCGCAGTGCGCGTCTCGCGCCGCTCGCGCGCCGACTCGGCCAGTTTTTTCAGCCGCTTGAACAGCGGGTTGTCGCGGGAAGTGATCAGGTCATGCATAGCGCTATTTTCCGGCTTTGTGTCACTATTCCCAAATGCGCATTGTATTGATCACCCCTTATGGCGCCGAGCAGCGCGGCGGCAACTGGCACACCGCCGCGCGCTGGACGGGTTTTCTGCGCGAAGCCGGCTACGAGGTCGAAGTTTCCACCGAATGGAACGGCGCGCCGGCCGACTTGATGATCGCGCTGCACGCGCGGCGCAGCTGCAAATCCATCCATGCCTTCGCCGAGCGCCATCCCAGCCGGCCGCTGATCGTGGTGCTGACCGGCACGGATCTCTACCGCGACATCCAGAGCGATCCCGACGCGCAAACCTCGCTGGATCTCGCCCATCGCCTGGTGGTCTTGCAGGGGCGCGGCATTGACGAACTCAAGCCAGAGCACGCGGCCAAGACCCGCGTCATTTATCAATCCTCGCCCGACAACCCGCACCAGCCGCAGTTCAGCGGTCCCTTCCGCGTGCTGGTGGTGGGCCACCTGCGCGAGGAAAAGGACCCGTTCCGCGCCGCCCTCGCCAGCGCCTACCTGCCGGAGCACTCGCGCACGCAGATCATCCATCTCGGCCGCGCACTGTCCGAAGAAATGGCCCGGACAGCGCGCCTGGCCGAGAGCAAGTTGCCGCGCTACCACTGGTTGGGCGAGTTGACGCACGAGGCCGTGCTGGAACACTTCTCCCGCGCGGACCTGCTGGTGGTGAGCTCGGTCATGGAAGGCGGCGCCAACGTGATTTGCGAGGCGCTGGCCGCCGACGTCCCGGTTCTGGCCTCGGCCGTTTCGGGCAACATCGGCATGCTGGGCGACGACTACCCCGGCTATTACCCGCTCGAGGACGAGCGCCGGCTGGCCCAGTTGATTTCAAAGGCCGAAAACGATCCCGCGTTCTATGCCGAACTCGTCAGACAGGGCAGGAACCGCAGGACGCTAATGACGCCGCAGCGCGAGGCCTCATCCGTCAGGCAGCTGGTGGGCGAATTCGAGGCCCGCGCCGCGCAGTGAACCCGAATGAGAAAGCAAGCCTCCCCTGGACAGGGGAGGCAGTAAGGTGAATTACAGCGGGCGCCTGATGGAAACGATGCCGCGCACCATGCCGACACCGTAGCCCGTGGCCTTGTCGTGCGGGTACTCGGCCGCGAGTTTGGCCTTGATGCCGTCCGCGATGTTTTCGCCGTGGCAGGTCAGACATACCTGCTGGGTCACCAGCGCCTTGGCATAGCGGAATTCCTTGCCGCCGGAAGTCTTGACGACCTGCCAGGTGTCGAGGGTTTCAGGCTTCTCGCCGGCAGCCAGGCGCTTTTCCAGCGCGGCCTGAGCCTCGGCTTCCCAGGCATCGGGCACGCCTTTGGGATTGCGGTTCCTGGGGCTGACGCGCTTCACGTCGAAGCCGGAAGATTTCGACAGCGAGGCGGCGATGGCCGGCGCCTTGTCCTTGCAAACGGCAATGCTCTCGGCCGGGCCGTTGGCCTCGAGCGACTTCTTCAGTTCGCCGCCCAGCTGCTGAATCAGCGAACCTGCGGTCTTGCGCGCATCGTTGCCCATGGCGGCCTGCTGCTCGGCGCTGGGGCCGGTGGCGCAGCCAGCAATAAAAGCAACGGGCAACAGGGCCGCAGCGAGTTTGATTGTCTTCATCCATATCTCCTTGTCTGATTATGGGTGGTACATTTTACCCATAAGGTGCACCCCTTGCATATCGGGTTCCGGAGGCCGGATCAGGCGCGAACCGCTCAAAACAATACACCCTGCGCCAGCATCTGCCTCACAGGCGAGAAACTTTGGCGATGTTCCGGACAGGGGCCGTGCTGCCTGATGGCCTTGAGATGGGCGGCGGTACCGTAGCCCTTGTGGCCGGCGAAATTGTATTGCGGATAGCGCGCATGCAGTTCGCGCATGGCGGCGTCGCGCGCGGTCTTGGCCAGGATGGAAGCGGCGGAAATGGCCGGCACCAGCGCATCGCCCTCGACGATGGCGCGCGATGGGTAGTCCCAGTCCGGACAGCGGTTGCCGTCCACCCAAACCGCCTGCGGGCGCATGTTCAGCCCGGCCACGGCGCGCTGCATGGCGAGCAGGGTCGCCTGCAGGATGTTGAGGCGGTCGATTTCCTCAACCGTGGCAAATGCGACCGACCACGCCAGGCTGTCCGCCTTGATGACGAAGGCCAGGCGCTCGCGCGCCTTCTCCGCGAGCTTCTTGGAATCGTTGAGCCCGGCAATCGGCCGGGCGGGGTCGAGCATGACCGCGGCGGCATAGACCGCGCCGGCCAGCGGGCCGCGCCCGGCTTCGTCCACCCCGCACAGCCCGGCGGGCGTTTCCATGTCCAACAGCATTGTTCTCCCTTCGGAATGCTGTCATCTTAACGGGAAACAGCTACCCTGAGAGCATGATGACCGACCCTTTTTCCTGCGCCATCTCGCGCCATATCTGGGACGCGAAATACCGCTACCGCGATGCCGGCAAGGTAAAGGACGCCACGGTGGAGGACACCTGGCACCGCGTGGCGCGCGCGCTGGCGGGAGTGGAGGCGCGCGACCGCACGCAATGGGAGCAGCGCTTTTACGCCGCCCTGGAGGATTTCCGCTTCCTGCCCGGCGGCCGCATCCTCGCCGGAGCCGGCACCGGCCACCGCGTCACCCTGTTCAACTGCTTCGTCATGGGCCGGGTCGAGGATTCCATGGACGGCATCTTCGATGCGCTCAAGGAAGGCGCGCTCACCATGCAGCAGGGCGGCGGCGTGGGCTACGATTTTTCCACCCTGCGCCCCGCAGGCGCGCCGGCCATGGGCGTGGGGGTGACCGCCTCGGGGCCGGTGTCCTTCATGCACATCTGGGACGCGATGTGCGCCACCATTCTCTCCACCGGCGCGCGCCGCGGTGCGATGATGGCCACCCTCAGATGCAACCATCCCGACATTTTCGAATTCGTGCGCGCCAAGCGCGATCCCGCCAGGCTCAGGCATTTCAACCTGTCGGTGCTGGCCACCGACGCTTTCATGCAGGCAGTGAAGGAAGGCGACGACTGGCCGCTCGTGTTCCCCGCCCCCGGCGAGCCGGATTCCCGCGTGTACCGCATGGTGCGCGCGCGCGAGCTATGGAACGAGATCATGGCCGCCACCTACGACTATGCCGAGCCGGGCGTGCTGTTCATCGACCGCATCAATGAACAGAACAATCTCTGGTATGCGGAACGACTCGCCGCCACCAACCCCTGCGGCGAGATTCCGCTGCCGCCCTACGGCGCCTGCAACCTGGGTTCGCTCAACCTGACCCGCTTCGTGCGTGCGCCCTTCGAGGCACAAGCCACGCTGGACTTCACTGCGCTGGAAGATGCCACTGCAGTGGCGGTGCGCATGCTCGACAACGTCTGCGACCTCTCGCGCTTCCCTCTCGAAAAGCAGGCCCAGGCCGCGCATGCCACGCGCCGTATCGGCCTCGGCCTCACCGGGCTGGGCAATGCCCTGATCATGCTCGGCCTGCGCTATGACAGCGCCGAGGCCCGGCAAACCGCAGCGGCCATCATGCAGCGCATTTGCGAAACGGCCTACCGCACTTCCATCGAGCTGGCACGCGAGAAAGGCGGCTTTCCGATGCTGAACCGCGAAAAGCACGTACAGAGCGCTTTCATCCGCAAACTGCCGCAAGACATCCGCAACGGCATCGCGCAGCACGGCATCCGCAATTCCCACCTCACCGCAATTGCACCAACAGGCACCATCAGCCTGCTCGCCAACAACGTATCGAGCGGACTGGAACCGGTGTTCCAGTACGACTACCGCCGGCGCATCTACGAGATGGACGGCCAGTTGCACGAATACGAGGTAAGCGACTACGCCCATGCGCTCTACAGGAATCTGCGCGGCGCAGATGCGGCGTTGACGCCGGCCTTCGTCACCGCCGGGGAAATCTCGCCCTTCCGCCACCTCGACATGCAGGCGGCGTTGCAGCCCTGGGTGGACAATGCCATTTCCAAGACCATCAACATCCCGGCGGACTATGCCTTCGACGAATTCCAGTCGATCTACCAGTACGCCCACGAACACGGACTGAAGGGCTGCACCACCTATCGCCCCAATCCGATCACCGGCCAGGTGCTGGTGGAAGAGCCGGAAGCGGCTTCGCACTGCTGCTCGGTGGAGCGCGAAGCGGATTGATTTTGATAACAGGGAGGATAGGGGAGGTAAAGGAGTAAGAATGTTTCCTCCCTTATCCTCTCGTCCCTCCCTGTAAAAGCTTTTTATGGGGTGTCGGTTTTTTACAGCAGGTAGGGCTCCAGCGCCTCGGCGATGCGCTCGCCGGCATTGCAGCGCAGGGTTTCGTGCAGGGTGCGGAATTCTGCCGCCAGGGCGGCGCACTTTTCCGGCGAGTCCAGCCAGTCCAGCACGGCCTGGGCGAGCTTGTCTGGGGTGGCGTTTTCCTGCAGCAGTTCGGGCACGGCAAAGCGCCCGAGCAGGATGTTGGGCAGGCCGACATAGGGCAGATAGAGCTTGCGCCGCGCGATCCAGGCGGTGATGGCCGGTACCTTGTAGGTGATGACCATGGGTTTTTTCAGGAGCGCCGCCTCCAGGGTGGCGGTGCCGGAAGCCGACACCACCACGTCCGCCGCCGTCATGGCTGCGTGCGACTGGCCGGAGAGCACCATGACAGGCAAATCGGAAGCTGCGGCCAATTCGCGCAACTGTGATTCCACCGCAGCGGTCGCGGCCGGGATCAGGAATTGCGCCGATGGCCGGCTTTCCAGAATGCGCTTCGCAGCTTCGAGCATGAGCGGCGCCATGCGCTTGACCTCGCCACGGCGCGAGCCGGGCAACAGCGCGATCACCGGGCCGGATGCCTGAACGCCCAAGGCTTGCCGAGCGCCTGCCATGTCCGGTTCCAGCGGCAGCCGGTCGGCCATGGGGTGGCCGACATAGGTTACCGGTATGCCGGCCTGGCGGTAGATTGCCTCCTCGAAGGGGAACACCACCAGCATGTGCGAAACGGATTGTCTGATCTTGTGGATGCGCTCGCCGCGCCAGGCCCAGATCGAGGGACTGACGAAATGCACCGCAGGAATGCCGGCGGCCTTGAGCTTCGCCTCGACGCCGAAATTGAAATCGGGTGCATCGATGCCGACGAAGATCCTGGGCGGGCGATCGAGGAAATGGGCGACGATTTCGCGCCGCAGTTTCAAGAGGCCCGGCAAGTGCTTGAGCACCTCGACATAGCCATTGACCGAAAGGCGCTCGCAGAGGGCAAGCGCCTGCGCGCCTGCTTCGACCATGTGCGGTCCGGCGATGCCTTCGAATTGCAGTGACGGATGGCGCGCCTTGAGCGCCCGGATCAGTTCCGCGCCGAGCAGGTCGCCGGAAGCTTCGCCAGCGACGAGTCCGACCGTACTCAACCCAGCCTCGCATTGCGGGGGGCAGGACAACCACAAGCCGCGTGGCAAAAGAAAAAAATGAAAGCATTTGACAGGGAGGTACGGCAGGCAAGGGAGGTAAACCTTTTCATTCCATTCATCCCTCCCGTTCCTCCCTTGCCTCTCTGTCCACGCTTTTTGGTATTGATCACTTTTCAGCGGATGATGCCGCGTTCGGCCCGGCGCAGGAAATCGGTCAGCAGATCGACTTCGGTTTTGCCCATGGCATCGAGCTGCTCCAGCGCTTCCTGCAGGGTCAGGCCGTCGCGATAAAGCATCTTGTAGGAGCGCTTCAAGGTGGCGATCTGTTCGGGCGTGAAGCCGCGGCGTTTCAGGCCTTCGCTGTTGATGCCATGCGGCTTGGCCGGCTGGCCTGCCGCCGTGACATAGGGCGGGATGTCCTTGTAGACGATGGTGCCGCCGCCGGTGATGACGTGGGCGCCGATCTTGCAGAACTGGTGCACCGCGGTAAGCCCGCCGAGGATGGCATGGTCGCCGATTTCCACATGTCCGGCGAGCGTGGTGTTGTTGGCCATGACCGTGTGGTCGCCGACGATGCAGTCGTGCGCGATGTGCACGTAGGCCATGACCCAGTTGTGGCTGCCGACGCGGGTCACGCCCGCATCCTGCGCGGTGCCGATGTTGAAGGTGCAGAATTCGCGGATGGTGTTGTGGTCGCCGATTTCCAGGCGCGTCGGCTCGCCGGCGTATTTCTTGTCCTGCGGAATTTCGCCCAGCGAGACGAACTGGAAAATGCGATTGTGCTTGCCGATGCGGGTATGGCCGGTGATGACGGCATGTGCGCCGACAGTCGAGCCCTCTCCGATTTCGACGTGCGAACCGATGACGGCGTAGGGCCCGACCTTTACGTCCCTGGCGAGTTTGGCGCCTTCCTCGATGATGGCGGTGGGGTGGACCTGCGGCATCACATGTTCCTGAGCGCGGCCATCATTTCCGCTTCGGCCGCCACTTCGCCGTCGACCTCGGCACGGGTGGAATATTTCCAGATGCCGCGCATGTTGCGCAGGATCTCGACCTTGAGGATCAGCTGGTCGCCCGGCATCACCGGCTTCTTGAAGCGGGCGCCGTCGATGCCGGCGAAATACACCACGGAATCCTCGTCCGGAATCTTGTTTTCGGTCACGTAGGAGAGCACCGCCGCTGCCTGGGCCAGCGCTTCCAGGATCAGCACGCCCGGCATCACCGGATGGTGCGGGAAGTGGCCGGGGAAATGCGGCTCGTTCATGGTCACGTTCTTGAGCGCGACGATGTGCTTGCCGGGCTCGCATTCGAGCACGCGGTCCACCATCAGAAACGGGTAGCGGTGCGGCAGGTGCCGCATGACTTCCTGTATGTCCATGAATGCCATGATTATTTCTTTCCTTCCAGTTCCGAGATTCGTTTTTCCAGTTCCTTGATGCGGTGGGCGAGTTTATCAAGGTTGCGCAAATGCGCCGCGTTCCTGAGCCATTCGCCATGCTCCGAGAAGGGCAGCGCCGAGGTGTAGGTGCCGGGCTTGGTCAATGATTTCGTAATCAGCGTGTTCGTGGAGATGCGCACTCCGTCTGCGATCTCGATGTGGCCGAAAATCATCGCCGCGCCGCCGATCATGCAGTGCTTGCCGACTTTCGCGCTGCCGGCGATGCCGGTGCAGGCGGCGATCGCGGTATGCGCGCCTATCCTCACGTTGTGGGCGACCTGGATCAGGTTGTCGAGCTTCACCCCCTCCTCGATCACGGTATCGTCGAGTGCGCCGCGGTCTATGGTGGTGCAGGCGCCGACTTCCACGTCGTCGCCGATCACCACGCGCCCTACCTGCGGAATCTTCACCCAGCGCCCCTTGTCGTTGGCGAGGCCGAAGCCGTCCGAGCCGATGACAGCGCCGCTGTGCAGGATCACCCGGCTGCCGAGCACGCAATGATGGTAAATCGTGACGTTCCCGTGCAGCCGGCAGTCGTCGCCCAGGGCGACATGTTCGCCGATCACGCAGTTCGGGCCAATGACACTGCGCGCCCCTATGCTGGCGCCTTCGCCGATGACCGCGCCGGCAGCGATGGTCGCGCTCTCCGCCACGCTCGCCTGCGCATGCACGGTTGCAGCCGGATGGATGCCTGGCGCCGGGCGCGGCTCGGGATTCAGCAGGGACGATACGCGCGCGAAATAAAGATAGGGATTGCTGGTGACGATGCGCGGACACCTGCTGCTGTCGCGGCCTTCGGGCGGCAGGATCAGTGCGCCAGCCTGCGATGAGCCGATGTCGCGCAGGTATTTCGCCTGGGACACGAACGCGATTTCCTGCGGCCCGGCGCGCTCGACCGGGGCCACACCGGAAACCGTCACACCGTTGTCGTCAAGCAGTTCGCCGCCGAAGCGCGTGACAATCTCCGACAGCGAATATGCCATCCCGGAATTACTTGTCGCCCAAGGCCTTCATCACGCGATCGGTGATGTCGATTTTGGGGTTGAAATAAACCGCCTGCTCCACGATCAGATCGAATTTGTCTGTCTTGGCGATATCGAGGATGGCCTTGCGCGCTTTTTCCTGAATCACGCCCAGTTCCTGATTGCGCCGCAGGTTGAGATCCTCGCGGAATTCGCGGCTCTGCTTCTGGAACTCGCGGTTCAGGTTGGCCAGTTCGCGCTCCTTGTTCCTGCGCTCGGTTTCCGACATGGTCACGCCATCCTTGTCGAGCTGCGCCTGCAGGTCGCGAGCCTGCTTGGCCATTTTCTGCAGTTCCTGCTCCCTGGGAGAGAATTCCCGCTCCAGATTTTTTTGCGCCTTCACCGAAAGCGGGGCTTCGCGCAGCAGGCGCTCGGTGTTCACAAAGCCGATTTTTTCAGCCTGTGCCGCCGTCATCGCGGTCATCGGCAGCAACACGGCCGCCAGCGTAAAGATCAATTTCTTCATTACCGCTCCACTCACTTCCTTCCGATCAGAACGTCGTGCCCATGCTGAATTGGAACACTTCGGTCTCATCATCATCTTTGGGGTTGATCGGATATGCCAGGCTGAATTTCAGCGGACCCAGCGGCGAGTTCCAGGCAACGCCCAGGCCGGTCGAGAAACGCAGGTCCTCGAATCCGATCTTGTTCGACCCGTATTGGGTGTCTCCAGTTCCGAATGCAGCACCCGCATCGAAGAAAGTCGACAGGCGCACGGAATTGTCCTTGATGCCCGGCATGGGGAACAGCAGTTCCACGTTGCCGACCAGCTTGGTGTCGCCGCCCAGGGCTACCACATCATTATCGATATCTTTTTCCTTGGGACCGATCGAACCGGACTGGTAACCGCGCACCGTGCTCACGCCGCCGACGAAGAAGTTGCGGTAGAAAGGCAGTTCGCTGTCGCCGATGCCGCCGCCATAGCCGGCTTCGCCGTTGACCAACAGGGTGAAATCCTTGCTCAGCGGAAAGTACTGCTGGTGCTGCAAGGACAGTTTGTAGTATTGCATGTCTCCCGGCGGCGCGCCGAATTCGAGCGCCGCGCGCTGCATCATGCCAGCGGTCGGGAACAGGAAGTTGTTGCGCGTGTCGCGTGTCAGGGAGGCATCCAGTCGCAGCGTGTTGTTGGTTTCGCCATGTTTGTCAACAAAATTCTGGTACTGGATCGGACTCTGGTTCGTGGTGCCGATTTCCAGCTGTTCGACCGCCGCCCCAAGGAACAGGGTGTCCTTTTCGTTGAGCGGCAGGCCGAAGCGCATGCCCAGACCCATGGTGGAGGACTCGTATTCGCCCACGCCGTCGAGCGAAGTGGCGTCCACATCGCGGCGATAGGCGTCATAACCGAGGCTGATTCCGTCAATCGTGTAATAGGGATTGGTGAAGGACACCGAATATGCGGTGTTCACGCTGCCGCTGTTGATCTGCAGGCTCAGGCGGTTGCCGCTGCCGAAGGCGTTGGCCTGGTTGACGGCGCCGGACAGGATGACGCCTTCGGAAGAGGAAAAACCCGCGCCCAGCAGGATGTTGCCGGTGGCTTTTTCCGAGACGCCGATGTTGACGTCCACCTGGTCGGTGGCGCCGGACACGGCCGGGGTCTCGATGTTGACTTCGTTGAAATAGCCCAGGCGATTCAAGCGGTTGCGCGAAAGGTTGATCTTTTCCGCGTTGTACCAGCCGCCTTCCATCTGGCGGACTTCACGGCGAATGACCTCGTCGCGCGTCTTGGTGTTGCCGGCGACATTGACGCGGTTGACGTAGACGCGGCGGCCCGGGTCCACGAACAGGGTGAAGGCCACCTGGTGCTTTTCCTTGTCCAGTTCGGGCACGGCATTGACGTTGGCAAAGGCATAGCCCTCGTTGCCGAGGCGATCGCCGATCTTGCGGGTGGACTCGGTAAGCTTCTCGCGCGAAAACACCTCGCCCGGCTTGATGGTGATGAGTTTCCTCAGTTCCTCTTCAGGAACCAGCATCTGGCCGGCCAGGTTGATGTCGGAAACCGTGTAATTCGGCCCTTCGGTGATGTTGGCCGTGATGAAGATGTCCTTCTTGTCGGGACTGATCGAGACCTGGGTGGAGTCGATGTTGAATTCAAGATAGCCCTGGTTCAGGTAGAACGAGCGCAACGCTTCCAGGTCGCCTGACAGCTTGGTCTTGGAATACTGGTCGTCCTTGGTATACCAGGACAGCCAGCCGGGTGTCGAGGAACTGAACTGGGCAAGCAGTTTCTTTTCGCTGAAAACCTTGTTGCCCACGATATTGATCTGCCTGATCTTGGCGGCGTCGCCTTCGACCACGTCAAACTGCAGCGCGACGCGGTTGCGCTCGAGCGGAGTCACCGTCGTCACCACCTGCACGGAATACAGGCCGCGGTTGTAGTACTGGCGCTTCATTTCCTGCTCGGCGCGGTCCAGCATGCTCTTGTCGAACACCCTGCCCTCGGTCAGACCGGTCTGCTTGAGGCCTGCCTTGAGGTCTTCCTCGGAAAACTCCTTGATACCGGACAGGGTCAGCTTGGCGATGGAGGGACGTTCTTCCACCGCCACGATGAGCACCCCGTCCTGCGCCTCCAGCTTCACGTCCTTGAAAAACCCGGTGGCATAGAGCGCCTTGATCGCAGCAGCCGCCACGTCGTCGGTAAAGGTATCGCCGACCTTGACCGGCAGATAGCTGAATACCGATCCGGCCTCGGTCCGCTGCAGTCCCTCGACGCGGATATCGCGGATGGTGAACGGCTCGACCGCCAGCGACGATGCCGACAACAGGGCCAGGATGACTGCCGATGTGATGCGTTTTTTCATTTTTTGAGTCACTGATTCAACAAGCGGAGCACATCGTTGTACAAGGCCAGAAAGATCAATGCGCCGATGATGGCCATGCCAACGCGCGCGCCGAGTTCCATGATCCGTTCCGAGACGGGCCTCCCCCGAAAAACCTCGACGAAATAATACATTAGATGCCCGCCGTCCAACAGGGGAATAGGCAGCAGATTGATCACCCCCAGGCCGATGCTGATGACGGCCAGAAATCCCACAAAGCTCAGCCAACCCTGCTGGGCGCTCTGCCCGGCGTAATCGGCGATCGAAACCGGACCGGAAAGGTTGCGCCAGGACACCTGCCCCAGCGCCATGCGGCCCAGCATTTTCAGGCTGAATATCGAGGTGTCCCAGGTTTTTTCCGCAGCCTGTCCCAGCGCTTGCAAAGGAGCATAGCGCTCCTCCGTCTGCAGGCTCTCGAACAAGGCCGGATCGATCCTCGGCCTTATGCCGACCCGGCCGATTTGCGTACCCGCCTCGTTCAAAATGGCCGGCGTCAGGCGCACGGCCCGCCGTTCAGCGCCGGTTTCCACCAGCAATTCGGTTTCCACTCCAGGCCGTCCGCGAACCTGCTGTGCGAAATCCTGCCATTGGGCAATCGCCTGGCCATCCACGGCCAGAATGCGGTCGCCCGGCTTGAGACCCGCCTTTTCCGCCACACTGCCGGGTTCCAGTTGCCCCACCACTGGCGGGAGGGGCGGCATGTACGGCTGTACCCCCATCGCCTTGCCGTCTCCTTCGAGATAGCTCGCTGTCAGGCCGCTCAAGTCGAGTTCGTGCGTCTCGCCGTTGGCAAGGTCGAGCACCGGTCTGGATTTCTTCGCCGCCGCCTCCGTCAGTGCCAGCCGCAGATCGGCAAAGGTTCGCACATGATTTCCGTCTACGCTCACCACTTCGTCGCCGTCACGCAGCCCGGCCATGGCCGCAGGGGTGCCTTTGCCAGGTTCGCCTATCACTGGTTTGATGGCGGGAATGCCGTGAATCAGCAAGCCCCAGAACACCACGATGGCCAGCAGGAAATTGGCCAGCGGGCCGGCCACGACAATCGCCATGCGCCGCCATACCGTGGCGCGGTTGAAGGCGCGGTGGGCTTCGCTGCTGTCGACATCGCCCTCGCGCTCGTCCAGCATTTTCACGTAGCCGCCAAGGGGCAGCGCGCTGATGGTCCATTCCGTGCCGTCACGCCCCATGCTTTTGCTGAACAGCGGCTTGCCGAAACCGACGGAAAACCTCAGCACCTTCACCCCCGAAAGCCTGGCGGCAAGGTAATGGCCGTATTCGTGCACGATGACCAGCACGAAAATCACCACCAGGAACGCCAGGAGAGTCGTCATGCTCAGACAGTCGCTTTCGCAGCCAGAAATTCGCCGGCCTGGTCCCTCGCCCGGCGGTCGGCTTCCAGCAGATCGTCCAGGCCGTCCGGGCTGGACGCAGGCAACAGCGCCAGCGCGTGCGCGATGGCACGGGGAATGTCGGCAAAGCCGCAACGGCGGTTGAGGAAGGCATCGACCGCGACCTCGTTGGCCGCGTTCAGCACCGCAGGCGCATAGCCGCCGGCCTTCAGTGCGTCGAAAGCAAGCTGCAGGCAGGGGAAGCGCTGCATGTCGGGGGCCTCGAATTGCAGTTGGCTGCCCATCAGTTCGAGCCCCGACACGCCGGCATCGATGCGCTCGGGGAAGCCCAGGGCATAGGCAATCGGCGTGCGCATGTCGGGCGTGCCGAGCTGCGCCATGACCGAACCGTCACGGTATTCGACCATGGAATGGATGATGCTCTGCGGATGCACCAGCACGCGGATGCGGTCGGCCTGCGCATTGAACAGCCAGCGCGCTTCGATCACCTCCAGCCCCTTGTTCATCATGCTGGCGGAGTCGACCGAGATTTTCCGGCCCATCACCCAGTTGGGATGCGCCACCGCCTGTTCGGGCGTGACGTTTTCCATCTGCTTCCTGCTCCAGGTGCGGAACGGCCCGCCGGAAGCCGTGAGCCAAAGGATTTTCACGCCGGCCGCGTCGAGGTCGCCGTTGAAACCGGCCGGCAGGGACTGATGAATGGCGCTGTGCTCGGAGTCGATGGGGAACAGCTCCGCGCCGTTTTCATGCACGGCATCCATGAACAACTGGCCCGACACGACCAAGGTTTCCTTGTTGGCGAGCAGGATGCGCTTGCCCGCGCGCGCGGCGGCAATCGTCGCCGGCAGGCCCGCAGCGCCGACGATGGCCGCCATCAGCGTGCTGACTTCGGGTGCGGTCGACACCTCGATCAACGCCGCGCTGCCGGCCAGCACCTCGGTCGCACTGCCTGCCGACCGCAGTTTTTCGCCCAGCGCTGCGGCCGCCTGTGCTCCCGTCATCACTGCATAGCGCGGGCGGAATTGCAGGCACTGCTGGAAAAGCTTGTCGACCTGCGTCGCGCCGGTCAGCGCAAACACCTCGAAGCGTTCGGGATGGCGCGCCACCACGTCGAGGGTGTTGACACCGATGGTGCCGGTCGCGCCGAGGATGGTCAGAGTCTGTTTCTTCATGCCCAGTGAGCGAAATGCAGAATGCCGGCGGCAATGGGCAGCGCAGCACACAGCGCGTCGATGCGATCGAGCACCCCGCCGTGTCCCGGCAACAGTGTACCGCTGTCCTTCACCCCCGCCAGGCGTTTCATCCAGGATTCGAACAGGTCGCCCAGGATGGAGAAATACAGCAGTGCCACAGCCAGGAACAAGGCGCCCGGAATGCGCAAACCTTGGATGGCGGCGCTGATTGCGGACGCATACAGCACCAGCGCAACACCGGCCCCGATGACGCCCTCCCAGGATTTGCCCGGGCTGATCTCCGGCGCCAGCTTGTGCCGGCCGAAGCGGCGCCCTGCGAAATAAGCGGCGCTGTCGGCAATCCACACCAGCGCCATCACCCCCAGCAGCAGCCAGGGGCTATCCTTCCGCAGCGAGACGATTGCCGCCCAGGTCGGCAGGATGACCAGGGTGCCCACCAGCGCACGCACGAAGAAACCTTCGCCGTGCCAGCGTCCGGCCAGCCACAAGGGCGCGACCAGCACCCAGAACACGGCAGCCAGAGCATACAGCGCCAGCACGGCTTGCGGCTGCCCGGGCATCAGGTAAACGATCAGCGACATGACGCCCATGCCGACGCCATACATCAGCGGCAAAAAAGCCGGAAAGGCAGAGATGCGCGCCCATTCGTATGCTGCCGCTGCCGCGACGACAGCGATCAGCAGCGCCCACAGGAAAGCCGGGGCAAAAAAAAGCGCGGGCATGAAAATCGCCAGCAGCACGACGGCCGTGGTCACCCGGTTCATGGCTTCACCAGCTTTTCTTCCGCCACAGCGGCGCCTTGCATGGCCTCGGTCACCTGTTCGCTGGTGCGGCCGAAACGCCGTTCGCGCTTGCGGTAGGAATCGATCGCGGCATCCAGCGCGGCGGCATTGAAATCCGGCCACAAGGTTTCGGTGAAGTAGAGTTCCGTATAAGCCAACTGCCACAACAGGAAATTGCTGATGCGCTGCTCGCCGCCGGTGCGGATGAAAAGGTCCGGTTCGGGAGTATCGGCCAGGCACAACCGGCTCGCCAGATCCGCCTCGGCGATGGGCTCGCTGGCACCGCGTTCCTGCAGCAGCCTGTTCACCGCCTGCAGGATGTCCCAGCGTCCGCCGTAGTTGGCGGCGACGTTGAGCGTCAGCCGATTATTGTTTCGGGTCAACGCTTCGCCGTCGGCGATGAGTTTGTTGAGGCGCGGCCCGAAGCGCTCGAGATCGCCGACGATGCGCAGACGCACGCCATTCTGATGCAGCTTTTCGACCTCCCGCTCCAGCGCGATCACGAACAGCTCCATCAGCGTGTCCACCTCGGCTGCGGGGCGGCGCCAGTTCTCGGAACTGAAGGCGAACAGGGTCAGGTGCTCGACGCCGCGCTCGATGCATGCGCGAACCATGGCGCGCACCGATTCCACGCCGCGCTTGTGGCCGGCCACGCGCGGCAGCATGCGCTGCCTGGCCCAGCGGCCGTTGCCATCCATGATGATGGCGATATGGTGCGGTGTGGCACGTACTTCAGGAATCGCAGCGGTCGTGCTTGTGAACGTCATGGCCTTGCGCCATATTTCTGATAGCACGTCAAATCGCCATCAAATCGGCTTCTTTGGCGGCGAGCAGCTTGTCGATTTCGGCGATGTGCTTGTCGGTCAGCTTCTGGACCTCGTCCTGGGCGCGGCGCTCTTCATCCTCGCTGGCGGTCTTGTTCTTGACCATGTCCTTGAGCGCGGTGTTGGCGTCGCGGCGCACGTTGCGCACCGCCACGCGCGCGTTCTCGCCCTCGCCCTTGATCACCTTGATGAGGTCGCGACGGCGCTCTTCGGTCAGCGCGGGCATGGGCACGCGGATGACGTCGCCCTGCGTGGCCGGATTAAGGCCCAGATCGGATTCGCGGATGGCTTTTTCCACCTTGCCCACCATGTTCTTTTCCCACGGCTGCACGCCGATGGTGCGCGAATCGATCAGGGTAACGTTGGCGACCTGGGGGATCGGCATCATGCTGCCGTAATAATCCACCATGACATGGTCCATGATGCCGGTATGCGCACGCCCGGTGCGCACCTTGCCGAGGTCGGTCTTCAGCGCCTCGACGGATTTATGCATTTTCTGCTCGGCGGATTTCTTCACGTCCGCGATGGTCTGGTCGGCCATGGCTGTCTCCTTCAATTAACTGATTAGAGCGGCTAGCTTAGATCGTTACGCGCGTGCCTTCACTCTCGCCCATCACCACCCGCTTCAATGCGCCAGGCTTGAAGATGCTGAACACGGCAAGCGGCAGTTTCTGTTCGCGGCACAGTGCGAAGGCGGCGGTGTCGAGTATGCCGAGGTTCTTCGCGATGGCCTCGTCGAAGCTGAGCGTCTCGTAACGCGTCGCCTTGGGGTCCTTCTTCGGGTCGGCGGTATACACGCCATCCACCTTGGTCGCCTTCAACATCAGGTCGGCGCCGATTTCCGCGCCGCGCAGGGCCGAAGCGGTATCCGTGGTAAAAAAGGGGTTGCCGGTGCCGCCTCCGAAGATCACCACGCGCCCGGCCTCGAGGTGCCGCACCGCAGCATCCCTCTCGAACGGCTCGCCGACATGGCCGATGCCCACTGCAGTCTGCACGCGTGCATCGAGGCCGGCCGCCCCCAGCGCATCCTTCAGCGCCAGCGCGTTCATCACCGTGGCGAGCATGCCCATGGAGTCGGCAGTGGCGCGATTCATCCCGCCCAGCGCGCCGGTGGCGCCGCGAAACAGGTTGCCGCCGCCGACCACGATGCCGACCTGCACGCCCAGTTCATGCACTTCCTTGATCTGGGCGACGATGCCCCCCATGGTATCGGCATGATAGCCGAAGACCTCCGGACCCATGAGGGCCTCGCCGGAGAGCTTCAGCAGGATGCGCTTGCAGAGCGGCTGGAGCATCATGGAAGAGGCTCAGGCCTTGCCGGCTTGCGCCATGACCTCGGCCACGAAGTCGTCCTTCTTCTTTTCGATGCCTTCGCCCACGATGTAGAGGGTGAAGCCGGCGACCGAAGCACCCTTGGATTTCAAGAGCTGCTCGATGGTCTGCTTGTCGTCCTTGACGAAGGGCTGGCCCAGCAGGGTCACTTCCTTGAGGTACTTGGCGACCGAGCCTTCCACCATCTTGGCGACGATGTCGGCGGGCTTGCCGGACTCGGCGGCCTTCTGCCGGGCGACGGCGCGCTCTTTCTCGATCAGTTCGGCGGGTACCTGCTCGCGCGACAGCGACACCGGCTTGGACGCGGCGATGTGCATGGCGATGTCGCGGGCCAGCTGCTCGTCGCCGCCGACCACGTCGACCATGACGCCGATCTTGGAGCCGCCGTGCACGTAGCTGGCCAGGCGGCCCTGGGCTGCAGCGCGCATGAAGCGGCGCAGGCTCATGTTCTCGCCGATCTTGCCGACCAGTTGGGTGCGCACTTCCTCGACGCTCTTGCCGCCCATGTCCATGGCGGACAGCGCTGCCACGTCGGCGGGATTGTTCTTGGCGACCATCTCGGCCAGCGACTTGGTGAAGGCCAGGAAGTCGTCGTTCTTGGCCACGAAATCGGTTTCGCAGTTGACTTCGATCATGGCGCCCAGCTTGGCGTCGGGGCTGATGTAGATGCCGACCACGCCCTCGGCGGCGATGCGGCCTGCGGCCTTGGTGGCCTTGCTGCCGAACTTCACGCGCAGGATTTCCTCGGCCTTGTCCATGTCGCCGCCGGCTTCGGTCAACGCCTTCTTGCAGTCCATCATGGGCGCGTCGGTCTTGTCGCGCAGGTCCTTGACCATGCTTGCGGTAATTTCCGCCATTTCTTGCTCCTAGCTAAACTACTTGTCAGATATGAAAAGAGGGGCGTTCCGCCCCTCTCTTGTGTACGAGGGCGATCAGGCCGCCGGCGTCTCGTCGCCGCTTTCCTCGACGAATTCCTCGTCGCTTTCGCCGACCAGCTCCTGGATCACCTGGGCGCGGCCTTCCAGCACCGCATCGGCGACGCCACGGGCGTACAGGCGGATGGCGCGGCTGGAGTCGTCGTTGCCGGGGATCACGTAATCCACGCCATCGGGACTGTTGTTGGTGTCGACCACGCCGATCACGGGAATGCCCAGCTTCCTGGCTTCGGTGATGGCGCCTTTCTGGTAGCCGACGTCGATGATGAAAATCGCGTCGGGCAGGCTGTTCATTTCGCGGATGCCGCCGAGGCTGCGGTTGAGCTTGTCAGCCTCACGCTGCAGCAGCAAGGCCTCCTTCTTGGACAGCTTGCCTTCTTCGGCGAGCGCGGCTTCCATGTCGTTGAGGCGCTTGACCGATTGTTTGACGGTCTTGAAGTTGGTGAGCATGCCGCCCAGCCAGCGATGGTTGACGAAAGGCATGCCGGCGCGGACAGCTTCCTCGCCGACGATCTCGCGCGCCTGGCGCTTGGTGCCGACGAACAGGATGGTGCCCTTGTTGGAGGCCAGCTGGCGCACGAACTTGGTGGCGTCCTGGAACATCGGCAGGGTCTTTTCCAGGTTGACGATGTGGATCTTGTTGCGATGGCCGAAAATGAAGGGGGCCATCTTGGGATTCCAGTAACGGGTCTGGTGGCCGAAGTGCACCCCGGCTTCCAGCATTTGACGCATGGTCACGGACATACTAATTCCTTTCAAAGGTTGAGCCTCCACCCGCAAAGCGCCAGGCCTCTAAAGCCGGCACACCTTATGGAAGCGGGTGTGTGAATTTTCCAGCTGCCCGGGACTGACCCCAAGCCGCAGGAAGACCGCTATTTTATTGATTCGGCAGGAATTTGGCAAGAAAATCAGTTGCTAGCCTTGCCTTTCCGTTAATCGCGTTTCAGCTAATCGCCAAGAAACAGGGTTCGCTGTTGTGCCCGCGTTGCACGATGTGCAGCGGAACGTTGTCGAGATGGATGCGGGGGCGGGGGCAGTTCAGGGGGCCAAGGTGGTGGCGCGGTTTTCGGCGTCGATGATCTGGATCGGTTTGCCGAGGGTAGTGTGGTATTGGGTCTGGGTGCTCACCGGGGCGGCGTCATCCAGATAGCGGGTGATGCTGGTTGGCAGGTTCCATTTGGCGTCGGCATGAAGGAAGAATGCGTTAATGCAAGACCTGACCCCGTCGGTGTTTGCTTTAATGCAAGACCTGACCCCGTCGGTGTTTGCTCTGACCCCGTCGGTGTTTGCTGGTTAGCCAACTGCCGGCCGAGGAACAATCGGTGGTCAAGGAGGTATTGGAGAGCCTGATCATCAAGTACCAGGCCCGGCGCTGGGATTCGGCGCGGGCAGCGGCTGAGAAGAAGGCGGCCAGCACGAAACGCCAGACCGCTCACCGGTAAAACGAAGGGCCGCGCAATGCGGCCCTTCTCTTTAGCAGCTACCCGCCGAAGGCGGGTTGGGGGAGGTTTTCTCTTTAACTACAACACCGACAGCGAGGGTGCTGCGCCAACTTACTGTAAAGACCGATCTGGCATTTCATTCACACCGCCTTACCGCACCATCTGTTGGTTTGTAGTCAAACGCCAAGGGTGAACCTGAAATAATTTCTGGCGCCTGTTGAGAAACCTCTTTCTCGATCGCGGCCTTGCAGTAATCGTTTTTCAGGCAAGCCCTAATGGCATCAAGATTTGAACTTGCACCTAATTCAGCACTGCATTTGGCATTGTCCAGATTGCCAGTTTTAACGCTCTTGGCGAAGTCTCTGAATTGCACATAGTGCGAGAGCATGATCTCAGCATTGGCTTTCTCGAACTCCTGATAAAGGTAGCTCTTGGAGATTCTTCCGCCAACAACTGAGCCGCCGAAGAAAGCTGCTGCATGGCTAACAATCAAGAGCACTATCCAGATAATTTTTTTTCTCATCTCATCCACCTTTAGAGTCCAGGAAGCCTGCCGTCGTAATTTGGGTTCAAGCCTTTTCTCGTACAAACGCACGGCGTATCAGGATTAGTAAGACTCGGGGTCTTTGAGTACCGCTCAAGTCTGTATGGTTTGCCGCATTCGGGTGTGCATTCCCATTCGACGCAAATAAATACCTCATCTGGGATGCACGCATTCTTAACGCCAAGGGCACACATAAAACCATTGGTGGCATCCACTGCACCATCCCAGCTACCAGGGTCGTTCTTGCTCGGCGTAGCAGGGCTGGGCATGTTGCCCTTCGGATAAAAGGTACCTTTCATTGGAGGTCCGCCAGTCAGGCCCAGCGGATCGATGAACATCGTAGGCGCAGCATTCGCGTAGAGATACAGGTTAATTCCCCCCACCGTCCCAATCGGATCCTCACTGATCCACCGTTTCAACACCGGATCGTAATACCGCGCCCGATAGAAATACAACCCCGTCCCATCATTCTCCCGCCCGGTGTATTCCGTGCTGTTGCCTTGATCGTCACCCGTAGTTTGCACTTCCCCATACGGACTATAAGCCGTCTGGCTCTGCGTCTGCCCTGCTTCGTTGATCTGCCGGATCACGCTGCCCAGTTGATCTGTCAGTTGCGTAAGCCTGCCGCTCGATGCGTAGCGTGCAATCGCCTCATCGATGGACAGGCCCGTCAGCAGCGTTGTCGTCTGCCCTGCCCTCACTTCCCCGATAGCCTGGTTGCCGTCGTAGAGGTAGTGCGTGGTCTCGCCGTTGATGGTTCTTTCGATGCGCCTGCCCAGCGGATCGTAGGCGAAGCTTGCCGTCACGCTCGGACTCTGGAGTTGCACCAGGCGGTTTCGCACATCCCATGTATAGAGGGTTTTGTCGAGCGGATCGGCAGTGTTCTGTTTCTGGATGAGGTTGCCGTTGGCGTCGTAGGTGAGCGCGTAGGTCTTCGCACCCTCACCCCCGGCCCCTCCCCCCGAGGGGGAGGGGAGCGTGATTTGGATCATGCGGTTGGCGGCATCAAACTGCGCCGTCATCGCGGTGTCGAGGCTGAGACTGCCGTTGGCGAGTTTCTTGCCGGTGATGTTGCCCTCGGGGTCGTATGTCAGGTCGAGTTGGTCGATGAGGGCCCCCTCTCCCCCAGCCCCTCCCCCGCCAGGGGGGAGGGGGGACAGGTATTGAACCTGGGTGAGCCGGCCGGCGGCGTCGTATTGGTAGGCCTGGGTGATGCCGCCGGGCAGGGTTTTCTGGATAAGGCGGCCGGCGGGGTCGTAGTCCTTATACAAATACAAAAATGATATCGCGAGACGGGAATCGTTGGGTGACGAGACTATCGATCGTACAGGGAGGCGCCAAGAATCCAGCCGATCAATTCGCCACGTTTCCTCATGCCGGACGACAGACAGCAGGATAAGCGACAACCGGCGGCCGATAACTGACAACTGCCTTTTTTCGGGGCAAAATGCAGTTTTTCTCAAAAGACGCTCGACGATGTCCGTCACCACCAAAACCCCCGAAGAAATCGAAAAAATGCGCATTGCCGGCCGCCTGGGCGCTGAAGTGCTGGACTACATCACCCCATTCGTCCAACCTGGCGTCACCACCGGCGAACTCGACCGCCTGTGCCACGACTACATGGTGAACGTGCAGGGCACCATTCCCGCGCCGCTCAATTACGCCCCGCCCGGGCACGTGCCCTATCCCAAGTCCATCTGCACTTCGGTCAACCACCAGGTCTGCCACGGTGTGCCGGGCGACCGCGTGCTGAAGAACGGCGACGTGGTCAATCTCGACATCACGGTCATCAAGGACGGCTGGCACGGCGACACCAGCCGCATGTTCATGGTGGGCGAGGTCTCGATCCAGGCCAGGCGGCTTTCCCAGATCACCTACGAGGCCATGTGGATCGGCATCAGCAAGGTCCGGCCCGGCGGGACGCTGGGCGACATCGGCCACGCCATCCAGAAATATGCGGAAAGCCACGGCTGCAGCGTGGTGCGGGAATTCTGCGGCCACGGCATCGGCGCCAACTTCCACGAGGATCCGCAGGTGCTGCATTACGGCAAGCCGGGAACCGGCCTCAAGCTGCAGGCCGGCATGATCTTCACCATCGAGCCCATGATCAATGCCGGCAAGAAGGACATCCGCCAGCTTGGCGACGGCTGGACCATCGTGACCAAGGACCACAGCCTGTCCGCGCAATGGGAGCACACCGTTCTGGTCACCGAAACCGGCTACGAAGTGCTGACGGTTTCCGCCGGCAGCCCCCCGCCGCCGGCCTTCATTGCCCAGGCAGCCTGAGCATGCTGCCCAGGGCGGCTCCAGCACTGCCCTCGCTGCGCCAGCAATTGAAGCAGGGCCGCGAAGCGCTGGCTGCCGAATTCCTCAGCCGCCCCCGCCCGCAGCACTACCTGCAGCGCCATGCCCGCCTCGTCGACGACGTGCTGTGCGGGCTGTGCGACGCACTGTTGCCGAAGGAGGCATGCCTCGCAGCAGTGGGGGGATATGGCCGCGGCGAGCTTTTTCCGGCATCCGACGTCGACGTGCTGCTGCTCATCCCGCACGATCCGGACGCACAACTGCGCGCAAGCCTCGAGACCTGGGTGCAAAGCTGCTGGGATGCAGGCCTTGAAATCGGCCACAGCATCCGCACCCCGCAGGAATGCGCGAACGAGGCCGACAAGGACATCACCATCGAAACCGCGTTGCTGGAAGCCCGCAGGCTGTGGGGCAGCGCCGACCTGTTTCTGCAGTTCGAGCGTGCGTTTCGATCGCGTTTCGATGCGCGACGCTTTGCCGAAGGCAAGCTGCTCGAACAAAGGAACCGGCATAACCGCTTCGAGGACAGCGCCTACAGCCTGGAGCCCAACCTCAAGGACAGCCCCGGCGGCCTGCGCGACCTGCACATGATCCAGTGGCTTGCCCTGGCAGCAGGCGCAGATGCGGGTTGGCGCAACCTGGTGAAAACCGGCCTGCTCTCCCGCCGGGAAGCCCAGCGCTTCTCGCGCACCCAACAAACCCTCAACCTGCTGCGTATCGATCTGCACCTGATCGCGCGCCGCCGCGAAGACCGCCTGGCCTTCGACTACCAGAGCCAGCTTGCCGCCAGGCTCGGTATCACGGCCACGCCGACCCGCCAGCCGAGCGAATTGCTGATGCAGCGTTACTACCGTGCAGCCAAGCAGGTCCAGCTTGCCAACGAAATGCTGCTGCCGGCGTTGCAAGCCCAATTCACGCGCGAAGCCGGCGCCGAAACCGTGCTGGACGAGGAATTTTCCCTGCGCGGCAAGCTGCTGACTGCGCGCAGCCCGGATCTGTTCATGTCCGATCCGTCCGCCATTTTCCGCGCCTTTCTCACGGCCATGCGCCATTCAGTGACTGCCTTCGAACCCGGCACACTGCGCCTCCTGTGGCGGGCCAGAACCGGCATCGATCTGAAGTTTCGCAGCGATCCGAAAAACCGCGCGGCGTTTCTTGCCATCCTGCGCGAACCGGCCGGCGTAACCTGGGCGCTTGCAGCGATGTCGCGCTACGGCATACTGGGCCGTTATCTGCCGGCATTCGGGCGCATTGCCGGGCAGATGCAGCACGACGGCTTCCACATCTATACCGTGGACGAACACACACTGGCAGTGCTGCGCAACGTGCGGCGTTTCGCCATCGCCGAGTTCTCGCACGAATACCCGCTCGCCTCCCGCCTCATGCAGGCCTTCGACAAGCCCGAGCTGCTGTATCTGGCCGCGCTGTTCCACGATATCGCAAAAGGGCGCGGCGGCGACCACTCCGAGCTGGGGACGCAGGACGCCCGCAGGTTCTGCAGGATGCACGGTCTGCCGCGCGAGGGTGTCGAGCTGGTCGCCTGGCTGGTCAGGGAGCATCTTTCCATGTCGCGCACCGCGCAAAAGGAAGACTTGAGCGACAGCGCAGTGATTGAAGGTTTTGCATCCCGAATGGGCGACATGCGCCATCTGGACGCACTCTATATCCTGACGGTTGCCGACATCCGCGGCACCAGCCCGAAGGTCTGGAATGCCTGGAAAGGCAAGCTGCTGGAAAACCTCTACTATGCCGCCCATGCGCATCTGACCGGACAGTCGTCCCTGGGCGGCGGACTGGCCGAGAAGCGGGCGGAGGCCCAGGCGAAGCTCGCCTTGTACGGCATCGCGGCGGATGCCGCCGAGGAATTGTGGCGACATCTGGACGACAGCTACTTCCTGCGTTTCGACGTTCAGGATATCGCCTGGCACGCACGTGTTTTGTGGCAGAAGCCCCATCCCGTTCGGGCCATCGTGCGGGCGCGGTTATCGCCGGCCGGCGACGGCATACAGGTTCTCGTCTACAGCCCCGACACGCCCGATCTGTTTGCAAGGGTTTGCGGATTCTTTGCGCGCAACCAGTTCAGCGTGCTCGAGGCAAAAATACACACCACCCGGCAGCGCTGCGCGCTCGACAGTTTCCAGGTTCTGGACGACGGCCAGCGCGAAGTCCACTACCGCGATTTCCTGCAATTCATCGAACATGAGCTGGCGCTGGCGCTGGATCCGGCCAAAACGCCCGAACCGGTTCCGGCCGGCCGGCCTTCCAGGCGCCTGCGGCATTTCCCGATCCAGCCCGAGGTGGAAATACGCGCCGACGAACGCGGCCGCTACCATGTACTGTCGCTGACCTGCGGCGACCGTGCCGGTCTCTTGCACCGCATCGCCCTGACATTCCAGAAGCACGGTGTCAGTCTGTACAGCGCAAAAATCCACACCCTGGGCGAGCGCGTGGAAGACCGCTTCCTGATTCGCGGCCCCGCGCTGGAAAATCCCAAAACCTTGCTGGAACTGGAAAGGGACCTGCTTGGCGTGCTGGAACAGCCTTAAACCCGCAATCCGCAGATTACGCAGATTTACACGGATCTTTCAGAGCCGTGCCTTCAACTCAGGCAGCCCCCGGCGATCTCCGGGGCATGCCGGACATTTGCCTGGTTCGATGGTTTTGATCTGCATGCATCCGCGCAATCTGCGGATGAACGCCTTAAGTGCCTAAAAAGCCGGCCTGGCGTATTCGTCGATGTACTTGCCGCGCGATGGCGCGCGGCGCGGCACCACGGTCTTCTTGCCGCCCGGCTTGCGGCTGTCCGGCTTGGGTTTTTCCTGCGGCACCGGCTTGGTCCCCGTGCGTTTCGGCTTGATGGCGCTGCCACGGCCTATGCCGTCAACCGTGTCTTCCGCCGCCAGATAATCAATTGCGATGTAATCCATTTTCTCCGCCCTAATGTTTTTTTGCTTATGCCGCCGAACGCCACTCCCGCAGGCTCATGGCGAGACTGCGGGTCAGTTCGATCAGCGAGGCCAGCTTGTCCTGGTCCGGGGACTGCGTAAGTTCCTCAAGCTTGCTCTCGGCATACACGCTCACGATCAGCAGGTTGTTGCGTATCTCGATCGGCACGCCGGAACTGTCGTCGGACAAGGCCTGCTGGATGTCCTTCCATATCTCGCGGCTGGCTTCAAGCGCCTCGCCCAGCAGCTTGTCGCGGCCGGGCGTATACCAGCGCTGGTTTGCAGCCATGAGCAAGGCAGCGGCATGGACAAGGCGTTTGATGTCGATGGTCGTAGGGCTATTGTTGTCCGGGTTCACACTTGCTCGATTCAAAAGGGAAGGCAAAACTGTCCCGCAAGCGTGTTAGCGGCCAAAACCTGTTCGGCTTTAGGCCGTTCATCGGCGGATTGTCATTTGAAATCAGTAGCTTCAGTCGTCCTTGAGGTCCTGTCCGGGAAACAGCACCTCGGTAAAGCCGAATTTGCTGAAGTCGCGCATGCGCATGGGATACAAAATCCCCAACAAGTGGTCGACCTCGTGCTGCACCACCCTGGCATGGAAGCCGTCGACCCTGCGGTCGATCGGCCCGCCGTCCGCATCGAAGCCCTGATAGCGCAAACTCGCGCAGCGAGGCACCAGCCCGCGCAGTCCCGGCAGGGACAGGCAGCCCTCCCAGCCCACTTCCATCTGGTCGGATAACGGCGTCAGAACCGGGTTGACCAGCACCGTGAACGGCACCTTGCCGGCATCGGGGTAGCGCGGGTTGTTCTCAAGCTCGAAAATCACTATCTGCAAGTCCACGCCGATCTGCGGCGCGGCGAGGCCGGCGCCATTCAAGCGGCGCATGGTGTCGACCATGTCGCCGACGAGGTGATGCAGTTCGGGCGTGGAAAACTTCTCGACCGGACGCGCAGCCTGCAAGAGGCGCGGATCGCCCATTCTGAGCACTTCGCGGACAGCCATGATGGCTCACTCAAACCGGGCAGGCCTCGGGATGCTGCAGCACCACCAGTTCCTCCAGCAGAATGCGCACCCGGCTCATGAGATCGTCCAGCACACGCATGATGTCCTCCTCGCGGATGCCGTTTTTGGAAGCGCCGCGCCCCGCCGCATCGTTCACCACCACGCCGATTGCGGCATAGCAGATGTCCAGTTCGCGCGCGAGATAGGCTTCCGGCATGCCGGTCATGCCGACCATGTCGCAGCCGTCGCGTTCGTAGCGGTTGATTTCTGCGGCGGTTTCCAGCCGCGGCCCCTGGGCGACCGCATAGACGCCGCCGTCACTGATGTCGATCTGCTTTTGCGCGGCTGCCCGCAGAATATCGCGCCGCATGGCGCCGCAATAGGGTTCGGTGAAATCCAGATGGGTGACCGGTTTTTCGCCCGAAATGACGAAACTCTGGGCGCGGCCCCAGGTGTAGTCGATCAACTGGTGCGGCACCACCAGACTGCCGGCGGGAAGCTCGGGCTTGATGCCGCCGACCGTGGCCACAGAAACGATGCGGTCCACGCCGAACTCCTTGAGCGCCCAGATGTTGGCGCGGTAATTCACCTCGTGCGGCGGAATGGTATGGCCGTAGCCGTGCCGCGCCAGGAAAACGACTTCCGCCCCGCACAGGTGTCCGAAGATCAGCGCCCCGGAAGGTTCGCCGTAGGGCGTGCGGGCCACCTGGCGGCGGGTGATTTCCAAGTTGGTCAGTTTGGTCAGGCCAGTGCCGCCGATAATTCCCAGCATGTTTGTTTCCAAAAAAATTCGGTTATCGATTCGCAGGAGTGAAGGGGGAAGGGAACGCGCCTCAGGCGCTCAAGGGGAAAGGTTTTTTTACCCTTCACCCTTCACCCTTCACCCTTCACCCTTCACCCTTTACTTTGTCATTCCTCTTTCAAAGCCCGTATTCCCGGCAGGTTGCGCCACAACCCGTAGGCGTCCATGCCGCAGCCGAACACGAAGCGGTTGGGCACTTTCAGGCCGACGAAATCCGCCTGGATGGGTTTTTCGCGCGGGATCTCCTTGTCCGCCAGCACGGCAGTGTGCACCCTGGCCGCGCCCATCTCCAGCAGCTTCTGCTTTACCGCGTGCAGCGTTTCACCTTCATCGAGGATGTCGTCGATGACCAGCACCGTACGCCCCGCCACAGACTGCCCCGGCAGCACGCGCCACTCGACGGCACCGCCCTGGGTCTTGCCGCGATAACGGGTGACGTGGAGATAATCGAATTCCAGCGGAAAGTCGAGGCGCGGCAGCAGCTGGCCGGCGAATACGATGGCGCCGCCCATCACCGGCAACACCAGCGGAAAACGGTCATGCAGCGCATCGCAGATTTCCTGTCCCAGCCTATCCAGGCTGGCCTGAACTGTCCGAGCATCGGCAATTTCCTCCGAGGCCAGCAGGATGTCGCGCGCATCGTATTCGTTCATGTCGCCACCTCTTCAACCGTTATTCCTTTACTCGCTGCTTCTCGTCGGTGGCTGGCGGCATTCGCGGTCGGTCGCATCCCCGCTGCGCGGGGGACTGACGCAACGCCTGTACCTGCGAAGCTGTACAGCGGAGTCAGTCCATTACGGCGCATCCGCTGTGCGCGTACCGAGGTACAACGCTGCTGCGCCGTCTGCTCCCTGCTCATACCGCTACCCCCTTTGACGGGCACTCTCATACAAGCAGATCGCTGCCGAAACGGAAACGTTCAGGCTTTCCACCGAGCCGCCGATGGGAATGCGCGCCGCTTCGTCGCAGGTCTTGCGCGTCAGCTGGCGCAGACCCGCGCCTTCCGCGCCCAGCACCCAGGCGATGCCGGATCTGGCGTCGATCTGGGCGATGGTCTTGTCCGCATTCGCGTCTGCCGCCACGGTCCACACGCGATGTTCCTTGAGTTCATCGAGGCTGCGCGCGAGATTGGTCACCATCAGATAGGGTACGGTTTCGGCCGCGCCGCAGGCGACTTTCTCCACCGTCGCATTGAGTCCCACCGCCTTGTCCTTGGGCGCGATCACCGCATGCGCGCCGAAAGCGTCAGCAGAACGCAGCACGGCGCCGAGGTTGTGCGGGTCGGTCACGCCGTCCAGCACCACGACCAGCGGCGCGCCTTCGATGCCTTCCATCACTTCATCCAGCGTGCGCGCCATGGCCACCGGCTCGACCTTGGCCACCACACCCTGGTGGCGCGCGCCGCCGACCATCTTGTCCAGCCTGCCGCCGTCGGCCGTGCGCACGGTGAGACCTGCGCCGCTCATCAGCGCCAGCAGGTCGCGCATGCGCGCATCCCGGCGGCTCTCGTCGACCCACATCTCCTTGACAGAGCCGGGTGCCGCACGCAGCCGCGCGCGAATGGCATGAAACCCGTAAATGTAACGATCGGCCAAAACAACACTCCAAATTCAAAAATTTTACACAGAGGCAACAGAGGGACAGAGGAAAATCATTCCAAGGGATCCTCTGTCACCCCGCTCCCTCTGTGTTACTTGTTTTTCTTCCTTCGTTTCGCTTCAACCTCGTGCGCACTTTCTTCCACCAAGGTGAAGTCGATCTTGCTGGTCTCGATGTCGGCGCGCACCACTTTCACCGTGACGCGATCGCCCAGGCGAAATCTTTTTCCGGTCCGCTCGCCGATCAGCCAGTGCTTGCCCTGGTCGTAGTGGAAATAATCCTGCCCCAGTTCGGTGACGTGCACCAGGCCTTCGACGAACACCTCGTCCAGCGCCACGAAAATGCCGAAGCTGGTGGCGGCGGAAACCGTGCCGGTGTAGACGTTGCCGATGTGGTCGCGCATGTAATAGGTCTTGAGCCATGACTCCACGTCGCGGCTCGCCTCGTCGGCGCGGCGCTCGGTGGCGGAACAATGCATGCCGATTTCGGCCAGCGGCAGCTTGCCCGGCGCTTCCTTGTTCAGCCCCGCCTTGATGGCGCGATGCACCATCAGGTCCGGATAGCGCCGGATCGGCGAAGTGAAGTGGGTGTAATGGTCGTAGGCCAGGCCGAAGTGGCCGGCATTGTCCGGGCTGTACATGGCCTGCTTGAGCGAGCGCAGCATAACGGTCTGCAGCAGTTGCGCGTCCGGACGCGGCTTGATTTTCTCCAGGAGGGCGGCATAGTCCTTGGCTTGCGGCTCGTCGCCGCCGCCCAGTTGCATGCCGAACTCGCCGAGGAATCCGCGCAGGGCCTGCAGTTTCTCCGGCGTCGGGCCTTCGTGCACGCGGTAAAGGCCCGGACGCTTGTTCTGGATCAGGAAATCGGCCGCGCAGGTGTTGGCCGCAAGCATGCATTCCTCGATCAGCTTGTGCGCATCGTTGCGGTATACCGGCTCGATGCGGATGATCTTGCCCTGGTCGTCGAACAGCATGCGCGTTTCCACGCTCTCGAAATCGATGGCGCCGCGCTTCTGGCGGTTTTTCTGCAGCAGGTGGAAAAGCTGCTGCAGGTTCTGCAGATGCGGCAGCAGCGCCTTGTGTTCCTTGCCCGGTTTTTCCTCGCCCGACAGCCAGTCCCACACCTGCGTATAGGTCAGCCGCGCATGCGAGAACATCACTGCCGGATAAAAGCGGTAGTCGCCGAGGTCGCCGCGCGCGCTGATCTTCATGTCGCACACCATGCACAGGCGCTCGACCTGCGGATTCAGCGAGCACAGGCCGTTGGACAGCGCCTCCGGCAGCATGGGAATGACGCGGCGCGGAAAATACACCGAGTTGCCGCGGTCGTAGGCTTCGCCGTCCAGCGCGTCGCCGGGCTTTACATAGTGGGAAACGTCGGCGATCGCCACCAGCAGGCGCCAGCCGCGGCCGGATTTTTCACAATAGACGGCATCGTCGAAGTCGCGCGCGGTTTCGCTGTCGATGGTGACCAGCGGAATCTGCGTGATGTCCTCGCGCCCTTCCCAGTCCTTTTTCAGCACTTTCTTCGGCAGCTTCTTCGCCTGCGCCTCGACTTCGGGCGGGAACACGTGCGGCAGGTCGTGCTTTCTGAGCGCGATCTCGATTTCCATGCCGGGGCCGGTGAAATCGCCCAGCACTTCCACCACGCGCCCGATCGCCTCGGAATGCCGGGTCGGCCAGGCGACGATCTCGGCCGTCACCACCTGGGCGGATTTTGCCCCAGCGGCATATTCGCGCGGAATCAGGATATCCTGGTTGATGCGGCGGTTTTCCGCAACCAGGAAGCCGACGCCGTGCTCCTCGTAATAGCGGCCGACGACTTTCTTCAAGCCGCGCTCCAGCACCTCGACGATCTTGCCTTCAGGGCGGCCGCGGCGATCGACGCCGGAAATGCGCGCCAGCACCTTGTCGCCGTGCAGCACCTGGTGCATCTCCTTGGGCGACAGGAACAGATCCTCGCCGCCCTCATCCGGCACCACGAAGCCGAAGCCGTCCGGATGGCCTTCGATCCGACCGCGCACGAGATCGAGCTTGGTCGGCAGGCACCACTCGTCGCGCCGGTTCTGCATCAACTGGCCGTCGCGCGCCATGGCGCCCAGGCGACGCTGAAACAGCGGCAATTCGTCTTCGTGGATGCTCAACAGGCCGGCAAGGGCGCCAAAAGACATCGGCCGGCCTTCCTGTTCCAGCACCTGGACGACGAATTCTCGCGAAGGCAAAGGCTGGCCGTATTTGGCCTTTTCCCGCTCCAGATAAGGGTCCTGAGCACGCAGCCCCTTAAAGATTGATGCCTTGCCGCGGCCGCGACCGGATTTCTTCGTTGACAATTTATGCACTTTCCTTAAAATACGCGGCTTTCGTGCCCAGGTGGCGGAATTGGTAGACGCACTAGTTTCAGGTACTAGCGGGTAAAACCGTGGAGGTTCGAGTCCTCTCCTGGGCACCACCGAAGTGTAAAGCAATTTATGGTTGTATTCGCTTCACAGCTTCTGACTGACCTCAAGTTCTCACGAATTTGAGGTTTTGTTTTTTAGAGATGTGCCAGTCAGATCCAGCATCATGACTTTGTGTTGGATGCCAGCGTCATCAAAAGGTTCCCCCTCGGCAACAAATCCATGCTTCTCATAAAAAGGGATGGCATGCAGCTGCGCGTGCAGCGCGACTTTGTGATAGCCCATTCCTCTGGCTTCAGCGATCAGTGTTGAAAGAATCTGGCTTCCAATGCCATGGCCCCTGGCAGATTTGAGCACCGCCATGCGACCGATATGTCCGTCTGTCAGAAGGCGGCCTGTGGCAACTGGAAATCCTGCCGCATCATAGGCCACCGCATGGATGGATACCTCGTCCATGTCGTCGATTTCGAGCTCCACGGGCACATGCTGCTCGACGACAAACACCTCATGACGAATCGGCGTGGCATCGCCCTTGAGACGTTCCCAAGTGCCGATGTGAATCTGAATGCTAGACCGTTGCTGCATGACTGCTCCCTGATGGCGTGATCGTGATCATACCGCCTCGCCTAAGAATTATCGTTAAACTTGCGCCAAGGCTTGCCTCCAACACCCCTTCGTTCCAACTATCCATCCAGCCATCGATGTTCACCGCCATTATTGATGCCGCGTTTCCCGTTTTTGCACTGATCCTCACTGGGTGGGTCTGCGCAAAAAAAGGCCTGTTTGGCAAAGCATCCACCGACGCGCTCAATCGGTTTGTGATTTATCTTGCCCTGCCCGCCCTGCTGTTTCGATCGATGGCCCGCGTGCCCCTGAATGAGCTGGCGCAACCAGGCTTTGCGATGGGATATGCGCTGGGGGTGTTCCTCACGTGCATCGGATACGTGTGGATCTCCAGGAAAAACAAGCTGGAGTCGACTGACCGCATCATTCATAGCCTGAGTGCAGGCTACGCCAACGCAGGGTTCATGGGGATTCCGCTTTGTTTGATCGTGTTCGGTGAGGAGGGACTGGTGCCTTCTGTCATCGGAACCCTCATGACCGTGTCGGTGCTGTTTGGGGTATGCGTGATCCTGATCGAAGTCCTGCGTGCCAAGGACGGGAGCCTGCTGCCGGCGATCATCAAGGTGTTCAAGGCGATCCTGCGCAATCCGCTTCTGATCGGACCAGTACTTGGCGTCCTGTTTTCCGCATCTGGGCTTCACATGCCCCACTCCATCGATCGATACATCGAGTTGCTGGGTGCAGCCGCCGTGCCTTGCGCACTTGTTGCGATTGGCCTCTTTTTAGCTCAGAACCCTGTTGAAAGCCACAACCCAGCGGTGCTGCAGATCGTGGTGCTCAAGTTGGTGTTTCATCCCTTGATCACCCTGGTGTTGTGTTTCTGGGTGTTTGACATGCCCAGGCTATGGGCCTATGTGGCTATCTTGACGGCCGCGCTGCCTGTTGGGACGGGGCCTTTCATGCTGGCACAGATGTATCAGCGTGATGGGGCTGTGAGTGCAAGAACCATTTTGCTGACGACGGTGTGCTCGGTCTTGACGCTCAGTATCTTGATTGCCTGGATCGAGGCACAGAAACCTTTTTGAGCGATTGATCAACCCTGCCTAACGCTCACAGCAATCACACAAGAGATTGAACTCATCATCTGAAGTGCGTTTAGCTGATCCACCGAAACACCACGGGGATCAACAACGCCGACAGAATCACCTGCAGCCCCAGTGCCAATCCAGCGTAGGCGCCCGCATCGGCGTTGACCTGAATCGCTCTCGCAGAGCCAATACCGTGTGAAACGGTCCCCAGCGCAAATCCGCGCGCTGACCATCCTTTGTGATCGCGGGGCACGCGAAACCAGTCAAACAAATATTTCCCAGATAGCGCCCCCACCAAGCCGGTCAACACGGCAAACACGGCTGACAAGGCAGGCTGACCACCGATTTTCTCAGCAATGCCCATGGCAACTGGGGCCGTCACCGACTTGGGTACAAGGGAAAGTGTGATGTCTACCGGTAGACCGAGTGCAAACGACAGACCGACAGCAGACAGCGATGCCACCGCACCACCAACGACTGCAGCCAGTACCAAGCGAACCACGTGACGCTTGAGCTCTGCGCGCCTGACCCACAATGGCCAGGCAAGCGCCACCACGGCCGGACCAAGCAGAAAATGAATGAATTGGGCACCCGAAAAATAGGTCTGATACGGCACGCCAAGCACGATGAGGCCACAAGCCAACACGATCACTGACCACAACACGGGATTAGCAAGGGGATGTTGTCCCAGACGCTCATAGATGCCGTTGGCCAACAGGTAAACCAGCAAGGTCGCGGTCAATCCGAACAGCGGCGTAGAGGAGAGATAGATCCAAAGTTCAACGAAGTCAGGCATGACGTGCTCCGCTGCGCTCTCGCCCAAAACGAAGCACGGCAAGCGTTGCCACCATGCCGGCCCAGGTCGACAGAACGATCACGAGCGCAATCTGCCAGCCAAAATCGCTGATGACCGACAAATGAGACATGACACCCACACCGACTGGCACAAATAAAAGTGACAGGTGAGACAACAGTCCCGGCGCCGCAGTGGAGACAACTTGCTGCAAGGCTTGCCAGCGGAGAGCGACCAAGAGCAGAATCATGCCCGTCACCGGTCCTGGAAAAGGTAGGTCAAGCGCTCTGGAAAGCGCCTCACCCATCACCTGAAGCAGAAGCAGGCAGGTCAATCCCGTGAGGGGGTGTGCGGTCATGACTCACTCTTTTGGTCGTGATCTTGTGCCTTTGTTGGTGAGCTGGCAACAACAGAAGTGGATTTTTTCTTTTCGAAAAGGTGACCGACTGCCGTTTCGATTTTTCCTCCTAACATCAGCACCAAAAGAGTGGCGGCAGTGGCGAGCAAACCCACATCAAACTGCCCCGCTCCAAACGCAGCCCCCAACAAGGCGCAGGTCCAAAGGCTAGCCGCTGTAGTAAGCCCATGCACGCGATAAGCATGCTGGGCGCGCAAAATCACACCTGCGCCCAGGAAACCGATTCCTGTGATCAATCCCTGCAACACCCGGCTCGTGGCTTGAGGCTCTCCATCGCTCTGTCCATCAATCAACACCATGGCGAGCGCACCGCCTAGTGCGACAAGCGCATGGGTACGCGCACCGGCGGATTTGTGATGAATCCAGCGATTCAGGCCAATCACAAAACCGACCAGCACGGCCAACGCAATACGCAACAGCAGATCAGCAGAGATCATGCAGGCGGGCTCCAAAAATTTTCTGGCTAGAATTGCATACGATTTTCACACGAATAGCAGGACAAGACGTCTTTTTCCCTTTTTCTGCCCAGCAGAACGAACTGGAGTGAACGAATGCAGATCAAAGACAGCGTGGCCATTGTCACCGGTGGTGCAAGCGGCATCGGCCAAGCCGTGACCCGTCGCCTCGCCCGCGAGGGTGTCAAAGTAGCGGTGGTTGACGTCAATGATGCCCAGGTTGCGCAAGTGGCGAACGAGATTAGAGCGGCGGGTGGAGAGGCGATCGGGATTCAGGCTGACGTCACCCGCGAAGAGGACACCGCCCGATTCATCCAGCTGACAGTCGAGACGTTTGGCCAACTCAACATGGCGGTCACCTGTGCTGGCATCATTCGCGATGGCACGATGCTTTCACTCGACAAGCAGACCGGAAAAGTCTCACGCAAGCTGGATCTGGAAAAATTTCGCTCCGTCATCGACGTCAACCTGAACGGCACATTCCTCACCTTGAGAGATGCGGCCGAGGCGATGGTCAATGGTGGTTGGCCTGGCTTGCTGGTGCCGATTTCGTCGGTCAACAAGGTTGGACAAATTGGCCAGCTGAACTACTCCTCCGCCAAGGCTGCCATTGAGCGGATGCCCAAAATCATTGTTGGTGAATTTCTGTTGCGTGGGATCCAGAACATCCGTTGCGTCGGCATCGCGCCTGGCTACACCGAGACTGCGTTGCTCACACAAATGAATCAGGACGCATTAAAAGCCATTCTGGCTGATGTGCATCTCGGTCGTCTCATCAAGCCCGATGAAATCGCTGACATGATCACCTACTGCATGAGCAACGAGGCGCTCAACGCCACTACGATTGAAATCACGGGTGGGCTTTGTTATCCGCATGGAATTGCAAAATGAATTAAATAGATCGGAAAGTGTTTCTGGATGCCAAGCTTTATTGCCAAAAGTTATATTAAGATGATTTAAAAATCGTTTTTTATTCTTTGATTGAAGAACAAAATACCATTCTTATTCCATTCTGGCGAAAAGCACCATGAAACAACATCTGACTCGTTTGTTAGCCGCATCCGTGTTTGCACTCGGCGCGGCCTCCGTGTCTGCCCAGCCCCTGCTGACTGCACAAGAGGTGAATGGCAAGCTGACAGCTCCTGACGTTCGGGTGCTCGACATCCGCGACCCCAAGTCCTATGGTGAAAACCATATCCCGGGTGCGTTGAATGCCCCCTATGGTGCCTGGCGCGGCCCCGCTGGCAACCCGGGTGAGCTGCCAGACCTCAAAAAACTCACCACTTTGGTCCAGTCTCTCGGTCTGACACCTCAGACGCACGCGATTGTGGTGTCCAGCGGCAAGGACGAGACGGACTTTGGTGCGGCAGCACGCATTTACTGGACACTCAAGGTGCTGGGACTGAACAACCTATCGATTCTGAATGGCGGAATCAAGGCTTGGACACAGGCCGGGTTGCCGTTGAACAATGCGCCGGTCAAAGTGACTGCCAGCACATTTGTTCCCACCATCAACCAGGACATGATTGTCACGCGCGATGAGGCGGTTTCCCTGGTCAAGTCAGGCAAGGCT
>DCVO01000004.1 GCA_002327405.1 Thiobacillus sp. UBA2186 | reverse complement strand
ACAGGCCGATCTTGCCGCCCTTGGCAATCGGCATGATGAGGTCGATCACCTTGATGCCGGTTTCCAGGATCTCGACGTTGGCTGCCTGCTCGTCGAAGGCCGGGGCCTTGCGATGGATGGGCATGCGCATGTCGGTGCCGATGGGTCCCTGTTCGTCGATGGCGTCGCCCAGCACGTTCATGATGCGGCCCAGGGTCGCCTGGCCCACGGGAACCTGGATCGGGCTGCCGGTGGCGAGGACTTCCATGCCGCGGCGCAGGCCGTCGGTGGAGCCCATCGCAATGGTGCGGACCACGCCGTCGCCCATTTGCTGCTGCACTTCGAAGGTGGTGTCGGGGTTGGACATCTTCAGTGCGTCAAACACCTTGGGCATGGACTCGCGGGGGAACTGCACGTCCACCACTGCGCCGATGACCTGAACGATTTTTCCGTTGCTCATGGTTGGTTCCTAAATAACTCGTAATCTTTAAAGTAAGCCGCTTAAACAGCCGCCGCGCCGCCCACAATCTCCGACAGCTCCTTGGTAATGGCAGCCTGGCGGGTCTTGTTGTACAGCAGTTTCAATTCGCCGATCACGTTCTTGGCGTTGTCCGAGGCGGCCTTCATGGCCACCATGCGGGCAGACTGCTCGCACGCGATGTTTTCCACCACGCCCTGGTACACGATCGATTCGATGTAGCGGGTCAAGAGGGCATCCACCACCGGCTTGGCATCCGGCTCGTAGATGTAGTCCCAATGGTGCTTGAGCTTTTCCTCTTCGCTGCCCGCGGCCTGTTCGAGCGGCAGCAGTTGCTTGAAGGTCGGCTCCTGCTTCATGGTGTTGATGAAGCGGTTGTACACGATATACAGCGCGTCGATCCTGCCTTCGACATAGGCGTCGAGCATGATCTTGACCGGGCCGATCAGGCGTTCCATGTGCGGGGCATCGCCCAGCGCGGTCAGTTGCGACACGACATTGCCGCCCATGCGCTGCATGAAGCCCAGACCCTTGTTGCCGAGCGCGGTGACGTCCACCTGCACGCCGGCGGCTTCCCATTCCTTGATCTTGCCGACCACGACGCGCAGCGCATTGGTGTTCAAGCCGCCGCACAGGCCCTTGTCGGAAGTGACGATGATGAGGCCGACGCGCCTGGTCTGCTCACGGCGCACCACGAACGGGTGCTTGTACTCGGGGTGAGCGTAGGCCATGTGCACGGCCACGTTGGCGATCTTTTCCGCGTAGGGGCGGGCCGCCTTCATGCGGTCCTGCGCCTTGCGCATCTTGCTCGCCGCGACCATTTCCATGGCCTTGGTGATCTTGCTCGTGCTTTCGACGCTCTTGATCTTGGTGCGTATTTCCTTGCCTGCGGCCATTGCCGGGACTCCCGAATCAGTGCCGAATCAATAAACTGCGGTCTGCTTGAAGGACTCGATCGCCGCCTTCAATGCAGCTTCGTTGTCCGCGCTGAGCTCGCCGCCGGCGTTGATGGCGTCCATCAAGGCTTTCTGCCTGTCGCGCATGTAAGCCTGCAGCGCAGCCTCGAAGGGCAGCACTTTTTTCACTTCCAGGCCGTCCATGTAGCCGTTGTTGACGGCGAACAGGGTAAGGGCCATCTCGGCCACGCTCATGGGCGAGTACTGCGGCTGCTTCATCAGTTCGGTCACGATCTTGCCGCGTTCAAGCTGCTTCTTGGTGGCTTCGTCGAGGTCGGAAGCGAACTGCGCAAAGGCCGCCAGTTCGCGGTACTGCGCCAGCGCCAGACGGATACCGCCGCCCAGCTTCTTGATGACCTTGGTCTGCGCGGCACCGCCCACGCGGGACACGGACAGGCCGGCGTTGATGGCGGGACGGATACCGGCGTTGAACAGGTCGGTTTCCAGGAAGATCTGGCCGTCGGTAATCGAAATCACGTTGGTCGGCACGAAGGCGGACACGTCGCCGGCCTGGGTTTCGATGATGGGCAGTGCGGTCAGCGAACCGGTCTTGCCTTTCACGGCGCCGTTGGTGGCCTTTTCGACGAAGTCGGCGTTCACGCGCGCGGCGCGCTCGAGCAGGCGGGAGTGCAGGTAGAACACATCGCCGGGATAGGCTTCGCGGCCCGGCGGACGGCGCAGCAGCAGGGAGATCTGGCGATAGGCCCAGGCCTGCTTGGTGAGGTCGTCATACACGATCAGGGCGTCTTCGCCGGTGTCGCGGAAGTATTCGCCCATGGCGCAGCCGGCGTAGGGGGCCAGGTACTGCATGGCGGCGGAGTCGGAAGCCGACGCGGCCACGATGATGGTGTGGGCCATGGCGCCGTGCTCTTCCAGCTTGCGCACCACGTTGGCAATCGACGATGCTTTTTGCCCGACCGCCACGTACACGCAGGTCACGCCGGTGCCCTTCTGGTTGATGATGGCGTCGATCGCCACCGCGGTCTTGCCGGTTTGCCTATCACCAATAATCAGTTCGCGCTGGCCGCGGCCGATCGGCACCATGGAGTCGATGGATTTGAGGCCGGTCTGCACCGGCTGGTTCACCGACTGGCGCGCAATCACGCCGGGGGCGATGACTTCCATGGGGGAAGTCTTGCTGGTGTTGATGGGGCCCTTGCCGTCGATGGGCTGGCCCAGCGCGTTGACCACGCGGCCTTTCAGCTCGGGGCCGACCGGCACTTCCAGGATGCGGCCGGTGCACTTGGCGGTGTCGCCTTCGGTCAGGTGTTCGTAGTCGCCCAGCACCACGACGCCGACGGAGTCGCGTTCGAGGTTCAAGGCCACGCCGAACACGTTGCCCGGCAGTTCGATCATTTCGCCGGACATCACGTCGGACAGGCCGTGCACGCGGATGATGCCGTCGGTCACGGACACGATGGTGCCCTGGGTGCGCAGTTCGGAACCGGTTCCCAGGTTCTCGATCTTGGCTTTAATCAGTTCGCTGATTTCGCTTGGGTTCAGTTGCATGGTCATTTCCGGTTTTGCCGGTTCCGTATCTAAGTTAAATTCTTTAAGCGCCTGGTCTTAATCGCCGCGTTTCACGCGGTGAGAGCGGCTGCCATTTTCTGCAGGCGGCCCTTCACCGAGCCGTCGATCACCTGGTCGCCCACGGTGATCACCGCGCCGCCGATCAGGCTGGCATCCACTTCCACCGTGGCCTGCACGTCGCGTCCGAACCTGGCCTTGAGCGCAGCCATGACATCGGCCTTCTGCGCTTCATTCATTTCCAGCGCGGACACGATGGTGGCTTCCAGCACGCCTTCGGCCTCGGCTTTCAGCACTTCATACTGGGCGGAAATTTCCGGCAACAGGGTCAGGCGGTCGTTGCCGGCCAGCACGGTGAGCAGGCTCTTGCCTGCTTCGCCGGTGTCGGCGATGGAGCCGATCAGTTCGGCTGCACGCGCAGCGCTGGTGTTGGGATCGGCGATCACGGCCTGCATTTGCACGTCGCTCACGATGGCAGCCAGCGTCGCCAGGCGCTCGGACCAGTCGGCCAGGGCGTTTTTTTCCTTGGCCAGGCGGAAGACCGCTTCGGCGTAGGGACGGGCCAGGGTGGAAAGTTCGGCCATGATTACAGTTCGGCTTTCAGCTGGTTAAGCAGGTCGGCATGCGCCTGCGCATTGACTTCGCGGCGCAGGATCTTTTCCGCGCCGGCCACGGCCAGTTGCGCCACTTGCTCGCGCAGGCCTTCGCGTGCGCGGTTGGCTTCCTGCTCGATATTGGCCTGAGCGGCGGCCAGCTGGCGCTCGCCTTCGGCCTTGGCCGCAATTTTCGCGTCTTCGACGATCTGCGCGGCGCGCTTCTCGGCCTGGGCCAGCACTTCGGCGGCCTGGGCCTTGGCATCGCGCATGTTGTCGGCAGCGGACTTGGCGGCCAGCTCGAGCTCGTGCTTGCCGCGGTCGGCGGCGGCAAGGCCGTCGGCGATCTGCTTCTTGCGCGNNACTTCATGCAGAACCACACGAAGAAGATGAACGTGATGGTCTGGCCGATCAGGGTAGCGTTGAAATTCATTTTCGCACCTTCACTGGGGAATCTGGATCAATGGCGAAGCAAAGCTTCGCCTGGTTGCTGCAATCCGCCAGATCAGCCGGCCACCGCGAACAGCACGTACATGGCCAGGCCCACGGCGATCATCGGGACGGCGTCGACCAGGCCCATGACGATGAAGAACTGGGTGCGCAGCATGGGAATGAGTTCGGGCTGGCGGGCGGCGCCTTCCAGGAAACGGCCACCGAGGACACCGATACCCACGGCTGCGCCCAGAGCGCCCAGGCCCATCATCAGCGCACCTGCGATATACAGCACGGCTTGAGTCATATCCATTTGTTTACTCCTTGAGTTTTCAGATTAAGTTGAAAAGGTAACTGCAAATATCTGGCAAATTCTTAATGGTGCCCGGAATGCGCCATGTCCAGATACACGATGGTCAGCGTCATGAAGATGAACGCCTGCAGGGTGATGATCAGGATATGGAACACGGCCCATGCCCATTGCAGCACACCGCCGAACACACCCAGCAGCACACCGCCGCTGAACATCAGCGCAATCAGGATGAAGATCATTTCGCCGGCGTACATGTTGCCGAACAGACGCAGTGCCAGCGAAACCGGCTTGGCGATCAGGCCCACGCCCTCCAACAGGAGGTTGACCGGGAACAGGAACCTGGGGAAGGGCTGGAAAGCCAGTTCGGCAAAGAAGCCGCCGGGGCCCTTCATCTTCACGCTGTAGAAAAGGACCAGGAAGAAGATGGACAGTGACAAACCAAAAGTGACATTGGGGTCGGTGGACGGCACCACTTTCAGGTAGGGTACACCCAACAGGGTGGCAAGCCCGGGCAACCAGTCGATGGGCAGCAGGTCCATGAAGTTCATCA
>DCVO01000112.1 GCA_002327405.1 Thiobacillus sp. UBA2186 | reverse complement strand
CGGCGCCGGCGGCCTGCACCGCCTGCGCGAGTTGGATGATTTCAGCGGCCGGGGCACCGCCCTCGACCAGATCGAGCGCCGACACCCGGTACATGATCAAGAATTCTGGGCCCAGGCGTTCGCGCGTGCGCCGCACGATCTCCACCGGCAGGCGGTGGCGGTTTTCGACGCTGCCGCCGAATTCGTCGCTGCGATTGTTGGTGCGCGTGACGGTGAACTGGTTGAGCAGGTAGCCCTCCGAGCCCATGATCTCGACGCCATCGAAGCCGGCGCGTTGTGCAAGTTCGGCGCAACGCACATAGTCGTCCACCGTTTGCCAGACCTCGGCCGTGCCCAGGGCGCGCGGCGCGCGCGGGTTGATGGGCGAGGGGATGTCGGAGGCACCCACCGGTCGTGCCACCTTGCCGTAGCGTCCGGTGTGCAGGACTTGCAGAATGATCTTGCCGCCTTCGGCATGCACCGCCTGCGTGACGGGCTTGAGTTCATCGGCCTGCTCGGGCGTGACGAGCAGGGGGCCGGTTTCATCCAGCAGGCCACCCTCGCAGGGCGCGTAGCCGCCGGTGACGATCAGGCCGGCGCCGCCGCGCGCGCGCTCGGCATAGAACAGGGCTAGCCGCTCGAAGGGCCGGTCCAGTGACTCCAGGCGGGTGTGCATCGAGCCCATCAGTGCCCGGTTGCGAAGGACGTGTGCGCCGACCTTGAGGGGGGACAGCAGCGTCGGAAAGAAAACTGTGGCTTCGGTTGACATTGAGAAAGTCTCCTGAAAAATCTAACTAACACCTGTTCGATGGGTTATTATAGGGGTGTCGACCAGCCATGCAAATGGCGATCACCTCAAATTCTTCGTTCGGATTGGCGGTGTGTTGCAGGCGACGATTTCGGCAACAGTCAACCAGGAGCTACTACCCATGATTTTCGATGACGACCAAATTGCGCTGCGTGACGTGGCACGCCGTTTTGCCCGGGAAAAACTCCGGCCAGATTATCAGAAGCGCGAGTCGGAGCCGGGCATTGACCGGGCCTTGTTCAAGGAAATGGGTTCGCTCGGCTTGATCGGTGTCGACTTGCCCGAGGAATACGGCGGTCTGGGCATGAGCGGCGTCACGGCCGGCATCATCACCGAGGAAATCGCCTACGCCGACTTCAATGTCAGCTACATGCAACTGCTCAGCTCGCTGATGGGCGCCATCATTCATGGCAATGCATCCCCCGAGCTGGCGCGCACCTGGAACAGCCGGATCGTGGCAGGCGAGGCCATCGTCGCCCTGGGTCTGACCGAGCCGCGCGGTGGCTCGGACGCCGCCAACCTGCAGCTCAAGGCGCGCCGCGAGGGTGACGAGTACATTGTCTCGGGCGAGAAAACTTCGATTACCTTTGCCGACCAGGCCGACGCTGTCGTGCTGTTCGCGCGCACCGGCAAGCCCGAAGATGGCGCGCGTGGCATCACCGCGCTGCTGGTGGACCTGAACCAGCCCGGCGTGTCGCGCACCCGTTTCAACGACCTTGGCAGCAAGATCGTCGGCCGTGGCTCGCTGTTTTTTGACGACGTGCGGGTGCCGGTGGCCAACCGGCTGGGCGCGGAGGGCAAGGGCTTCACGCAGGTGATGCAGGGTTTCGACTTCAGCCGCATCCTGATCGCGCTGCAGTGCGTGGCCGCCGCCCAGGCTTCGATCGACGAAACCTGGGAGTACGTGAAGGAGCGTCACACCTTCGGCGCGCCGCTGGCGCAGTACCAGGGCGTGAGCTTTCCGATCGTCGAGTTCGAGACCCTGATTTCGGCCTGCCGCCAGCTCTGCTACCACGGTCTGGCCCTGCGCGATGCCGGCCAGCCGCACACCGCGGAAGCCGCCATGGTCAAGTGGATGGGTCCCAAAACGGCGTTTGACACGATCCACCAGTGCCTGCTCACGTTTGGTCACTACGGCTGGTCGATGGACCTGCCGCACCAGCAGCGCCTGCGCGACGTGATGGGCCTGGAGATTGGCGACGGCACGGCGCAGATCATGAAGCTGATCGTCGCGCGCGAGCGCGTCGGACGCATGGCCGTGCAGTACGCCAAATAAAGGTAGACGATGAGTCAAGCTTCCCCTGTGGCGGTCAGCCGCGTCGGCGCGGTCGGCATCATCGAGCTGGCACGCCCCGAAAAGTTCAATTGTCTGTCCTTGTCCGTGCATGCGGGCATCGAGGCTGCCATCAACGAGTTCGAACAGGCCGGCTCCGGTGTGCGCGCCATCCTGATCCGCTCGCAGGGCAAGCATTTCTGCACTGGCGCCGACCTCGACGAGGTCAAGGCGCTGCGCAGCGACCCGGCCAAGCTCAAGCATTTCATCGGCTATGGTCACAGCGTGCTCAAGCGCCTGGAGCGCAGTGACTTGCCGGTGGTGGCGGCCTGCCAGGGCCTGGCGCTGGCCGGGGGCAGTGAGTTGATGCTGGCCTGCGACGTCATCTTTGCCGCCCGGGATGCGCGCATTGGCGACCAGCATGCCCAGTTCGGCCTGATTCCCGGCTGGGGCGGCAGCCAGCGCTTTGCGCGCATCGTCGGCCTGCGCCGCGGCCTGGACATGTTTTTCTCGGCGCGCTGGATTGATGCCGCCACCGCCGAACAGTGGGGCTTGGTCAATTACGTGGTCGAGCCCGACAAGCTGCACGAAGAGGCGCTGGCGTACTGCACCAAGATCGCCACGCGCAGCCGCATCGGCATGGCGACCATGAAGCGCCTGGCGCGCCAGGGCATGGAGGGCTCATTGGAGGTCGGCCTCCAGCTGGAAGAAGACCTGGCCAGTGCCGCCCTGATGGACGACGACGTCAGCGAAGGTCTGGCGGCGTTCGAAGCCCGCCGCACCCCCGTGTTCAAGCCCTGATACTTTTACGAACCGACGCAAGAGCGACTATGACCATTCTTTCTTCACGTGTGTCGACTTCCGACGACGAGTTTCGACTCAACCGCCAAGCCTACGAGGCCGTGATCGCGGACTTGCAGGCGCGCCGCCAACTGGCGCTGGCCGGTGGCCCCCCGAAAGCGCGGGAAAAGCACCTGGCGCGCAACAAGATTTTGCCGCGCCATCGTGTTGAAGTCTTGCTCGATCCGGGCTCGCCTTTCCTGGAGATCGGCATGCTGGCGGGTGAAGACATGTACGAGGGCGTGCCGCCGGGCGCCAGCATCATCACCGGCATCGGCCTGGTGCAGGGCCGCCCGTGCATGATCATCGCCAACGATGCCACCGTGAAGGGCGGCACCTACTACGGCATGACCTGCAAGAAGCATGTGCGGGCGCAGCAGATTGCCTGGGCACACCGCTTGCCCTGCATCACGCTGGTGGACAGCGGCGGCGCTTTTTTGCCGGAGATGGCCAACATCTTCCCCGACGTGGGCCAGTTCGGCAGCATTTTCAACAACCAGGTTCGCATGTCGGCCGAAGGCATTCAGCAGATTGCCGTGGTGCTGGGCCCCTGCACGGCCGGTGGCGCCTACATTCCGGCACTGTGTGACGAGGTGGTGATCGTCAAGGAGCAGGGCTATATGTACCTCGGCGGCCCCGAGCTGACCTTTGCCGCCACCGGCGAGACGGTGGACGGCGAGTCGCTGGGCGGCGCCAAGATGCATTGCAGCGTCAGTGGCGTGACCGACCACATCGCCGAAGACGACCGCCACGCGTTGGCCATCGCGCGCGAGATCGTGCGCGACCTGGGCGAGCAGCCCAAGCCGCGCTGGACGCGCCAGCCTTCGCTGCCGCCGCGCTTTGACCCGCGCGAGATTTACGGCATCATCAGCCGCGACACCAAGATTCCGACCGACACGCGCGAAATTCTGGCGCGCTTTGTCGACGACAGCCGCTTCCAGGAATTCAAGCCGATGTACGGCGACACCCTGCTGACCGGCTTTGCCCGCATCCACGGCCACGAGATCGGCATCCTGGCCAACCAGGGCGTGCTGTTTCCCGAGAGCGCCATGAAGGCGGCGCATTTCATCGACCTGTGCTGCCAGCGCGACATCCCGCTGCTGTTCATGGCCGACGTGACCGGCTTCATGGTCGGGCGCGCCGCCGAGCAGGCCGGCATCGCCAAGGCCGGGGCCAAGATGATCACCGCCATGGCCTCGGCCAATGTGCCCAAGTACACCATCATCATGGGCGCCTCTTACGGCGCCGGCTACCTGGCGATGTGCGGCCGCCCGTTCAACCCGACCGCGATGTTCGCCTGGCCGACCGGCCGCGCGGCCATCATGGGCCCGGACCAGGCCGCC
>DCVO01000094.1 GCA_002327405.1 Thiobacillus sp. UBA2186 | reverse complement strand
GGGCCGGCAACGCCAGGAACCGGCCATTCGACTAGCAGCATGTCGGACTTGAGCGACCGTAGCGAGCCGGGTGGGAGAGCGAGGACAGTTTTTCACGATTTCGAGGCGCATAGCGGGCCTATGCAACGAGAAATCGGGGAAAACGAGTTTGCGAGTTTCGGCGCAGGCCAAAACGAGTTTGCGAGTTTCGGCGCAAGCCAAAAATGGACCGCTCTTCCCACCGGCGCAGTAGATCAGCCTCAAGTCCGACAGGCTGCTAGGCTGTCTGCTCAGCCGCTTAGTCGAATTTGCGCAAGGTGCGGGTGACGGCAACCCAGGCGCCCAGCCAGCTGAACAACGTGGCGACGCCGAGCACCATGCCGACTTCCACGATACCCAGTGGAACGAGCCGGAATGGCGAACCATACAGGGTGGCGAGCTGGCTGACGGGCGCATCCAGTGCCAGACCGAGCAGGGCCAGGATGCCCAGCGCGGCCAGTGCGCCGGTCGCGCCCTGCAGCGCGCCGTAGTAGAGGAAGGGACGGCGGATGTAGCGGTCAGTGGCCCCGATCAGCCGGCTGACTTCGATTTCCTCGCGCCGCGCCAAAATTTGCGCACGGATTGCGTTGCTGGCGATGGCGATCAGGGCCAGCCCGAACAGGGTGGTCAACAGCAGCACGATCTGACGGCCGATACCCAGCAGGGCTTGCAGGCGTTCGGCCCAGACACTATCGGCTTGCACGCTCTCCACGCCCGGCAGGGCGGACAGTTCCTTGCGCAGAGCCTCCATTTCCCGTGGGCTGGACAGCTTGGGCGTCAGCACCCAGGCATCCGGCAAGGGGTTCCTGTCCAGGCCGGCTGTGAGGTCGGCCAACCCCTGGGCGTTGAGGCGCTCCAGGGCGTCATCGCGCGAAACGAAGCGGCGCCGGTCGATGGAAGGATGGGCTTCGAGCTTTTGCCTGATGGCAGCACGCTCGCCCTGGCTGGCGTTGTCGGCAAGGAAAAGGCTGATTTCCGGCTGCGCGGGCAGGTCGCCGGCCAGGTGATTGAGATTGATCACCGCGAGATACATGCCGACCGGCAGGGTAATGGCGACGCCGACGGCCAGTGCGGTGAATCCTGCGGCAAAAGGCGTGCGCAGAAAGCGGCGCAAGGCATCGACGAGCGAGGAGAAGTGATGTGCCAGCCAGTTGCTCATGCCGCTGCCGCCAGCCTGCCATGGTCGAGTTGAACGACGCGTCCGCCCATGGCCTGGATCGCCCGCTCGTCGTGCGTGGAAATGACGAGCGTGGTGCCGACCCGGTGAAAATCCTTGAACATGCTCAGGATGTCGATGGCATAACCGGCATCGAGATTGCCCGTGGGTTCGTCCGCCAGTACCAGTGCGGGCCGCGAAACCACTGCCCGCGCGATGCAAAGCCGCTGCTGTTCGCCGCCGGACAAGGCCACCGGCAGGGCGCGTTCCCGGTTGAGCAGGCCGACCTTGTCCAGGGCGGCGCGGGCGCGCTTCAGCGCTTCGCGGCGGTCGAAGCCGGCAATGGAGAGCGGCAGCAGCGTATTCTCGATGACGTTGCGGTCGAACAGCAGCTTGTGGTCCTGGAAGATCAAGCCGATATTGCGCCGCAGGAAAGGGACGGTATGGCGCGACAGGCGCCCGATGTTCTGGCCGTTGACGGTGACCGCCCCGCTGGTCGGGCGCTCGATGGCGGCAATGAGCTTGAGCAGGGTGGATTTGCCGGCGCCCGAGTGGCCGGTGAGAAAGACCAGTTCGCCTTTTTCGATTCCCAGCGTGATGCTTTCCAGCGCGGTGTGCCCGCCCGGGTAGCGTTTGGTGACCTGGGAGAACTGGATCATCCCTGGCCGTCTCCTATGAGGGCTTCCACGTATTCGCGCGCGACGAAAGGCTTGAGGTCGTCCAGACCTTCGCCCACGCCGATGTAGCGCACGGGGATGGGACGCGCGGCGGCGATGGCCGCCAGCGCGCCGCCCTTGGCGGTGCCGTCGAGCTTGGTCACGATGAGACCTGTAACACCCAGCGCATCGTCGAAGGCCTTGACCTGGTTGATCATGTTCTGGCCGGTGTTGCCGTCCAGCACCAGCAGCACTTCGTGCGGCGCAGTGGCATCCAGCTTCTGGATCACGCGCTTGACCTTCTTGATTTCCTCCATGAGGTGCAACTGGGTCGGCAGCCGCCCGGCGGTATCGGCCAGCACGATGTCGATGCCGCGTGCGCGCGCGGCATTGACCGCATCGAAAATCACCGAGGCGGAGTCGCCCTTTTCCTGGCTCACTACGGCGACGTTGTTGCGCTCGCCCCAGACCTGGAGCTGCTCGCGCGCGGCGGCGCGGAAAGTGTCGCCTGCCCCCAGCAGCACCGATTTGCCCTCACCCTGGTAGAGCTTGGCGAGTTTGCCGATGCTGGTGGTTTTGCCTGCGCCGTTGACGCCCGCGAGCATGATGATGAAAGGCTTGGCGCCGGAGGTGTCGAGCGGCTTTTCCAGCGGCGCGAGCAGGTCGGTCAACGCGTCGGCCAAGGCCGATCTGAGGGCGGAGGCATCGGAGAGCTGTTCACGGGCAACCTGCTTGCGCAGGCGCTCGAGCAGTGCCTCGGTTGCGTCCACGCCGACGTCGGCCGTAAGCAGGATGGCCTCGAGATCTTCGTACAGCGCCTCGTCGATCTTGCGCCCGGCGCCGAACAGCCCGGCGATCTGGCCGCCGAACTTCTCGCGTGTTTTGGCGAGGCCGGCCTTCAGCCGCTGCGCCCAGCCCGGACGGGAAGCGGTTTTTTCCGGTTCTGCGGGCTTGTCGGCGGGAGAGGGGGCTTTAAAGAAACCGAACACAAAAATTATGGTCAGGAAAACGTTGGCGCTATTTTATCATTCACCCATCAACATTCCTTTTTTACGGTTCGGATACCCATGCACCTCAAGACAGCACTGTTATTGATTTTCATTGCCTCGCCCGCCGGGGCGGGCGTGACCGACGTCAGCCTGGACAATGGCCTGCGCGTCATCGTCAAGGAAGACCACCGCGCACCGGTCGCCGTCTCGCAGCTCTGGTACAAGGCGGGCAGCATGGACGAGCACAACGGCGCCACCGGCGTCGCGCACGTGCTCGAGCACATGATGTTCAAGGGCACCGAGAAAGTGCCGGAAGGCCAGTTCTCCAAGCGCATCGCCGCTGCCGGCGGGCGCGAGAATGCCTTTACCAACCGCGACGCCACCGTGTATTTCCAGCAGTTGCAGAAAGACCGCCTGCCCATCGCGTTCGAGCTGGAGGCGGACCGCATGGCCAATCTGCAATTGAAGGATGAATCCTTCGCCAAGGAGATTCAGGTGGTGATGGAGGAGCGGCGCTTGCGCACGGAAGACGATCCGCAAGCCGTTGTCTACGAACAGTTGATGAGCGTTGCCTACCAGGCCCATCCCTACCGTCGCCCCATCATCGGCTGGATGGATGATCTGCAGAACATGGTGCCGCAGGATGCGCGCGACTGGTACGGCCGCTGGTATGCGCCCGGCAACGCCACCCTGGTAGTGGCGGGCGACGTGAACCCGCAGCAGGTCATCGCGCTGGCGAAAAAGGAATTCGGCCCGCTGGCAGGCAAGCCCTTGTCGTTGCGCAAGCCCCAGGAGGAACCGCCGCAGCGGGGCGAGAAGCGCATTACCGTGAAAGCGCCGGCCAAGCAGCCCTATCTGTTGATGGGCTATCACGCGCCGCGCCTGAGCGATGTGGAGAAAGACACGACGCCCTGGGCGCTGCAGGTTCTGGTGAGCGTGCTGAGCGGCAACGGTTCGGCGCGGCTCACCAAGCATCTGGTCAAGGAGCAGCGGATCGCCGCTGATGTTGCGGCGGGCTACGATGGCATCAACCGCGGGCCGGGCATGTTTTACCTGGAAGGCGTCCCCAGCGAGGGCAAGAGTGTCTCCGAACTGGAAAAAGCGATCAGGCTGGAAATCCGCCGCATCCAGAAGGATGGCGTGAGCGAGGAAGAGCTCAATCGCGTCAAGGCGCAGGCCATCGCCGGCGACGTCTATCAGCGCGATTCCGTGTTCTATCAGGCCATGCAGTTGGGCGAGCTGGCCACGCTGGGCCTGCCGCTCGACCTGCTGGAAAAACGCGTGGACATGCTCAAGGCGGTGACGGCAGACCAAGTCAAAGCGGCCGCGAAGCTGCTGACCGACGACAAGCTGTCGGTCGCCGTGCTCGACCCTCAACCGATAGTCGGCGCCCCGCGCAAACCCGCCATGGAGATCGATCATGCGCGCTAAGCAATTCCTGTCCTCTCTGTTTGCCTGCCTGATGACGCTGCCTGCATGGGCAAGCGTCGATATCCAGCACTGGACGACACCGCAGGGTGCGCGCGTCTATTTTGTCGAAAACCACGACATCCCCATGCTGGATGTCGCCGTCGATTTCCCTGCCGGCAGCAGGCTTGAACGGGCGGAGAAGAACGGGGTGGCGGCATTGACCCATGCCATGCTCGACCAGGGGGCAGGCGGCTTGAGCGACATTGCCATTGCCAAGCGTTTTGCCGATGTGGGCGCGACGCTGGGGGGGATTTTCGAGCAGGATCGCGCCGGGGTTTCGCTGCGCACGCTTTCCAGCGCGCGCGAGCGCGATATCGCGCTGGCCTTGATGTTGACGGTTCTGCACAAGCCGGAGTTTCCCGAGTCGGTCATGCGGCGCGAGCGGGCGCGCGTGCTCGCCGCGCTTCGCGATGAAGAGTCGCGCCCCGGCGAGATTGCGCAAAAAGCATTTTATCAGGCGCTGTACGGCAACCAGGGCTACGGCCTCCCGCCCTCGGGAACGGCCAAAACCCTGGGACGGATCAAGCGCAACGACCTGCTGGCCTGGTACAGGGCGCGCTATCGCGCGGGGGATGCGGTGATTTCCATCATCGGCGACATGAGCCGCGCCGACGCCGAGCAATTGGCATTGCGTATCGCTGTCGGCCTGCCGCAAGGCAGTTCTGCAGAAACCGCAACCGGGTCCGCCGCCATGCCGCCGGTGGAAAAGCGCATTACCCACCCCTCCGCACAGAGCCATGTCCTGATGGGGCAGGTTGCGATTGCGCGCAGCGATGCGGATTACTTTCCGCTCTATGTCGGCAATCATGTGCTTGGCGGCGGCGGCTTCGATTCGCGCATTCTGGAGGAGGTCAGGCAGAAGCGCGGCTACGCCTATTCCGCCTACAGCTACTTCATTCCCATGGCGCAGCCCGGCCCTTTTTTGATCGGCCTGCAAACCAAGAACGCCCAGGCGAATGACGCGCTGAAAGTGGCGCGCGAGACGGTGGCCAGGTTCGTCGCAGAAGGCCCCACCGAAGCCGAACTCACCCAGGCGAAAAACAACCTGGTCGGCGGATTCCCGCTGCGCATCGACAGCAACCAGAAAATTCTCGGCTATCTGCGCGCCATCGGTTTTTACCGGCTGCCGCTCACTTACCTGGATGACTGGGGCAAAAACGTGGAGGGCGTGACGCTGGAGCAGATTCGCGATGCCTTCAAGCGCCGCGTCAACCCGGAGAACATGTCGGTCGTGATCGTGGGCGGGAATGCCGGCTAAATCTGCGCGCCCTGCAGGGCAGGTGCGCATCATCGGCGGCGAGCATCGGCGCCGGCTCCTGCATTTCCCGGATTTGCCCGGCCTGCGGCCGACCCCGGACCGCGTGCGCGAGACCCTGTTCAACTGGCTGGGGCAGGAACTGACCGGCATGGCCTGTCTGGACGCCTTTGCCGGCAGCGGCGCGCTGGGTTTCGAGGCAGCCTCGCGCCATGCCGCGCGCGTGGTCATGCTGGAGTCTTCGCGCCAGGCTTGCGACGCACTCAAGCAGAACCGCCAGCTGCTCAAGGCGGATCGCGTGGAAATCCGGCAGGCGGAAGCGCTGGCCTGGATGCAGTCGACGGCAGAACGCTTCGACGTCATTTTTCTCGATCCGCCCTTTGCCAGCGGGTTGGCGGAACGGGCCCTGGCGCTCGCTGCCGGCCTGGTCGAGCCGGAGGGCTGGATCTATCTCGAGCAGGCAGACAAAATCTCGGCGCCCGAAGGATTTATCATTCACCGTGAGGGACGGGCTGGGCAGTCCCGCTTTGCTTTGATTCGGAGAACGACTTGCTGAAAGCCATCTACCCCGGCACCTTCGACCCCATCACCCGCGGGCACGAGGACCTCATCCGCCGCGCCTCGCGCCTGTTCGACGAGATCGTGGTCGCCATCGCGGAAAACCGCAACAAGACGCCGTTTTTCACCCTGGACGAACGGGTCGAGATTGCCCGCGAGGTGCTGGCCGACATTCCGGGCGTGCGGGTCGAGGGCTTTTCCAGCCTGTTGATCGATTTCGCCGCCAGGCATGAAGCGCATATCGTGCTGCGCGGCCTGCGCGCCGTATCCGATTTCGAGTACGAGTTCCAGCTCGCAGGCATGAACCGCAATCTGAAACCGGACATCGAAACCATCTTCATGACGCCTTCCGACCAGTACATGTTCATTTCTTCCAGCATGGTGCGCGAGATCGCCCGTTTGGGCGGCGATGTCAGCGCTTTCGTACACCCCTTGGTAATGCAGCGATTAAATGCGAAAATAAGCGCTGGCTAATATTACCCATGACGGAATATCAACCATGGCCCTGATGATTACCGATGAATGCATCAATTGCGACGTCTGCCTGCCGGAATGCCCGAACGAGGCGATTTCCCAGGGCGACGAGATTTACGTGATTGATCCCAACAAGTGCACCCAGTGCGTGGGCCATTTCGATACCCCGCAGTGCCAGGAAGTGTGCCCGGTCGACTGTATTCCACTCAACCCGGATTACGTGGAAACGGAAGAGGAGCTGATGGAAAAATACCTGCGGCTGACCGGCAAGGCGGCCTGATCCGCCCCTCATCGAGTCCACGAAAAAGCCCGGCAGTGCCGGGCTTTTTCGTCGTCCGGGGTTGGCGAATCAGGCGGATTTCTCGATGCTCGCCGCGCTCTTGCTGCTGTCGGCAAGGCTCTCGTTGACCAGGCCGTTCAGGTTTGCCAGATGCTCTATCTGCTGCGAGGTGGCGTCTGCGTTGGCGGCCAGTTCCTTGATGCGTTCGTCCAGCGTCTCGGTCGCATCGTGGATGCGTTGCACGCTCTCCAGCCTGCGTTTCAGCTGGAGCTGATGCTCGCGTACCTGGGTTTCCATGGGCGCGATCAGGGCCTTGAGCCAGGCCTCGGTTTCGCGGTTGGCGATTTCATAGACATGCACCACGCGGCTGGCCAGGGTCTCGAAAAACTTGGCGGTCAGGCTCTGCTGGCCCTGGGTCAGCATCTGCAGGACGGTGTTGAAGCGTTCGTTGAAAATGCGCTCGAGCCGCTCGATTTCCTTGTGGAAGCGGACCAGGTTGTGGCCCGGGGGGTTGACCGCCGCCAGCCCGTGCTCATTGCTGAACTTGTGGTACATGGCGGCCATCATGGTCTGGATTTCGTCCACCTGGTGCCCGGCCTTGGAAAGATTGCCCTTCATCGCCGAGAAGAAAGCCAGCATGGCGTCGCGCATCTCGCGGCTGAAGCGGCTGTTGTCCATGTCGCTGCGGGTTTTCTTCACCTCGGCATGCAGGCGTTGCATGCCGAGGTGCTTGCGCAGCTTGCCGGCGTGGTGGGAGAAGATCGTGCGCAGGGCCTTGAACTGGCTGATGCCCTTGTCGAACTGCCGGGTTTCCTGGTTGATCTTGTCCATGATCTGGACGACCACATCGCGGTTTTTCCCCCGCAGGTTTTCAAGCTCCTCGATCTGGTCCTGGATATTGGCCAGCCGCGCTTCCAGCAACTCGGTGGTCTTGACCACGACGTCCTCGATGGCGCCGCGGGTCGACTGGCGCACGAGATCCTGCTTGCAGGGGATGAGTTCGGCGGTGAGCGCGGTCTCCAGCTCGGGCAGACGGCTTTTTTCCAGCAATGTCGGGTTGTGCTGCACCTTGGCGACCAGTGCCTTCTGCGCCGAAACCGGGTAGACCTGGGATTCGGGCAGTTCCAGCTGGGCCGCACTGGCGCGCACCTGTTTGGCGATTTCGGCATTGACCTGATCCGTGCTCTTGAGGTCGTCCCACAGGCCATCGATCTTGTTCAGCACCGCCAGCCTGCCGCGGCTCGCACCTTGCAGCGGGGCGAGATGCTTGCGCCAGATTTCGATGTCACTCTTGGTGACGCCGGTGTCGGCCGCCAGGATGAACAGCACCGCGTGCGCGCTGGGTAGCAGGTTGAGCGTCAGCTCCGGCTCGGTGCCGATGGCATTCAGCCCCGGCGTGTCGAGGATGACCAGACCCTTTTCCAGCAGCGGATGCGGGAAGTTGATCAAGGCATGGCGCCAGCGCGGAATCTCCACCGAGCCGTCGCGCGCCAGCACGCGTGCGGTTTCCTCGTCGTCTGGATTGATCAGGCCATAGTCGGCGGCGATGTCTCCGGAGACCTGCAGCGTGTCAGAAAGCCTGGTGAGGGTTTCCCGCATCTGGTCGGCCGAGCTTACGTCCAACGGCAGTTCCGTCCACTCGTCCGGGTGTCGTTTGAAATCGGAAACCGTGCCCTCGCGCGACTTGGTCTGGATGGGCAGCAGCTTGATCGACGGCGGGCTGCCGGCCTCGAAGAAAAGCTCGGTGGGACACATGGTCGTGCGGCCTGCGGAGGAGGGCAGCACGCGCTGGCGATAGTCGGAGAAGAAAATCGCGTTGATGAGTTCGGATTTTCCGCGCGAGAACTCGGCCACGAAGGCCACGTTGAGGCGATCCTCTTCCAGGCGTTCGAGCAGATGTTTGAGCTTGAGGTCGGTTTCGGCGTCGTTCAGTTCCTGCGCGGAAAGCCAGTCGCGCAGGGCCACGATGCGGTCGGAAACCTCGTTGCGCCAGTTGCTGTAATGCTCGAATTCGGAAACCAGGGTGGCGGACATGTTTTTGCTCTGGAGCCTATTTCACCTTAACGAAACGGTAACGGACAGCCGCATGACATCTTGAGCGCCGTTGGTCGGTTGATCGATGGCAGCCTATTTCTGGCAGACCGGGCAATAAAAGGTGGAGCGCTGGCCGGTTGCCAGCTTCTTGATGGGGGTGCCGCAGACCTTGCAGGGCAGGCCGGCGCGGTCGTAGACCTTGGTGTGCAACTGGAAGTAGCCCAGTTCGCCGTCGGCGGTGACGTAATCGCGCAGCGAACTGCCGCCCGCCTTGACCGCGTTTTGCAGCGTGGCCTTGATGGCGGCGGCAAGCCTGCCGCATTCGGCTCGGGTCAGGCGGCCGGCAGCGCGGCCGGGCCGGATGCCGGCGCGAAACAGGGACTCGGAGGCATAAATGTTGCCCACGCCGACCACGACCCGGCTGTCCATGATCAGGTTTTTGATCGAGGTCTTGCGGCCCCGGCAGGCGGCGCAGAGGTATTCGGCAGTGAAATCGCCGGTCAGCGGCTCGGGGCCCAGGTGGGCGAGCAGGGGGTGGCTCGCCGGGTCCGCTGTCAGCAGCACCGCGCCGAAGCGGCGCGGGTCGCGCAGGCGAAGGGTCTCGCCGCCCTTGAACTGCCAGTCCACATGGTCGTGCACCGTCGGCGGCTCCTGTTTGCCGACGAAGCGCAGGCTGCCGGACATGCCCAGATGCACGATCTGCCAGAGCCCGCCGAAATCGAACAGCAGATATTTGCCGCGCCGCCTGATCGAGAGCAGGCGCTTGCCGGCGAGCCTTTCGCTGATGTCGGGGGGCACCGGCCAGCGCAGGCGCCGGTCGCGGATTTTGACGGCTTCGAGAATCTTCCCCTGCAGGCGCGGCTCGAGGCCGCGGCGGGTGGTTTCGACTTCGGGCAATTCGGGCATGGGGTGTCAGCAAGGGCGTGTTTTGGTCGGCATGTGTAAAATGATCGCATGAGCCGCGTCCTGCACGCATTTTTGCTGGTTTTCGCCTTCCTGTTCGCGCAGGCCGGATGGGCTGCGCATGCCGCCAGCCATGTCGTGCTTGAACAGCACGGCGGCGACCAGAGCCTGCCCTCGGACGCACCCTGCGAGCTTTGCGCGGGCTATGCGCAACTTGCTGGCGGCGCGCCCCTGCCCGATGCGCCTGCTTTGCCCGCCTGCTCCGCCCGACACGGAACGCCCGACTCCGTCACATCGCTGCCTGTTTCCCGCAGCATCCACCATCATCGCGCACGCGCGCCTCCCGTTTTTTCCTGAATGACCGACTGAATCGTGCCGGCCCCGCATCTCGGGCCGGTACTTTGCATTGTTCTGTTCAAGGAAAAAAACATGTTCAAACGCACTTTGACGGCGTCTGCCATTGCTACGCTGTTTGCTTCTCCCGCATATGCCGTCTCGGATGCCGAATGGGCTGCGATGAAAGAGGAAATCCGGCAGATGAAAACCGCCTATGAGGCCCGCATCGCCGAGCTGGAAAGCCGCGTGAAGGCGGCCGAGACAAAAGCCACCGCTGCCGAAGACAAGGCCATAGAGTCAGCCTCCGCGCCGACTGCCGCCGCACCTGCTGTGAGCGCGCTGAATCCCGAAGTTTCACTGATCCTGCAAGGACGCTACCACCACGCCGAGGGTGACGGCCACATCACCGGCTTCCTGCCGGCCGGCCACGCGCACGGCAGCGAAAAGGGCTTTTCGCTCGACCATACCGAACTGGTGCTGGGCGCATCCATCGACCCCTATTTCCGCGGCTATGCCAATTTCGCCATTGCGGACGGCGAGGTCGAAACCGAGGAAGCCTGGGTGCAGACGATGGCGCTGGGCAACGGCTTCACCGTGAAGGGCGGGCGTTTCCTGTCGGGCATCGGCTACACCAACGAGCTTCATCCGCATGCCTGGGATTTCGCCAACCAGAACCTGGCCTATGCCGCCATGCTGGGCGAACACTACGGGCAAGACGGCCTGCAGGTGAAATGGGTGGCGCCGACCCCGGTTTTCCTGGAGTTCGGCGCGGAGGCCGGCCAGGGCAATGACTGGAGCGGCAGAAATGATTTGGGCAGCTACGCACTTTTTACCCACGTCGGCGACGACCTCGGCGACAGCCATTCCTGGCGCGCCGGTTTGTCCTACCTGCGCGCGCGCGCGGACGGGCGGGAGGGACACTGGGACGACGATGACGATGTCGAAGCCGAGACCCTCTTCAGCGGCAAAAGCCGGTACTGGATCGCCGATTTCGTCTGGAAATGGGCGCCGGACGGCAATCCCAAGTACCGGAACTTCAAGTTCCAGGCCGAATACCTGCGCCGCAGCGAAAACGGCGAACTGGAATGCGAGGACAATGCCGGGGATGGCGGCGCCTGCGCCGGCGGTATCGCCGGAGACTACCGCGCGCGCCAGTCCGGCTGGTATGCCCAGGGGATATACCAATTCCACCCGGAATGGCGCGTCGGCTATCGCTACGATCGCCTGAATCTCGGTTCGGTGAACTTCGGGCCCGAATTTTCGGGCGTGCTGTCCAAGCCGAGTTTCACGCCCAGCCGGCACAGCCTGATGGTGGATTACAACCCCAGCGAGTTTTCGCGCCTGCGCCTGCAACTGGCGCAGGACAAGGCCGAACAGGACTTGACCGACAATCAGGTGACCCTGCAATACATCTACAGCCTGGGCGCCCATGGCGCCCACAAGTTCTGAGGAGAGCCGGCATGAAAGCATTTGCAATGTCATGGCTGACCGGTCTTGCAGGTCTGCTGCTGGTCGCCCAGCCTGCGCGTGCGGAACTCGGCGTGCTGGCCTGCGAGCCTGAGTGGGCGGCCCTGGTCGAGGAAGTCGGCGGCGACAAGGTGCGCGTTTCCTCGGCCACCACGGCCAAACAGGATCCGCATCGCATCGAGGCCCGCCCCAGCCTGATCGCGCGTGCGCGCAGCGCCGATCTCCTCGTCTGCACAGGCGCGGAACTGGAAGTCGGCTGGCTGCCGCTTTTGCAGCGCGAATCGGGCAATGCCCGGATCCAGGCAGGCAAGCCGGGGTATTTCGAAGCGGCCCGGCATGTGGCGCTCATCGACAAACCGCAGTTCGTCGACCGCTCGATGGGCGACGTGCATGCCGCCGGCAACCCGCATATCCATCTCGACCCGCGCAACATCGCGCGGGTGGCGGATGCGCTTGCCGCGCGCCTGGCGCGGATCGATGGCGCCAACGCCGGCCATTACGCCGAACGCAACCGCGATTTCCAGCATCGCTGGCAGGCGGCCACGGCGCGCTGGCAAGCTGAGGCCGCGCCGCTCAAGGGGGCGTCGGTCGCAACGCACCATAAGAACCTGAGCTATCTGGCCAACTGGCTCGGCCTGAGGGCGGAGGTCGCGCTGGAGCCCAAGCCCGGCGTGGAGCCTTCCGTCGCCTATCTGAGCGAGGTGCTGGCGCGGGTGAAGGACAGGCCGGTGAAAATGATCCTGTACGCCAACTACGAGTCGCCGCGCGCCAGCCGCTGGCTTGCGGAGCGGACGGGCGCGCCTGCGGTGCAGCTGCCCTATACCGTGGGTTCGTCCGCAGCAGCGCGCGACCTGTTCGGGCTGTATGACGATCTGCTCGCCCAGTTGCTGGGCGCGCTGAAATGAGCGCAGGCCTGGAATGGAGCATCCTGCTCCCGGCGCTGCTGGCCGGCGTGCTGGTGCTGGCCAGCCATGTGCCGCTGGGCATGCGGGTGCTCGCACGCGGCATCATTTTCATCGATATCGCCATTGCCCAGTTCGCGGGGCTGGGGGTAATCCTGGCGCATTTCCTGGAATGGGACGACACATGGGCAACCCAGGCCGCCGCGCTCGGGCTGGCAGCCGCCGGGGCGCTGCTGCTGCATTTCACCGAGAAGAAGTGGCCGCAGGTGCAGGAAGCCATCATCGGTGTTTCCTTCGTGCTGGTGGCATCCGTCGCAATCTTGCTGCTGGCGCACGAAGCTCATGGCGGCGAGCATCTGCGCGAAATGCTGGTGGGACAGATATTGTGGACCGGCTGGGACGATCTTCCTCTGTTGGCGCTGGTCAACGGCGCGGTGCTGCTTGCCTGGTTCGGAGGATTGAGGCATTCGTCGCTCGGGTTCTACCTGCTTTTCGCGGCGGCAATTACCGCATCGGTACAGGTGGTCGGTGTGTATCTGGTGTTCGCCAGCCTGATCGTGCCTGCGCTGGCGGCGCGAAGTCTTTCCGGCCGGGGGAGGCTTCTGGCCGGGTGGGTGCTCGGCGGCCTCGGCTACGGGACGGGCCTGATCCTGTCTGCCTGGTTCGATCTGCCTGCGGGCGCCCTTATCGTGTGCACGCTGGTGCTGGCCGCGCTGTTGTTCTCCGCTGGGTTGATGCCTTTATTTCGGGCGCGGAAGGAACGCTTGGGGCTAAAATGATTCCAATGACGAGTTAGTTCGATGGAATTGCCATGCCCCGCCTGACCCTATTGCTTCTCATGTGCGGACTGATCATGTCCGGCTGCGCCCAACAGCAGGCTGTCGCTGCACCGGAAAAGCGCGAGTCCGCCCCGCCTGCCGACAGCCACGCCAAGACAACCGAGGCGGATGCCGAAGCCAGCCTGCCTGCCGTACCGCTGACGGACGATCTGCTGTTCCAGTTTCTGGTTTCGGAAATTGCCGGCCAGCGCGGCATGCTGAGTCTGGCCAAGGAAGGCTATCTCGACCTTGCGCGCAAGACCCGCGATCCGCGCGTGGTGAGGCGGGCTACGGAAATCGCCCTCTACAGCCGCGACCAGGAAGCCGCGCTGGAGTTGAGCCGGCTTTGGATCGATCTGGAGCCTGATTCCGGCCGCGCATTGCAAACCCTGGTCGTCATGCTGATTTCCCAGGGGCAGATTGAGGAAGCCGCGCCCCATCTGGAAAAAATGCTCAATGGCGCGGACCTCGATTCCGGTTTCATGCAGCTGCCCGCCCTGTTTTCCAAGACTCGCGATACGGCGGCGGCGTACAAGGTCGTAAAAGCGCTCGCGCAAAAGTATCCGCATCTCGCCGAAGCGCGTTACGCCCTGGCGCATGCTGCGCTGCAGGCCGGGTTTGCGGATGACGCGACCGAAGCGCTCAAGCAGGCGGACGATCTGAAGCCCGGTTGGGAACCGGCAGCGCTGCTGCGCACGCAGTTGATAGCGAAGTCCTCTCGTGCCGACGCGCTGGAATTTTTGAAGGATTTTCTCGGCAAGCACCCGCAGGCCCAGGATGTGCGTCTGACTTATGCCCGCATGCTGGTCGGAGCCAACCAGTTCGACGATGCGCACAGGCAGTTTGCCCAGCTTGCGACCGAGTTGCCGAACAGCGCAGAGATCGCCATGGCGGCAGGCCTGTTGTCTTTGCAGATGGGCAGGTTCGACGATGCGGAAACCTTCCTGGGCCGCACGCTGGAACTTGGCCAGGAAGACGGCGGTGTGGTGCGCTACTACCTGGGACAGGTTGCCGAAGAGCGCAAGGATTACGATTTGGCCGCAAACCGCTACCTGTCGATCACCAATGGCGAGTACCTGGTCGGTTCGCGCACACGCCTGGCGACGATGCTGGTGCGCCAGGGCAAGCTTGAGGAAGCTCGCGCCGTACTCAATGCGATCGAGCCGTCCAACGATGTGCAGAAGGTCCAGCTCATCCAGGCCGAAGCGGACCTGTTGCGCGAGGCCAAGGATCACGCGGCCGTCTTTGGGCTGCTTGACGCGGCGGTAAAGGAACGGCCGGACCATGTCGATCTGCTCTATGACCGTGCCATGGCGGCGGAAAAACTGAACAGGCTGGATGTGCTGGAAGAGGATTTGCGCAAGGTCATCAAGCTGAAGCCGGATTACGCGCATGCCTACAATGCGCTCGGATATACCCTGATCGAGAAGACCGACCGCCTGGTCGAGGCAAGCGAACTGCTCGACAAGGCAATCGCGCTGGCGCCCGAGGACCCCTTCATTCTGGACAGCATGGGCTGGCTGCATTACCGCAGGGGGAATCTCGACAAGGCCCGGGAGTTTCTGGAGCGTGCCTGGCGCTTGCGCCAGGACCCGGAAATCGCCGCCCATCTGGGTGAGGTGCTGTGGATGAAGGGCAGCCGCGAGGAAGCCTCCCGCCTCTGGCAGGGCTCGCTGCAAAGCCACCCGAAAAACGAGGCCCTGATCGAAATCCTGAAGAAGTTCAAGCGCTGACCGACCATGTGGCCTGATGGCGCTTTTATCGTCCCGGGCGACACCGAGACAGCGGCCGGGACGGCCAGACTGCAGCGTACGCGGCGCAATGCGTTTGCCGATGTCGAGCTGGCCCTGTCCTGGCGCTCGGCGGAGGCCGCGCATACCGACGTGTACGCCGCCTTCAATCTCAATCTGTGGCGCGACTGGATGCCGCCGGAGATTGAATCCCTGTTGCTGGACAAGCCCTTGGGGCAAACGGGCGGCCTGAAACTCGCACCGGGCGTACTGGTGCCCGAAAGCAGCACGCGCGACGTGAAAGGGGTCAGGCACCATTACGCGCGGCTCATACCCAAAGGCGCGCGCGTGCTGGATATCATGGCGGCGACGAACTCCCATCTCGATCCGGCCCTGGAATTGTCTGCGGTCGCGGGCCTGGGCATGAATGCCGGCGAGCTGGCTGCGAACGAGACGCTCGGCCAGCGCGTGGTGCACGACCTCAACCGCGAACCCAAACTGCCTTTTCCCGATGCCGATTTCGACGCGGTGGTCTGCACCGTTTCCGTCGAATACCTGGTGCGGCCGTTCGAGGTGTTCCGCGAAGTGGCGCGGGTGCTCAAGCGGGGCGGGAAATTCATCGTCACTTTCTCGAATCGCTGGTTTCCGCCCAAGACAATCCGCATCTGGACGGATCTGCATCCCTTCGAGCGCATGGGTCTGGTGCTGGAATATTTCCTCAGGGACGGCCGCTTCGGCAATCTGAACACGTTTTCCCTCACCGGCCTGCCCAGGCCGGCGGACGACAAGTACGCCGGCCAGATGCAGTGGTCGGATCCGATTTATTCGGTCTGGGGAGAAACGGCTTGAGGCGGCTTCCGCGGATGGCGTCTTGCTGGGCGCAGCGCCTGCTGGTGCTGGTTCCGCTGGCCTTGTACGGCTGCGCGAGTGTGCCGCCTGCCGGCCCGCCGGCAATCGAAATATTGCAAGTCTTTACCCTGCAGGGCAGGGTATCCGTGCAGTACGGAGAAGAATCCCTGTCCGGACAGCTCGACTGGCGGGCGGATGCGGCAAGCGATGAAGTGTTGCTGTCTTCCCCCCTCGGGCAAGGCATGGCCAGCATAAGCCGCAATGAGGCGGGCGTCACGCTGACGCGGCCGGGCGAACCGGCGGTTGTGGCGGAAAACGTGGAAATGCTGACGCAGTCCGAACTGGGGTTCCGATTGCCGCTGGCCGGGCTGCGTTACTGGATTCAGGCCCGGCCCGATCCGGCGCGCGCGAGCAAAGTAAGGCGCAGTGCCGACGGCAGCGTGGAACAGATTGCGCAGGACGGCTGGAGGATCGACTATCTGCAATTTCACGAAAACCGCCCCAGGAAAATGCAAGTGGCGCGGGAAGGTCTCGAAATCAGGCTGGTGATAGACGAATGGCGGACGAACTGAAGCCTTTCCCCGCTCCCGCCAAGCTCAACCTGTTCCTGCACGTGACCGGCCGCCGAGCGGACGGCTACCACCTGCTGCAGTCCGTGTTCCGCTTCGTCGATTATGGCGACACGGTCTGGCTGGGCGTGCGTCAGGACGGGCTAATCCGGCGGCTGGAGGATATTCCCGGCGTTCCCGAAAAACAGGATTTGACGGTGCGCGCGGCCAGGCTATTGCAAGAAGCGACGGCCTGTCCCCTGGGGGCGGACATCCGCCTGGAGAAACGGCTGCCCATGGGCGGCGGGTTGGGCGGCGGGTCGTCCGATGCGGCCACGGTGCTGCTTGCGCTGAACCGCCTGTGGAATCTCGGCTTGCCCAGGCAGCGCCTGCAGGCACTCGCGCTGCAACTGGGCGCGGACGTGCCGGTTTTCGTGTTCGGCCAATCGGCCTTTGCCGAGGGGGTGGGGGAAAAACTGGTGCCGATTTCCCTGCCGCCGGCCTGGTATGTGGTACTGACCCCCCCGGTTTCGGTGGCGACGGCAGGAGTTTTTGCTGCGCCGGAATTGACACGGAACACGCCTCCCATCAAAATAGCGGACTTTCTTTCCGGTGCCTGTCGCAATGATTTGCAGCCGGTGGTGGAAGAGAAATATCCTGGGGTGGCGCGCTATCTGGACTGGCTTGGCAGCTTTGGCGATGCGCGCATGACGGGTTCCGGGGCGTGCGTTTTTCTGGCTGTCGAAGACGAAGCCGGCGCGCGCTCGATATTGAGGGAACTGCCTCGGGATATGCAGGGTTTTGTTGCCTGCGGGCTGGATCGGCATCCGCTGTACAGCTTTGCGGACTGACTGCAGGGGAGTCGCCAAGTGGTAAGGCATCGGATTTTGATTCCGACATTCGCAGGTTCGATCCCTGCCTCCCCTGCCATTAATCGCCAGGAATAGCCGCGCGGGGTACCTGCTGCGGCTATTTCGTTTTTTTGCTTTCGGGGTGCGCCGTGCCGTTCGACAGTCTGATGGTGTTTACCGGCAATGCCAATCCGCGTCTTGCGGAGGACGTGGCGCGCCACATGAACATTCGCCTGGGGCGCGCCAATGTGGGGCGCTTCTCCGACGGCGAGGTCGCGGTCGAGATCCTGGAAAACGTGCGCGGCAAGGACGTGTTCATCCTGCAGTCCACCTGCAATCCGACCAATGACAACCTGATGGAAGTCATGGTCATGGCCGATGCCCTGCGCCGCGCTTCGGCGGGCCGCATCACCGCCGCGATCCCGTATTACGGCTATGCGCGGCAGGATCGCCGCACGCGTTCGGCGCGCGTGGCCATTACGGCGAAAGTCGTGGCCAACATGCTGCAAAGCGCGGGCGTCGACCGCGTGCTGACCATGGACCTGCATTCCGACCAGATACAGGGCTTTTTCGACATCCCGGTGGACAACATCTACTCCAGCCCGATACTGCTGGGGGACATCTGGAAACACGATTATCCCGATCTCATCGTCGTGTCTCCCGATGTCGGCGGCGTGGTGCGCGCCCGTGCGATCGCCAAGCGACTGGAATGCGAACTGGCCATTATCGACAAGCGCCGCCCCAAGCCGAACGAAGCCAAGGTGATGAACATCATCGGCGACATCAAGGGCCGCAGTTGCATCATCATGGATGACATGGTCGATACTGCCGGCACCCTGTGTGAAGCCGCGCATGCGCTGAAAGAGGGCGGGGCGGCCAAGGTCATGGCCTACTGCACCCACCCGGTGCTGTCGGGGCAGGCGGTTGCGCGCATCACCGACTCCGCCCTGGACGAGCTGGTGGTCACCGATACCATCCCGCTCAGGGACGACGCCCGGGCATGCGGCAAGATCCGGCAACTGTCGATTGCCGGGCTGATGGCGGAAACCATCCGCCGCATCAGCAACGAGGATTCAGTGAGCTCGCTCTTCATCGAGTGAGTTTGAAGGTAATGGCGCCGGCCGAAAGCGGCGCTGTTGTCGTTAAATTAGTGCTTTCGGCTCCTGGTCGCGGGAGTAAATTGGAGCAAGAAAATGCAAATCGAAGTTATCGCCCAGAAGCGTGACGTGCAGGGCACGGGTGCGAGCCGCCGCCTGCGTCACGCCGGCTTTGTGCCGGGTATCGTGTATGGTGGCAACAAGGAACCGCTGGCCATCCAGCTGGACCACAACGCGCTGTACCACGCGCTGCGCAAGGAAGCTTTCCACTCCTCCGTGCTGAACCTGAAAGTCGGTGATCTGACCGAAATGGCGCTGTTGCGCGACGTGCAGATGCACGCCTACAAGCCGCTGATCCTGCACGTGGACTTTCAGCGCATCGACGCCGATCACAGGATCCACGTCAAGGTGCCGCTGCACTTCGTCAACGAAGATATCGCCCCCGGCGTGAAACTGGCGCACGGCCTGGTCAACCACGTCATGACCGAGGTCGACGTGGCCTGCCTGCCCGGCAACCTGCCCGAGTTCATCGAAGTGGACCTGGCCAACCTGGAAAGCGGCCATTCCATCCACATCAATGACCTCAAGCTGCCTGCGGGCGTCGAGCCGGTCGCGCACCTCAAGGCGGAAAATCCCGCCGTGGTCGGCATCGCCCCGCCCAAAGGCGCCGCCGCTGCTGCCGAGGGGGAAACCGCTGCGCCTGAAGCGCCGGCGGCCTGAGACGGCAATTGACGCCATGCCCACCCGCGATTTTTTTCGCGGCGTGGGCATTTTTATTTGAGCCATGCATCCGCTCCGCCTGATCGTCGGCCTGGGCAACCCGGGCGCGCAATACGAAGACACCCGCCACAACGCCGGTTTCTGGTGGCTGGAAGCGCTCGCGCGCAAGCTGGGCGTGTCGTTGCGCAACGAGCCCAAGTTCCACGGGCGGGCCGGAAAGCTGGCTTCTTCGCAGGGCGATGTCTGGCTGCTATGCCCGGATACCTTCATGAACCTGTCGGGGAAATCCGTCGCGGCGCTGGCGCGCTTCTACAAGATTTCCCCGGAATCCATCCTGGTCGCGCACGACGAGCTTGATTTGCCCCCAGGTACGGCGAGACTCAAGCAGGGCGGAAGCCACGGCGGGCAAAACGGCCTGAAGGACATCCATACGCAGCTCGGTTCGTCCAATTACTGGCGCTTGCGCATCGGCATCGGCCATCCCGGCTCGAAAGAGGCGGTGACCGGACACGTGCTGGGCAAGCCCCAGCCTGCCGAGCGTGAGCAGATGCTGGCTGCGATCGACGCGGCGCTCGCTGTCTGGCCGGAGCTCGCGACGGGCAATTTCGCCGCAGCGCAACTGAAACTACATACGGTGGCAAAAAAATGAGTCTGAAATGCGGCATCGTCGGCTTGCCCAACGTCGGCAAGTCCACGCTATTCAACGCCCTGACCCAGGCCGGGATCGCGGCGGAAAATTATCCTTTCTGCACCATCGAGCCCAATACGGGCATCGTCGAAGTGCCCGACCCGCGCATGGCCAAACTCGCGGAAATCGTGAAACCCGAGCGGGTGGTGCCCGCGATCGTGGAATTCGTGGACATCGCCGGCTTGGTGGCAGGGGCAAGCAAGGGCGAGGGGCTGGGCAACCAGTTCCTGGCCAACATCCGCGAAACCGACGCCATCTGTCACGTGGTGCGCTGTTTTCAGAACGACAACGTGATCCATGTTTCCGGCAAAGTCGACCCGCTGTCCGACGTGGAAACCATCGCCACCGAGCTGGCGCTGGCTGACCTGGCGAGCGCGGAAAAGGCGCTGGCGCGCTATGAGAAAACGGCGCGCGCCGGCGACAAGGAAGCCCAGAAAATGGTGGCTGCGCTGAAACCGGTCGTGGCCACCTTGAACGAAGGCCGTCCGGCGCGCGCAGCAGGCCTCGACGAGGACGCCATGGCGCTGCTGAAGCCGCTGTGCCTGATGACGGTGAAGCCCACGCTGTATGTGGCCAACGTCAGCGAGGACGGATTTCACGACAACCCCATGCTCGATGCGCTCAAAGCCCATGCGGCCAAGGAAAACTCCCCGGTGGTGCCGGTTTGTGCCGCGCTGGAGGCTGAATTGCAGGAATTGTCGCCGGAAGAGCGGGTGGAATACCTCAAGGAACTGGGTTGGGAGGAGCCGGGGCTGAACCGCCTGATTCGCGCTGCCTACGACCTGCTGGGTTTGCAGACCTATTTCACGGCCGGGGTCAAGGAAGTGCGCGCCTGGACCATCCACAAGGGCGACACGGCGCCCCAGGCCGCCGGCGTCATCCATACCGACTTCGAGCGCGGTTTTATTCGCGCCCAGACCATCTCTTACGAGGATTTCATTGCCTTCAAGGGGGAACAGGGCGCCAAGGAGGCCGGCAAGATGCGCTCGGAAGGCAAGGAATACGTGGTCAAGGACGGGGATGTGATGAATTTCCTCTTCAATGTCTGACTTTAGTGTTTGACAGAAGTCCTTGAAAACAACATAATCTCGCGTTTCGTTCGGTGGGGTTCCCGAGCGGTCAAAGGGNNCTTCGAAGGTTCGAATCCTTCCCCCACCACCAGATTTTGAGCCGGATTTTGTCCGGAGAGTGGCAGGCAGGTTCGGGCGGCGGTAGTTCAATGGTAGAACCTCAGCCTTCCAAGCTGATGACGCGGGTTCGATTCCCGCTCGCCGCTCCAGAAGTTTGTTGCGCGTGATTGAGCGTGGCCCATGTAGCTCAGTGGCAGAGCACNNGCAGTTCAATCCTGCCCATGGGCACCAGGTTTTTTGGTGCCGTTATTAAGCCTGGGGCACCAGGTTTTTTTGGTGCCGTTGATTAAGCTTGGTGCACCGGTTTTTTTGGTGCCGATTTAAAACAGCGCACCAATGTATTTGTGTATTTGTGGTGCACCGCTTTTTTTGGTGTTTTATTTTTGATCCGATTCATTGACTTGACAGTAGAACGGGGGCGTTATGTCTAAGGAAAAATTTGAACGTACGAAGCCGCACGTGAACGTTGGCACGATTGGTCACGTCGACCACGGCAAGACCACCCTGACGGCGGC
>DCVO01000089.1 GCA_002327405.1 Thiobacillus sp. UBA2186 | reverse complement strand
TCCATCACGCGCTGCATGAAGAGGTCCGGAATCCAGTTCGCGGTGTTCATGTCGTGGGTGCGGAGGCGGTCGTCGCCGGTGTTCTTGCGCAGTTCGAGGAATTCCTCGACGTCCATGTGCCAGGTTTCCAGGTAGGCGCAGACGGCGCCCTTGCGCTTGCCGCCCTGGTTCACCGCCACGGCGGTGTCGTTGACCACCTTGAGGAAGGGCACGACGCCCTGNNGACTTGCCGTTGGTGCCCTTGATGCGCGAGCCCAGGGCGCGGATCGGGGTCCAGTCGTTGCCCAGGCCGCCGGCGTATTTTTGCAGCATGGCATTTTCCTTGATGGCCTGGTAGATGCCGTCGAGGTCGTCTGACACGGTGGTGAGGTAGCAGGACGAGAGCTGGCTGTGGCGCGTGCCCGAGTTGAACAGCGTGGGGGTGGACGACATGAAGTCGAAGTTGGACAGCACGTTGTAGAACTCGACGGCGCGCGCTTCGCGGTCGACTTCGTTCAAGGCGAGGCCCATGGCCACGCGCATGAAGAAGGCCTGCGGCAGCTCGATGCGGCTCTTGCGNNGTGCAGGAAGTAGCGGTCGTACAGGGTCTGCAGGCCTAGGTAGCCGAATTTCAGGTCGCGGTCGGCGTCGAGCGCCCGGCCCAGGCGCGTGAGGTCGTACTGGGCCAGGCGCTCGTCCAGCAGTTCGGCCTCGATGCCCTTCTTGATGTAGGCGTTGAAGTAGGCGGCGTATTCATCGCCCATCTGTTCCTGCGACACGGCATGGCCCAGCACTTCGTGGCGGATGGAGTTGAGCAGCAAACGCGCGGTGACGAAGGTGTAGGCGGGGTCCTGCTCGATGCCGGCGCGGGCGGCGAGGATGAGGGCCTTTTCCACTTCTTCCATGGACACGCCGTCGTAGAGGTCGCGCAGCACGGTCTGCAGGATGGGCCCGCCTTTGACTTCCTCGCCCAGGCCTTCGCAGGCAGCGTTGATGATGGCGGCCAGGCGCTCGAGGTCGAGCGGCTTCTTCTGGCCGTCTTCCAGCACGTGGATGACCTGGTCGGGCACGCCGGCGGCTTTCTTGGCGGCCTTCTCGGCGGCGCGCTCGGCGTTGCGCTTTTCGCGGTACAGCACGTAGGCGCGGGCGACTTCGTGTTCGCCGGAGCGCATGAGGGAGAGTTCGACCTGGTCCTGCACGTCCTCGATGTGGAAGGTGCCGCCGGCCGGCTGGCGGCGGATGAGGGCGGAAACCACCTGCTGGGTGAGCGCCTCCACCAGTTCGCGGATGCGCGCCGAGGCCGCGGCCTGCCCGCCCTGCACCGCGATGAAGGCCTTGGTCATGGCGATGGCGATCTTGGAAGGCTCGAAGCTGACCACCGCTCCGTTGCGCCGGATGAGCTTGTAATCGGCGTAGGGGTTCTCGGCGGCCGGGGCAGCGCCTTCGTCTGCGGCGGCTTGGCGAATATTGGGCTCGGTGGCGGTTTGCAACATGTCCTCTCCTTGCTGTGTGCGGTCTGAACCTGGAATGCCCCGGAATCAATGGGCTCGGCAAGCTTTTCCAAGTGCTCTCCACTGCTTATCCACAAGGTTATTCACAACATATTGTGGTGGGCGTGAAAGCTGAGTACAAATTCTAGTGGGCAAGCGCGGACTGTCAACCAGGTTTTGCAAAAAAATTGATGGGAGCACAAGGCCGCTGCATGGGGAGCCTCCAAATCAAGGGATTGCGGGGAGGCGATGCGTAAAAATTACGCAAACCCACGTATTTGCTGGGCCTGCGGGCAGAAACGGCCGCGCAGGCCAGCAAAACCGTTTTATTAAGCAAAACCGGATTTCCTTATTTACCCGTCGCGGGCGGGCGGATTGCGCGATTTGCCGATTATGCCGGAGGCAAATGCGAGAGCGGGAAGGCCATGACGCTGTAAAGGTTTCGACGTTATCATGTAAAAAAAGACTGGCTGGGAGGCCAATGAAAAACACCGCCGTACTGTTGCTGTCCTGCCCCGACCAGAAGGGNNCAACATCCTGCACGCCGACCAGCACCAGGATTCCGAGCTCGGCCTGTTCCTGATGCGGGTGGAATGGGATCTGCACGATTTCTCGCTGCCGCTGGAGGATTTCGCCGCCGCCTTCGCGCCGATCGCCGGCAAGCACGAGATGAGCTGGCGCCTGGCGGAGTCGGCGAAAAAGCCGCGCATGGCGATTTTCGTGTCGAAGTTCGACCATTGTCTGGCCGACCTCCTGTACCGCTACCAGAGCGGCGAGCTGCATTGCGAAATCCCCATCATCCTCAGCAACCACGAGGACACGCGCTGGCTGGCCGAGACCTACCGCATTCCCTACCAGTACATCGCGGTGAACAAGGACGCCAAGGACGAGGCGGAGCACATGCAGATGGCCATCCTGCACCGCGAAAGGGTGGATTTCATCGTGCTGGCGCGTTACATGCAGGTGCTCTCGCCGCGCTTTTTGCACCACTACGAGAACCGCGTCATCAACATCCACCATTCCTTCCTGCCGGCGTTCAACGGCGCCAAGCCCTACCACCGCGCCTTCGAGCGCGGGGTCAAATTGATCGGCGCGACTTCCCACTACGTGACCGAGGTGCTGGACGACGGCCCCATCATCGAGCAGGACGTGTCGCGCATCAGCCACCGCGATGCGCTGGAGGACCTGATCCACAAGGGCGCCGACCTGGAAAAAATCGTGCTGTCGCGCGCGGTGAAGTGGCATATCGACAACCGGGTTTTGGTCTACGCTAATAAGACGGTGGTGTTCGACTGATTCGTACCGGGAAGAAAAAAGCCGCATTGCCGCGTTAAGTCGCTTTGGGCTTGGCGTTTGCCCCCCTCCCGCCGGGAGAGCGGTTGGGGCGAGGGCTTCGCTTCCTCGCAATGAGGTCGTCGCGTACATGGCCGGAAGGCCCGTGGCGATCCATGCAGTGAGGATTGTTTCGCTTCCAATCGATAACAGGTTTCCGACAAGGGCATGACCTCTTCGACGCGAAAATACTTGAGCCGTTTCGCCCATGCCACCCGGGTCTGCTTTCGCGTGGTGTTCAGCGACGGCAGCGACTTCCGGAATCATGAGGGCGAACCGGCCTTCACCCTGATCTTCAAGAATCGCCGCGCAGAGCTGCGCACGCTGGCCTTCGGCCATGTCGGCCTGCTGGAATCCTATTTCTGCGGCGACGCCGACGTGGACGGCGATTTCGCCGCCGCCTTCCGCATGGCCATGGACTCGGGCATGGCGCCGCCGCCCTCTGGCCTCTTGAAGCTGCGCAACGCCTGGC
>DCVO01000091.1 GCA_002327405.1 Thiobacillus sp. UBA2186 | reverse complement strand
CGGCGACATCACCCGCAAGAAGAAGCTGCTGGAAAAGCAGAAGGAAGGCAAGAAACGCATGAAACAGGTCGGCAACGTGGAAATTCCGCAGGAGGCTTTCCTGGCCATCCTGCAAGTGGGAGAAAAATAAATGGACGCGCTGGCAATCATCCTGCTCGCCCTGCTGATCGCGGGCGTGGCGCTGGTGTTCAAGGGCGTGGCCAGTTTGCCGCTGCTGCTGCTGGTCGCCACCGCCATCACCGGTGCCATCTGGCTGTGGGACAAGCTCTTGCTGTCGAAAAAGCGCGGCAAGGACGAGGCGCGCACGCCCGGCGTCGAATACTCGGTCAGCCTGTTTCCGGTGATCCTGCTGGTGTTCCTGCTGCGCTCCTTCCTGGTCGAGCCGTTCCGCATTCCCTCCGGCTCGATGATGCCCACCCTGCTGGCGGGCGACTTCATCCTGGTCAACAAGTACACCTACGGCATCCGGCTGCCGGTGGCGGACAGGAAAATCATCGACGTGAACGAGCCGCAGCGCGGCGAGGTGATGGTGTTTCACTTCCCGGAAGACCCTGCCGTCGACTACATCAAGCGCATCGTCGGCGTGCCCGGCGATCGGGTGGAATACCGAGACAAGCGCCTGACCATCAACGGGCAACCGCTAGCCTATCGCGAGAATGGCACTTTCAGCTTCGAAACCGGCGGCCTCAACTACGTCACTGCCATCGTCTACCAGGAAAAGCTCGGGGAGCACGAACACATGGCCATGACCATTCCCGGCATCCCCGGTTTCGTCCAGGAGCAGTTGAAAACCTTCCCTTACCAGGAAAACTGCACCTACAATGAAGACGGCTTTGCCTGCCGCGTGCCGGAAGGGCATTATTTCATGATGGGAGACAATCGCGACGGCAGCAATGACAGCCGCTACTGGGGCTTCGTGCCCGAACGGAACATTGTCGGCAAGGCATTCTTCATTTGGATGAACTTTGGTGATTTCAAACGCATCGGAACAACGATCAATTGAGGAGGCAATATGATTAATCGCCGGCAACAACGCGGTGTGACCATGGTGGGAATGGTGCTATGGGGGATTGTCATTGTGTTCCTGGCGCTTGTGGCCATGAAGCTGGTTCCTGCTTACGCAGAGTTCATGACCGTCAAGAAAATCCTTACCGATATTGGCGGCGAGACCGGCGTCAAAAGCATGAGCAATCCGGAGATCCGCGATCGATTTGCGCGCCGCGCCATGATCGACAACATCAGCACCGTTACTCCTGCAGATCTCAAGATTGACCACGTAAACGGCAGGACTGTGGTTTCCGTCGATTACACGTTCCAGACTCCGCTGGTGGCCAACGTCAGTCTTCTGGTGGATTTCTCTGCCAGCTCCGACGGCAGGGAAAGCAAGATGGCGCAGCAGCTTGACGAATAATCATTTGGCCCGCCTGAGCGCCAGCCTGGGCTACGTCTTCCGCCAGGAAGGTCTGCTCAGACAGGCGCTCACGCATCGAAGCTACAGCGCGCAGCACAACGAACGCCTCGAGTTCCTGGGCGACTCGGTGCTCAATTGCACCATCGCCAAGGCGCTGTACGACACCTTCCCCAACCTGCCGGAGGGCACGCTTTCGCGCATGCGAGCCAACCTGGTCAAGCAGGACACCCTGGCCGAAATCGCCATACAGCTGAAGCTCGGCGACTACATGCTGCTGGGAGAGGGCGAACTCAAGAGCGGCGGTTTCCGTCGCCCCTCGATCCTGGCGGATACGCTGGAATCGATTTTCGGCGCAGTGTTCCTGGACGCCGGCTTCGATGCGGCGCAGGCGGTCGTGTTGCGCCAGTTTCAGCCTGTCATCGCCGGCATCGATCCCAATGCCTCCGGCAAGGACGCCAAGACCCGGCTGCAGGAATGGCTGCAGGCGAAACGCCATCCCTTGCCGGACTATCGGCTGAGCGGCACGCGCGGCGAGGCGCACGACCAGATTTTCGTGGTCGCCTGCCACATCCCGGCGCTTGGCATCACCACCCAGGGCCAGGGGCGCAGCCGGCGCGCCGCCGAGCAGGAAGCTGCGCTGGCGGTGCTGAAGCAGGTAGGCGAAATCAAGTGAGCCATCGCTCCGGTTTCATCGCCATCGTCGGCCGCCCCAACGTGGGCAAATCCACCCTGCTCAACAAGCTGGTCGGGCAGAAAGTCAGCATCACTTCGCGCAAGGCACAGACCACGCGGCACCGGGTGCTCGGTATCCGCACCGATCCCGAGGTGCAGTATGTATTCGTCGACACCCCTGGGTTCCAGACGCGCCACGGCGGGCGCCTGAATACCGCCTTGAACCGCAGTGTCAAACAGACTTTGGCGGACGTCGATGCCGTGCTCATGCTGGTGGAAGCGGGACGCCTGAACCAGGGCGATCGCCAGGTGATGAAGCTGTTGCCGGAGGATCGACCGGTGCTGCTGGTGGTGAACAAGCAGGACGAGCTCAAGGACCGCGCCGCCATGCTGGAATACCTGCAGAAGGTTGCGGCGGAGCATGCCTTCACCGAGATCGTGCCGGTGTCGGCCAAGCACGGTAGCGGCCTCGACGATCTGCTGAAAACCCTGGCAAGACATCTGCCGGAAGGCGAGGCGCTTTATGGCGAGGACGACGTCACCGACCAGACCGAGCGCGTGCTGGCTGCGGAGCTGGTCCGCGAAAAGCTCTTCCGCCTGTGCGGCGACGAAATTCCCTATGCCACCGCGGTGGTCATCGACAAGTTCGAGGAGCAGGGCAATCTGCGCCGCATCTATGCCACGATATTAGTGGACCGCGACAGCCAGAAGGCCATCGTCATCGGCAAGGGCGGCGNNAAGGCCATTTCCACCCAGGCGCGCCAGGACATGGAGAAAGCCTTCGACGCCAAGGTCTATCTGGAAGTCTGGGTCAAGGTAAAGGGCGGCTGGGCGGACGACGTGAGGACGCTGAAGTCGCTGGGCATCGAATAACCGCGAATCTTTCAGAAATGCAAGTCGAACAAGGAGGACAGGAGGACAAGAGGAAAACAAGGAGAAGGATTTGCTCTTGTCCTCTTGTCCTCTTTGTTCGTTTTTCCTGATTTTCTCCGTAATTTATGGCCCAGGCCCGCATCGACAACGAACCCGGTTTCGTCCTGCACAGCTATCCCTTCCGCGAAACTTCGCTGGTGGTGGAGGTGTTCACGCGCCATCACGGACGCATGGCGCTGGTCGCACGCGGCGCAAGACGTCCGCGCTCGGCCTTGCGCGGGCAGGTGCAGCCGTTCACGCCGCTGCTGTTGTCCTGGTTCGGCAAAAGCGAAGTTCGTACCCTGCATGGCGCCGAATGGCAAGGAGGGCTGGCGCCGCTTGCCGGCATGCCGCTCTTGTGCGGCTTCTATCTCAATGAACTGCTGCTGAAGCTGCTGGCGCGCGACGACCCGCATGAAGCCCTGTTCGACTACTACCAGGCCACGCTCGGCGAACTCTCGCAGCCAGCGGACAATGGCCTGGAACGGGTGTTGCGGCGCTTCGAGCGCCATCTGCTGTCGGAAATCGGTTATGCCGCCACTTTCCACGAGGAAGCCGAGACGGCGCAGCCGGTGTGCGAGGAGCAGGCCTATTACTTCGTGCCCGAGCGCGGGCCTTATGCGGGGAAGGGCAACAGCGCCGGCATTCCGGTGTCAGGGCGGACCCTGCTGGACATGGACCAGGACCGCTTTGACTCCCCCGTCACGCGGGCCGAGGCCAAGCAGCTCATGCGCGCGCTCATCAACCACCATCTGGGCGGCAAGCCGCTTTATACTCGGCAGATGCTGAAGGAGCTGATTGAGAAATGATCCCGAAAACCGTAGTTGAACCACAGAGACACAGAGAAAACCGGAAAGCAGAATCTTTTACAAAGAGACATGAGGACAAGAGGAAAATCCGTCTTCAGACGTGAATTGTTTTCGCTTTACTCCAGCCCTCTTGTCCTCCTTGTTCAAAAGCCTTTGCGTTCTGCATTTATTTTTTGACTGAACAGGTTGCTTGCATGATTTACCTCGGCGTCAATATCGACCACATCGCCACCTTGCGCCAGGCGCGCAAGACCCGCTACCCCAGCGTGGTCGAGGCCGCGCTCGCCGCAGAAACCGCGGGTGCGGACAGCATCACCCTGCACCTCAGGGAAGACCGCCGTCACATCCAGGACGAGGACGTGGAGATCCTGCGTCGCGTCTTGAAAACCAAGATGAATCTGGAAATGGCGGTGACCGAGGAAATGCTGGGCATTGCCGCGCGCATCAAGCCGCAGGACGTGTGCCTGGTGCCGGAAAAGCGCGAAGAGCTCACCACCGAAGGCGGGCTCGATGTCGCCGGCCAGATGGACAAGATCCGCGATGCCTGTGCGCAGTTGAAGGAGGCCGGGGTACGCGTGTCGCTCTTCATCGACGCCGACTACAAGCAACTGGAAGCGGCGCGCGAGTGCGGTGCGCCGGTGGTGGAAATCCATACCGGCCATTATGCCGACCTGGAAGATCCGGTCGCCAAGCATCACGAACTCGACCGCATCCGCAAGGCGGTCGCTTACGGCCTGGGCCTCGGGCTTACGGTCAACGCCGGCCACGGCCTGACCTACCACAACGTGCAGCCGATCGCCGCCATTTCCGGCGTGCACGAACTCAACATCGGGCATGCCATCGTGGCACAGGCCCTGTTCACCGGCTGGCAGCCGGCGGTCGCGGAAATGAAGCGGCTGATGGTGGAGGCGGCGGCCCGCCGCGTCTGAGCTTCGGCGGTAATCCCGAACAGCCCGTTACAGCAGCTTGCGCGGCGGGAACAAGCGCGAGATTGCCTGCAATTCGCAATGCTGCACGGCTTCCGACAGCAGGCTGTCGGCCATGGCCGGGCCGAGGTACTCACAGGCCAGCACATAGGCCATATGCAGTATGGTACGCATTTCGGCCAGATCCAGTCCGTCATCCAGCCGCGCATCCTTGCCGCGCAGCCATCGGGACACCTGCACCGAGACCGGTCCGTTCGACAGGACTTTTTCCAGATGCGTGTCGATGTAGCTGCGCAGATGGAGGCCGATGGGCTGCTTCTCGTCGACCAGGGACAGGAAATGCTCGAAGAGCGATTCGAATACCTGCGTCTTGGGGTTGCTTGAGGCGGAGTGCCGTGCGCCAAGGTTCCCCCCGCTGGAAGCGCCCCCGTTGCCGTGCGTGCTTTTCCAGCGTTCGATCTGCAGCAGAGGGTCGCTCTCCAATGCGTTGTCCGGCCCGAACAGGGCCTGTCGCAGGCTGCGGTGGACGTCGTTGCGGATTTTCCGGAGCGGAGGCGTCGTGCATATTTCGTTGAGAAAGCCATGCAGCGCATAGGCGGGGCCGCCCGAGTAGCGCGCCTGCCACAGCGAGAGCGCGGCGATGAGTTCATCCTCCGGAAAGAAAGGCTTGAGGCCGGTGTAGATGGCACGGCGGTTGCGGGCCACACGCGCATCCAGTGCTTCGAGACTGCTGTTGTCGGAATCCATGTTCAGTTTTTCCCCCCGTGCAGCATGTCGCGCTGGAACTCGGGATAGCCGATCTCATAGTGTTCGGTGTAATCCAGCCCGCGCGCCTCGTCGACCGTGCTGGCGCGCAGGCCGAACAGCTTGCTGATGAGCCAGTACATGAATAGCGCGACCGGAAAGGTCCACAGGAAGGCGGCGGCGATGCCGATGAACTGTACCCAGATGCGGTTCGGGTCGAACAGATCGCCCGCGTAGAACATGCCGGCAGCGACGGTGCCCCAAACGCCGGCGAAGGCATGTACCGATACCGCCCCGACGACATCGTCCAGCCGGATTTTATCCAGGAAGGCGCCGCCGATCAGAACCAGCACGCCGGCAACCAGTCCGGTCACCATGGCATAAAGCGGCTCCATGGTCGCGCAGCCCGCGGTGATGGCGACCAGTCCGGCGATGCTGCCGTTGATGGTGTTGCTCATCAGGATGGGACGGCCGAACAGAGCCATGGACAGCATGGCGCCGACCGCGCCGGCGCTGGCTGCGATGTGGGTGTTCAGGTTGATCAGGCCGATGTTGGTCGTAGCGGCCGCAGTGGATCCGCCGTTGAAGCCGAACCAGCCCAGCCACAGGATGAAGCCGCCCAGCGCCACCGCCGGCAGATTGTGGCCCTGTATCGTTCGGCTCGTGCCGTCCGGCCCGAAGCGGCCGAGACGCGGTCCGAGCACGATGATGCCGGCCAGCGCGACCCAGCCGCCCACGGAGTGCACCACGGTCGATCCGGCAAAGTCGACGAAGCCCATTTCCTTGAGCCAGCCGCTGCCAGAGTACAGGCTGCCCCAGGCCCAGCTGCCGTAGACCGGATAAATGACCGCAGTGGTGAGGGTCGAGCCGATGAGGTAGCCGCCATAGCGCGTGCGTTCCGCCAGCGCGCCCGATGCGATGGTGGCCGCCGTCGCGGCAAACATGGTCTGGAAGAACAGCAGACTGTAATCCAGGTGTTCCGCATTGCCGAGGAAGAAATGGTCCTGTCCGAACCAGCCGCTCGGGTTGATGCCGAACATGAGGCCGTAGCCGATCATCCAGAATGCGATCGCCCCCAGGCAGGCATCGACGTAGTTTTTCATGATGACGTTGACCGTATTCTTGGCTCGCGCCATGCCGCTTTCGAGCAGGGCGAAGCCGGCCTGCATGAAGAACACCAGGGCGCCGGCGGTGATCAGCCATACGGTGTCCATCGACGACTGCAGATTGGCGACCGCATCGTCGGCATACGAAGATTCAGGCAGCAGCGCCAGCACGCCCAGGCCTACCCATTTGAGCAACATGAAGCCTCCCTTGTCAGTGTTTGCATGTCATTCAGCAAGAACCGTTCCACGCAAACACGGGGGGGTGGAAAATCGTGCGGGGTGCGGATTTGCTGGGAGCGGCTTATTGAAGATACCGCTTTGACAGGGAAGGGAATTGCGGGCGCCTTTCGACTTGGTGCGCAGGTGCACCCGGAAAGGGCATGCGGAAGGAAGGGCGGCTGGGGAGCGCCGGCTTGCAGCCGGCGCGCGGAGGCGATGGGGTCGAAGCGGCCCGGCCGTGCCGCTTCAGTCAGTGCTTCTCGTCGACGATGGAATGCCCCATCAGCTTGTCGATCCAGGCAATGCCGATGGCGGACAGCACGAAGGCCATGTGGATGATCACCTGCCATTGCATGGTCTTCTCATCCAGGTTGTGCGCGTTGATGAAAGTCTTCAGCAAGTGGATGGAGGAAATGCCGATGATGGCGGTGGCGAGCTTCACCTTGAGCACGTTGGCGTTGACGTGCGACAGCCAGTCCGGCTCGTCCGGATGTCCCGAGAGGCCGAGGCGCGAAACGAAGGTCTCGTAGCCGCCGACGATGACCATGATGAGCAGGTTGGAGATCATGACCACGTCGATCAGGCCCAGCACCAGCAGCATGATCTTCTCTTCGGTCAGGTGCGGGGTCTCCACCACCAGATGGGTAAGCTCCACCCAGAACAGGTAGACGTAGACCGCCTGCGCGACGATAAGGCCCAGGTACAGCGGCAGTTGCAGCCAGCGGCTGCCGAACAGGATAGCGGACAAGGGTTTGAGTCGGGTTTCGCCAGGTTGCATGGTGTTTCTGTCTGTATGGTTGAGTCTGTCGGATTTTATCAGGACGCACCGTCAACGGCGTCGCCGTCCAGGTAAAACCAGCGCCCGCCTTCCTTCATGAAGCGGCTGGTTTCGTGCATCTTGAAGGCACGCCCATTGACCTTGTAGCGCGCGATAAATTCCACGATGGCATGGTTGCCGTCCTGCTGTTCGTGGCGCAACACCTTGAGCCCGATCCATTTCGGAGCCGGCTGCCCGACGAGGTCGAGCGAAGCCGGGCGGGTAGAGGCATGCCAGGTCGACAGCACGTAGGCTTCCTTGCCCAGCGCATAGGCGCTGTAGCGCGAACGCATGAGCGCCTCGGCCGTTTCCGCCCGCGCCTCGCCTTCATGCCGGCGGCCGCAGCACCCGGCATAGCGCCGCCCGCTGCCGCAGGGGCATTCAGGAGCCGGTTGCGCCATGCGGGGCCTCGTGTTCGTCGGCGTCGATCGGCCAGAGCCGGTGCGCGTCCAGCAGCAGGCGATAGCGCGCTTCATTGGCATCCAGTTGCGCCAGGGCCGCGTCAAGACTTGCTTCCAGCGCCTGGCGCCTTGCCAGCAGCACTTCGACGAGGCCGTGTTCGCCCAGGGCATAGGCGCGTGCGGCCAGCTCGCTGCTGGCAGTTACGCGTTGCATTGCGGCGTGCATGCGCTGCGCGCCGATATAGGCGGACTGCGCGGCATCATACAGATTGGCGGCTTCGGCCTTGAGCCTGGCCAGCACCGCAGCTTCGCGATGGCCGGCCATTTCGGCCTGCGCGCGCGCGGCTTCGGCGGCCGCGGCGCGTGCCTTGCCGCCCAGCTGGAGCGAGACGCTCAGGCCGACGATGCGCTCGTCGCCGCCGCGTTCGCTGCCGTAATGCAGGCCGAGGGCGGGGTCCGGCATCTGTTCGGCCTCGCTGCGCGATACCGCAAGCTGCCAGCGCCGGCTGTCGGCCCGGGCGAGCGCAAGCTCGTGATTGTGCTCGACGATCTGCTGCTGCCACCAGGCGGCATCCTGTTCGATGGGCAGGGGTTCGGAAAGAGACACGGTTTCGGGCAACTGCAGGCCGGGGAAGCGGCGCAGCAATTCGCTGGCGGCGTTTTGCTCGCGGAATTTCGCCTGCGCCAGGGCGGATTCGGCCTGGGCCAGCGCCGCCTCGGCCGACATTTGCTCCAGTTGCGGGGCGTCGCCGGCGCGGACCCGCCTGGCGACGACGCCCAGCAGCTGGCGGAGGGTTTCGGCCTGCTGCTGCCATTGCTGCGCGCGCTGCCGCTCGCGCAGCCAGGCGAACCAGCCTTTCAGCAGTTCGCGCCCGGCCTCGTGCAGGGCATCGCCATAGGCGAGGCGGGCACGGACGATGTCCTGCTCGCCGATCTGGCTGTCGAGCGCGGATTTTCCAGGCAGGCGGAAGGCGCGCTCGACGCCGACCCCCCATTCGTTGAACTGCTGCGACGGCGCGGTGCGCACATCGCGCTGCTGGCCGGACAGGCGCAGTGCGGTTTCGTGGGGGCCGGCCTGCAGCCGCCGGCTGTTGGCCTGCTCGAGGCGAATGCCCGATCTGGCCGTGAGCACGGGCAGGTACTGGCCAAGCGCCTTGTCGACCGCATCGCCGGCGGGCAGGTCGGGATAATCGGCGGCATGTGCGGCCGTTGCGGCAGCGAGCAGGCAGCAAATCAGCAATGGCTTCATGCAAACCTCCCGAACTCGGTTACCGGCATGATCCAGTAGGCGATCTCGCTGCTGCGAAAACCTTGTCTGAGATGCGCTAGCAGCGCCTGCGCCTTGACGTCATCGAGCACGATCTGAACCTGCACGCGGGTGGTGCGCCCGCGGACTTCCTCGGCCGCGGCGTGATACGACACCGCGCGGCCGTGGCCGCTGACATCGGTGGTGGTGAAGCCGGACACCCATTCCGGGTGCTCCAGCAATTGGTCCACCATGTCCTCTTCGAGGAATTTCGGCAGCACGATGGTCAGGCAGTTGTTCATTTCAGCACCTCTTGGGCGGGACTCACGCCATAACGGCGGAACAGGATGGGCAAGAGAACCAGGGTCAGCAGGGTGGAACTGACCAGGCCGCCGATGACCACGATGGCGAGCGGGCGCTGGATCTCCGAACCCGGACCGCTGGCGAACAGCAGCGGCACCAGCCCGAAGGCGGCGATGCTCGCCGTCATCAGCACCGGACGCAGGCGGCGCCTGGCGCCTTCCACCACCACGTCGGCCAGCTTCATGCCCTGCTCCAGCAACTGGTTGAAGTAGGTGACCATGACCACGCCGTTGAGCACCGCGATGCCCAGCAGCGCGATGAAGCCGACCGAGGCCGGCACCGACAGGTACTCGCGCGAAAGCCACAGCGCGAACACGCCGCCGATCATGGCGAAGGGAATGTTGGTCAGCACCAGCAGGGCCTGGCGCACCGAACGGAAAGTGGCGAACAGCAGCAGAAAGATCAGCAGGAGCGCGATGGGCACGACGACGGCGAGCCGGGAAGCGGCGCGCTGCTGGTTTTCGAACTCGCCGCCCCATTCCATGCGGTAGCCTGCCGGCAGGCCCGCATTTTGCGCCACCGCCTGCTTCGCTTCCTCGACGAAGCCGACGAGGTCGCGGCCGCGCACGTTCGACTGGATCACCGCCATGCGCGTGGCATTTTCGTGCTCGACCTTGACCGGGCCGTCGACGCGGCGGATGCGCGCCAGCGCCGACAGCGGCACCGACTCGCCCGCCGGGGTGGTGATGCGCAGACCGGCAAAGGCCGCGGCCGAATTGCGCAGGCTGTCGGCGCCGCGCAGCAGGAGCGGCGTGCGCCGCCCGGGCTCCACCACCACGCCCAGTTGCCGGCCTTCCACCAGGGCGCGCAGGTCGTTCTGGATGTCATCGACGTTGAGGCCGAAGCGGCCGGCGGCCAGCCGGTCGATGTCGATCTGCAGATACTGCACGCCCTCGTTCTTCACGGTGTACACGTCCTGTGCGCCCGGAATCTTCTTCAGCACGGCTTCGATCTGCAGGGCGAGGCGGTCCAGCACCTCGCTGTCGGCGCCGAACACTTTCACCGCCACGTCGCCGCGCACGCCGGTGAGCATTTCCGAGACGCGCATTTCGATGGGCTGGGTGAAGTTGATCTCGATGCCGGGAAACTGCGCCATCACCTGGCGGATCTGGTCGGTGAGCCATTCCTTGTCCGGCCTGCGCCACTCGTCCTGTGGCTTGAGCACGAGGAAGGTGTCGGTGTCGTTCAGTCCCATGGGGTCGAGGCCCAGTTCGTCGGCGCCGGCGCGGCCGACCGTGTTTTTCACCTCGGGCACCTGCGCGAGGATGGCGCGCTGCACCGCGAGGTCGGTCGCGACCGTCTGCGCGAGGCTGATCGAAGGCAGCTTGACCACTTGCAGCAGGATGTCGCCCTCGTCCATGGTGGGCATGAAGGTCTTGCCGATCAGGGTGTAGACGCCGGCCGTGGCGGCAAGCAGGGCCAGCGCTGCGATCACGACCTTGCGCGAATTCGCCAGCGCCCATTGCAGCAGGGGGGCATAGAGCGCCTGTGCCTTGCGCACCAGCCAGGGGTCTTCGTGCGCGCCGCGCCTGATGAGGAAGGAAGCGGCGACCGGGATCACGGTGAGCGAGAGCAGCAGCGAGCCGGCAAGCGCGAACACGATGGTCAGCGCCACCGGGATGAAGAGCTTGCCTTCCAGGCCCTGCAGGGTCAGAAGCGGCAGGAACACGATGATGATGATGGCGATGCCCGAGGCGACCGGCACCGCGACCTCGCGCACCGCGCGATAGACCAGGTGCAGCTGCGGCAGCCGGCTTTCGGCCTCCTTGTGCGAGAGATGGGTGACGATGTTCTCCACCACCACCACCGCGGCGTCGACCAGCATGCCGATGGCGATGGCCAGGCCACCCAGGCTCATGAGGTTGGCCGACATGCCAAACTGGCGCATGAGGATGAAAGTGATCAATGCCGCCAGCGGCAGGGTGATCGCCACCACGACGGCCGCGCGCAGGTTGCCGAGGAACAGCATGAGCAGGATCAGTACCAGCACGATGGCTTCGGCCAGGGCCTTCGACACCGTGCCGACGGCGCGCTCGACCAGGCTGCCGCGGTCGTAGAAGACCTGCACGCGCACGCCCGGCGGCAGGCTGGGCGCGATCTCGTCGAGCTTGGCGCGCACGCCGTCCACCACCTGGCGCGCATTGGCGCCGCGCAGCCCCAGCACCAGGCCCTGCGCGGCCTCGCCTTTGCCGTCCTTGGTCACGGCGCCGTAGCGGGTCAGGCTGCCGATGGCTACCTGCGCCACGTCGCCCACGCGCACCACCTTGCCGCCGTCGGACGAGACGACGATGGCGCGCAGGTCGTCCAGGGTCCGGACCGCGCCTTCGGAACGCACCACCAGCACTTCTTCGCCGTCGGCAAGACGCCCGGCGCCGTCGTTGCGGTTGTTGGCTTCCAGAACCTGCTGCAGGCGGGCGAGGGTGAGCCCGCGCGCATTCAGCGCCGCGGGATCGGGTGCTACTTCGAAGGCGCGCACCTTGCCGCCCAGGCTGTTGACGTCGGCCACGCCGGGCAGTGTGCGCAGCTGCGGGCGTATCACCCAGTCGATCAGGCTGCGCCGCTGTTCCAGCGAAAGCCCCCCGCCTTCGACGGTGAACATGAACATCTCGCCCAGGGGGGTGGTGATGGGCGCCAGCCCGCCGCCGACTCCGGGCGGCAACTCGCCCATGATGCCGTTCAGGCGCTCGGCCACCTGTTGCCGGGCCCAGTAGATGTCGGTGCCGTCCTCGAAGTCGATGGTGATGTCGGCGAGCGCGTACTTGGTCACCGAGCGCAGGATGCGCTGACGCGGAATGCCCAGCATTTCCAGTTCGATCGGCGTGGTGATGCGCGCCTCCACTTCCCCCGGCGTCATGCCGGGCGCCTTCATGATGATCTTGACCTGGGTGGTGGAAACGTCCGGGAAGGCGTCGATGGGCAGGCCATTGAAAGCGTAGACGCCGGCGCCGATGAGCACCGCCGTCAGCACCAGAATGAGCAGGCGCTGCGTGAGCGAGAATTCGATCAGGCGCGCGAGCATCATTCGCTCCCGCCGGTCCAGATCGCCTTGAGCGCGGCGATGCCCTTGACCGCGATGCGCTCGTCGCCGCGCAAGGCGCCGGTGACGGTGGCGGAAGATGCCGCCTCGCCCAGCACCCGGACTTCGCTGGCGACGAAGCCGCCTCTGGTCGCCACGAAGACGTAGGTCTTGCCCTGGTGCCGCGCCAGGGCCGGGGCGGGAACCTGCCATTGCCTGGCCTCGCCTGCCGCGGCCTCGACCAGCGCTTCCACGTACTGCCCGGCACGCAGCTTCTCGGCGCCCTGGCCGATTTCGGCGCGGATCATCACGGTCTGGGTGGCGGGGTCGAGATGGCGGCCGAGCGAGAGCACCTTGCCCCTCGCGCCGTCCACGCTCACGGCCGCGCCCGGGGCGATGCCGGCGGCCGCAGCCGGGGTGGCGCGCATTTCCAGCCACAGCGGCTGGACCTGCGCGATCCTGTAGAGCGGCGTTGAGGCCTCGGCGCGCTGGCCGACGGCCGCCATCTGCTCCAGCACCACGGCCGAGATCGGCGCGACGATGTCGAGCGTGCTGTTCATGCCGCGTCCGGACTGCAGGGCGTTGATCGCCGCATCGGTCATGCCGTAGAGGCGCAGCGACTGGCGTTGCTGGGACAATGCGGCGGCGGCCTGGGCATGGCGCGCGCGGGTCGCCTGATAACGGCCCTCGGCGATGATGCCTTCCTTGAACAACTGCTCGTCGCGCTTGAGGCTGTCCTGCGCGAGTCGCGCCTCGGCCGCGGCCTGCAGAAATTCGCGCTGGGCCTCGACCAGCATGGGGCTTTGCAGGCGCGCGAGCACCTGCCCTTGCCTGACCGTGTCGTTTGGCGCCACCGCCATGGTTTGCACCAGGCCCGAGAGCGGGGCGGCGATCACGCGAATCTGCGCGTTGGGGATGACGACCTGGGCCGGCAGGCTGCGCTGCGAGCCCTGGCCGGCGCCGGAAAGCGGCACGGTTTCGATGCCGAGCGCCTCGATCTGCCTGGCGTCGACGGGGATGACGGCAGGCGCGGCGGCGATGGCGCCGGGCGCAATGGCCAGTATGGCCGCAATGACTGCGGCGCGCGCATGGATGTACATGGGAGACTCCCTCCAGAGCGGAAAAACTCCGCCGATATTGTTGAATCCGGATTAAGAGACGATTAAGGAACCTCTGCAAAAGCTGCTGCGCACCCCGATTGCGGCCTCAAGTGCTCGCTCACTCCTCGCCTATCCAATCGATATGTCTCGTCGTTCGCTGCGCGGCTTCTTGCACTCGGGCTTGCTCGCTACGCTTTTTCAGAGCTTCCTTAAATGATCTGCACGGGAGGTGCAGTGGCGGGCGGCCTGGTGCGGCAGGGGTTGCGTGCGTGCGGGTGCTGCACGGGGGGGAAAATTGGGCGCCAGCCCTGGCGCGCGGCAACGGGGAAGATCACCCCGTTGGCTGCGACGATGGGCAGAAGCGACAGCTCGCGCTTGTATTCGCTGGCGACGCCGACTGTGCCGGGGATGCCGGTCGATGCCTTGAGTTCGGACTCGGAATGGATTTCCCGTGCGCCCGTGTCGAGGTTGAAAACATGCAGGTGCATGTGCGCATGCTGCGGGTCGTGACCGGCCTCGTGCGCATGGGCGTGGACCAGCGGCAAAAGGCATTGCAGCAAGGCGATGCAGGCGATCAGTAAGGTCTTGATCCGGTTGATGATCATGTTTGCTGCCGGGCGCTATTTCCTCTTCTGCCACCACCAGTACAGCGCGATGCCGGCGCCGAGAACGAGGATCAGGCCGACGGTGATCTGCTTGAGATAGCGCGCGATCAGCTCCTCGTTGCCGCCGATGTACCAGCCCATGGCGGTGAGAATCAGCGACCAGAGGCCCGCGCCCAGGCAGGTGTAGAAGGCGAACTTGCCGTAATTCATGCGGGTCAGGCCCGCGGGCAGGGAAATCAGGTGGCGGATGCCCGGGATCAGGCGCCCGGTGAAGGTGGAGATCGCGCCATGCCTGCGGAAGAAGGCGTCGGTCTTGTGCAGCAGCTCCGGGCGCACAAAAAAGTATCTTCCCCAGCGTTCGAGGAAGGGCCGTCCCACCCACAGCGCGAAGAAGTAATTGAGCGTGGCGCCCGCCAGGCTGCCCAGGGTGGAGGCGAGCACGATGAGGATGAAGCTCATCTTGCCCTGGTAGGCGAGATAACCGGCGGGAATCAGCACCGTTTCGCTCGGCACCGGCAGCACCGTGGATTCCAGGCCCATGAGGATGAAAATGCCCAGGTAGCCCCAGTCGTGGACAGTGGCGAGAATCCAGTCAATAAATTGATGCAGCATAAGGCTTTAACAAGGAGGACAAGAGGACAGGAGGAAAAGCGGTAAAGCCCTGTATTAAAAAACTCATGTCCTCATGTCCTCTTTGTTCACGGGGTTTTTTAGACCTGAGCGCCGTCGGCGCTGACGCCCTCCTTGAGCTTGTCCTCGCGCAGGAAGTGTTCGCGCTTGACCCCCAGCATCAAAAGCAGCGGCGAGGCCACCAGCACCGAGGAGTAGATGCCGAACATGATGCCGATGGTGAGCGCAAGGGCGAAGTTGTGCAGCGCTTCGCCGCCGAAGAACAGCATCGCCAGCACCATGATCTGGGTGGAGAGGTGGGTGATGATGGTGCGGCTGAAGGTCTGTGTGATGGAGGCGTCGATGATGTCGGGGATGGCGGCCTTGCGCATTTTGCGGATGTTCTCGCGGATGCGGTCGAACACCACCACGGACTCGTTCACCGAGTAGCCCAGGATCGCCAGGATGCCGGCCAGCACGGTGAGGGTGAATTCCCACTGGAAGAAGGCGAACAGACCGAGGATGATGACCACATCGTGCGCGTTGGCGATCATTCCCGAGACGGCGAAGCGCCATTCGAAGCGGATGGCCAGGTAGATCATGATGCCGACGGCCACGACGAACAGCGCCAGTGCGCCGTTGTCGTAGAGCTCCTTGCCGACCTGCGGGCCGACGAAGTCGACTTTTTTCAGTGTGACATCGGGAGTCTGCGCCTTGAGCGCCGTCATCACCTGTTCGCTGATCTGCGCGGCATTGGCCGACTGGCTGACTGGCAGGCGAATCAGCACATCGCGTGAAGTGCCGAAGGTCTGCACTGCCACTTCCTTGAGCCCCCTGGTTTCCAGCGAGGCGCGGATCCTGTCGAGTTGGGCCGGCTGGCTGTAGCTGACTTCCATCACCGTGCCGCCGGTGAAATCCACGCCCAGGTTGAGCCCCTGCGCCCACAGCGCCCACACGGCAAAAATGAAAGTGCCGAGCGAAATGGTCGTGGTGAGTTTCCCGTAGCGCATGAACGGGATGACGCGATCGACATCGAAAAAGCGGATCATCTTGCGGTCCTCAAATGGAGACTTTGGACAGGCGCGGCTTGCGGCCGTAGGTCAGGTTGACCATGGCACGCGACACCGTCACCGCGCTGAACATGGAGGTGAGGATGCCCAGGCACAGCACCACGGCGAAGCCGCGCACCGGCCCCGAGCCCAGCCAGAACAGGGCGATGCCGGCAATCAGGGTGGTGAGGTTGGAGTCGAGAATGGTGCCCCAGGCGCGGTCGTAGCCGGCGTGGATCGCCGCCTGCGCCGTTGCGCCGTTGCGCAGTTCCTCGCGCACGCGCTCGTTGATCAGCACATTGGCGTCGATGGCCATGCCCAGGGTGAGCGCGATGCCGGCCAGGCCGGGCAGGGTCAGCGTGGCCTGCAGCATGGACAAGAGCGCAACCAGGAAGAAGCCGTTGATCGCCAGCGCCAGCGAGGAGAACACCCCGAACACGCGGTAATAGAAAATCATGAAGGCCACCACGGCGGCAAAGCCCCAGATGTTGGAGTGGAAGCCTTTCTCGATGTTCTCCTTGCCCATGCTGGGGCCGACGGTGCGCTCCTCGACGATGGTCATGGGCGCGGCCAGCGCGCCGGCGCGCAGCAGCAGAGCGACGTCCGAGGCTTCCTGCGGCGATTCCATGCCGGTGATCTGCACGCGCCCGCCGCCGATTTCCTCCTGGATGGTGGGGGCGGTGACGACCTCGGTCTGGCCGTGTTCGATCAGCAAAATCGCCATGCGGCGGCCGACGTTCTCGCGCGTCACATCCTTGAAGATGCGCGCGCCCTTGCCGTCGAGGTTGACGTGCACGGCCGGGCGGTTGGTCTGGCTGTCGAAGCCGGGGGCGGCGTCGGTGATGGAATCGCCGGTCAGCACCACGTCCTTTTTCACCAGGATGGGATAGCCTTCGCGGCTCTGGTAAAGCTCGTCGCCGAAGGGAATCTGCCCTGCGGCGGCGGCATTGACGTCGCCTTCCTCGTCGACCAGGCGGATTTCCAGGGTGGCGGTGCGGCCGAGGATGTCCTTGGCCT
>DCVO01000018.1:9532-10164 GCA_002327405.1 Thiobacillus sp. UBA2186 | reverse complement strand
TATGGCCTGGCCTGTAATGTCCCGGTCGGTCTGGTTCTCGACCTCGTACAGCACTTGCACCATTTCGCCCGGATGCAGGGTGATACTCCTTTGCACCGGGGTGAACTTCCACGGCAGCTTCGCATCCACATTGGCGTCGAATTCCAGGGTAATGGTCCGGCTCGTATCGATCTGGGTGTTTTTCGCCAGCACCTGCGCATCGCCGGAATTGATGCCGGTCACTTCGCATATCTTGTTGTAGAAGGGCACCATCAGGAAGCCGAAGCCGAACATGCCCAAGGCCACGATCCAAAGCTTCTTCAACAGGATGCGGTTTTCCGGTTTTTCCATGGCTTATGGATTGGCGTTCATCACGGTGTACAGGAAGATCCCGATCGCGATGGCGGCGAGTATCAGGCCGGTCAGGATGTTGCGTTTATTCTGCTGCATTTCTCTCTCGATTGCGGGCGGCGCAAAGCGCCGCCCGCAACTCGTTTACTTCACGACCGGCGCCGTTTCGAAGGTGTGGTAGGGCGCCGGCGAAGGCACCGTCCACTCCAGGCCATGTGCGCCTTCCCACACCTGGTCGCTCGCCTTCCGGCCGCCCTTGATGGCTTTCAGGATCACGATCAGGAAGATGATCTGGCTGGCGC
>DCVO01000018.1:0-9475 GCA_002327405.1 Thiobacillus sp. UBA2186 | reverse complement strand
AGCTTCTCGTCGTACATGTGGCCGGTCCACTTGGGCAGCCAGTAGTAGACGCCGGCGATGATGGCGAACAGCGCGCCCGACACCAGCACATAGTGGAAGTGCGCCACCACGTAGTAGGTATCGTGGATCTGGATGTCCACCGGGGTCATCGCGCACACCAGGCCGGAGAAGCCGCCGATGGTGAACAGGCAGACGAAGGCCACCGCGAACAGCATGGGGGTTTCGAAGGTCATCGAGCCCTTCCACATGGTCGCCACCCAGTTGAACACCTTCACGCCGGTGGGCACGGCGATCAGCATGGTGGCGTACATGAAGAACAGCTGCGCGGTCGCCGGCATGCCCACGGTGAACATGTGGTGCGCCCACACGATGAAGGACAGGATGGCGATGGAGGCCGTCGCGTACACCATGGAGGCGTAGCCGAACAGCGGCTTGCGGGCGAAGGTCGGGATGATCTGCGACACCACGCCGAAGGCCGGCAGGATCAGGATGTACACCTCGGNNTGGCCGAAGAACCAGAAGATGTGCTGGAACATGACCGGATCTCCGCCGCCCGCGGCGTTGAAGAAGTGGGTGTCGAAATTGCGGTCGGCCAGCAGCATGGTCACCGCACCCGCCAGCACCGGCACGGTGGCGATGAGCAGGTAGGCGGTGATCAACCAGGTCCACACGAACAGCGGCATCTTCATCATCGTCATGCCGGGGGCGCGCATGTTGAGGATGGTGGTGATGANNTGTTGATCGAGCCCATGATCGACGAGGCACCCAGGATGTGCACCGCGAAGATGGTCATGTCATAGCTCATGCCGCCCTGGATGAACAGCGGCGGATACATGGTCCAGCCGCCTGCCACGGCGCCGCCGGGCATGAACAGCCCCAGCACCAGCAGCAGGGCCGCGACCGGCAGCACCCAGAAGCCCCAGTTGTTCATGCGCGGGAAGGCCATGTCGGGCGCGCCGATCATGAGCGGAATCTGCCAGTTGGCGAAGCCCGCCCAGGCCGGCATGATCACGCCGAACACCATGATCAGGCCGTGCAGCGTGGTCATCTGGTTGAAGAAATCCGGATTCACCACCTGCAGGCCGGGCTGGAACAGTTCGGCACGAATGATCAGGGCCATGACACCGGCCACCAGGAACATGATGGCGGCAAACCCAAGGTAGAGGCTGCCGATGTCCTTGTGGTTGGTCGTGGTTATCCAGCGCATGATCCCGGTAGGATGGCCGTGGCTGTGGTCGTCGTGGGCGTGAGTTGCGTCGTGCGCCATGTTTTGTCTCCTCTTATCCCTTGTCCGTTAATTGCCTGCCGGGGCTGCGGCTTCAGCGCCGCCTTTCATGCCCGCCACTTGCATCGGTTGAGCCATATCGCCCACGCTGTTGCCCAGGCCGTTGCGCTGGTAGGTGACCACCGCCGCAATGTCCGCCTCCGAGAGTTGCCCGCCGAACGCGGCCATCGCCGTACCGGACTTGCCGTTCAGTACGATGTTGATATGCGCGTCGATCGGACCGGTGGCGACCGCGGAACCGGTAATGGCCGGGAAGGCGCCGGGCACGCCCGCGCCGTTGGCCTGGTGGCAGGCCGCACAGTTGGCGTTGTATACGGCCTCGCCCTTGGCCATCAGTTCTTCCTGGGTAAAGGTCCTGGTGTTGTCTGCTGCCGCCGCAGCCGAGCCCTGCTGCCTGGAGGCGAGCCAGGCGTCGTACTCTGCCTGGGTCACCACCTTCACCACGATGGGCATGAAGGCGTGGTCCTTGCCGCACAACTCCACGCACTGGCCGCGGAAAGTGCCGGTGGTATCGGACTTGAACCAGGCATCGCGGATGAAGCCAGGAATGGCATCCTGCTTGACGGCGAGTTCCGGAATCCACCATGAGTGGATTACGTCACCGGCGGTCAGCAGCACACGCACCTTCTTGCCGACCGGCACCACCAGCGGCTCGTCCACTTCCAGCAGGTAATGCTCGCCCTTGGCCTGCCTGTTCTCAATCTGCTCGCGCGGGGTAGCCAGCGTGCTCATGAACTTCACGCCGTCCTTCAGGTAGTCATACTCCCACTTCCACTGGTAGCCGGTGACCTTGATGGTCATGTCGGGATTGGAGGTGTCCTTCATCGCCAGCACCGCCTTGGTCGCGGGGTAGGCCATACCGACCAGGATGAAAAAGGGAATGATGGTCCAGATCACTTCGACGGTGGTGTTTTCGTGGAAGTGCTCGGCCTGATGGCCGGTCGCCTTGCGGTGCTTCCAGATGGAATAGAACATCGCACCGAACACCACGATGAAAATGCCCAGGCACACCAGGTTGATCATGGTGTGAATGTCGTAGACATCCCTGGCCAGGGCGGATTGCGGTTCCCGCAGATTGAGTTGGTAGTCCGCCCAGACTGCGCCCGAGATCATCGTCCCGGACAGGGCAGCCAGCGTTTTGCCCAACAAGGGGCGTAGCGCGCTTCTTTTCATGTCTTCCCCATCCTCCTCACGTTTGGAAATTTTGTTTTATTTTCAGCCTGTCTTGAGCCAGGTCTGCAATGCTTTTGCCAGTTCGAGCCTGGCCTCGTCAGTCAGGTATGCGCCAAGCTCGGTTTCCTGTCCGTACGAGCGCAGGGCCAGCCTCACCTTGCATCCCGGTCGCGAGCCGACCAGCACCAGTTTCGCCCACTGGCAATTGAGCGCGCGGCGTTCCAGATGCTTCCCCTGCCTTCGCTCAATCAGAATCTCGTCGCCGCAAATGCACAGTGACTCGTAATCGTCCGCTCGCCTGCCCAGCGCATCGAAAGCCCAAGCCAGCACGCCGATCTCAAGCCCCGCAAAGGGAAGAATCAGCCAGTACCCCAGCCAGCTGAACGCCGTGGCGATAAGCAATGTCACCGCTGCGATGCCCCAGAACACCTTCTTGCGCTCTCCCTGCGTCAGCGAACAGTTCGGCCGGGAGTAGAAGCAAAAATCACCATGCTCTTCATGTGGGTATATCTCCTGCGCCATCGACATCTGCGCTCCCACCTGCGACAAATTGTCACAGACTCTACACCTGTTGCTCCTGTGCGGGCAAGGTGAACACTTACATAACTAATTGATTCGCCGATTAAATATCTTTATTTTTGCGTATTCTGATTTACTTATCATGCCAGCCCAAGGGCTTTCAAAATCAAGCCACTGCCTTCTGCGAGGTCAACCGGAAACGTCTCTTGCCAACGAATTTCGCCCAGGCAGGGTGGGCGCAAAATACTACGCAAGCTAGTCAGATTTTCTTCGGCCATCTCCATGTCCGGATCGACGCGATTCGCAACCCACCCGGCCAAGGACAAACCGCGCGCTTCGACGGCTTCCGCGGTCAGCAGGGCATGATTCAGGCAGCCGAGGCGCAATCCCACCACCATGATCACGGGCAGCCCCAGCCGCACGGGGATCGCGTCCATGCCGCACGCGTCATTGAAAGGCACCAGAAAGCCGCCCGCACCTTCCACCACCACCACGTCGGCCAGCGCGGCAAGCTCTTCATAAGCAGCCGCGATCACGTCCAGATCCATCGTGACGCCCGTCTGTCGCGCCGCGATATGCGGCGCGACGGCGGGCGCGAAACAATACGGATTGACCAGTTCTTTCGGCGCACTCACATTCGATGCCGCCATCAGCCGACGCACGTCTTCATTCACCCCGTCCGCAGCGGTGCCCGCAGCGACGGGCTTCATCGCCGCCGCGCGCAAACCCCGCTTTTTCAGCGACTCGATCAGCAGACAGGCGACATGGGTCTTGCCGACGCCGGTATCGGTGCCGGTGATGAAGAAACCGCGTGAAAGGGGAAGGGGGAAGGGGGAAGGGTCGTTCATCGCAACCCCGACTTCCTCTGCTGGATGTTGAACTGAATGACCTGGCGGCCGTCTTCCAGCCGGGTCTTGTCGCCCGCCCAGGCATGGCCGTAGATCACTTCGTAGGTCGCAGGCAGCCTTCCTTCCCTGCGGAATGCCTCGTAAGCCTGTTGCAGCCTGTGCCAGGCGGTTTTCCCCATCATGCCGCGCGCGCGATCCGCCGCGGCATTGTGCGCGCCGATGCCCTTCAGATCGCGCATCAGCATCTTGAGATCGGCATAGGTCAGCGTGAGCATTTCCATTTCCATGACCGGGTACTGAAAGCCGGCATGCACCAGCATGTCGCCGATGTCATGCATGTCCAGAAAACGGCTCACATGGGTGCCGCCGTCCACCCCGGCAAAGGCCCGGCGCAGCTCCTTCAGCGTGTCGGGGCCGAAGGTGGAAAACAGCAGCAGGCCTTGGGGCGCGATGACGCGGTGCAATTCCCTGAAGGCCGCCTCCGGTTCGCTTGCCCATTGCAGGGCCAGGCTCGACCAGACCAGATCGGCGCTGGATTTTTTGAACGGCAGGCGCTCGATGTCGGCGCAGACGTAATGCGTGAGGCGTGAGGCGTGAGGCGTGAGGCGCTGAAAAAATCTGCCCAACCATGAATCAGGCATGGATGAGTGTCGGGTTATTTCCACCATGGGAAAGGCCAGATCAAGACCAACGATCTCCGCGTTCGGATAGCGCGCCTGCAGAAGGCGCAAACCCCGGCCGGTGCCGCAGCCCGCGTCCACAATGCGTCGGGGCGCAATGTTTATCAGATTCAGCCGCTCTTCCAGCCGCGCCATCACTTCGCGCTGCAGCACCGCATGCGCGTCGTAGCTCGCTGCGGCACGGCCGAAGGCGCGGGCGACTTCCTTCTTGTCGATTGCGGAATCAGCCATGCGAAGCGTCCTCCAGGATGTCGGCGACGAGCCGCGCATGCGACAGGAAAGGCGCATGCCCGGCACCCTCGACTTCATGCAGCTTCGCATGAGGCAATGCATCCGCAAGCCAGCGCGCGGCCGCCACCGGCGCGAGCTTGTCGCCGGTGCCGTGGATCAGCGTCAACGGCATTGCAAGCCTTTGCATGCCCGCGCGCAAATCGGCGTTTTGCAGGATGGCGAGCCCCGCCTCCAGCGCGCCCGCCGCAGGCCTCGGCTGGTCCAGCAGCTTCCTGCGCAGCAAGGCCAGGACTTCGCGCACGTCACTTGAGCCTTGCGCCTGCAGGGAGAGAAAGCGTCGGATCGTGCCTGCGTAGTCGAAGGCCAGGTTGTTTGCAAACCGCACGAACACCTCGCCGGCGATGCCATGCGGCCAGTCCTCGCGATTCACGAAACAGGGTGTGGCGGCAATGAGGGTCAGGCCGGAAACTTTCTCCGGATACGCCAGCGCAATGCGCACGGCCAGCAGCCCGCCCAGCGACCAGCCGACGAGTTCGGTGCCATCCTGCAGCTGCGCCGCAAGCTTGGCCGCCATTTCGTCGAGACTGGAAGCCATCTCGCTGCCGGCATAGCCCGGAAGCGGCAAGGCGCGCGCTTCGGGAAAGAATTCCAGCAGCGGCTCCCAGATGACGGGATGCGTGCCCCAGCCGTGCAGGAAAACCATGTCCCTCGCCATGCTCATGCCTCGGCAAGCGACTGGATCGCGGCCACCAGCTGGCGAACTTCTGTATCGGCATGCGCGGCGGAGAGCGAAATGCGCAGTCGGGCGCTGCCCTTGGGCACGGTGGGTGTGCGGATCGCCGGCACCAGCAGCCCGTGTTCCAGAAGTTTTCCGGATACCGCGACGGCTTCCGCGTTTTTGCCGATCACCAGCGGCTGGATCGGCGTATCGGACGGCATTAGCTGCCAGCGCGGCAGATTGCCCAATCCTGCACGCAAGGCCGCGATGTGCTCACGCAGTTTTTCGCGGCGTGCAGCTCCGGACTCGATCTGTTCCAGGCTTGCCAGCAATGCCGCCGCCAGCGCCGGCGGCATGGCGGTGGTGTAGACGTAGGTGCGCGCTTTCTGCACCAGCCAGTCGACCACATCCGCGTGCGCCGCCACCGCCGCGCCGAACACGCCGGCCGCCTTGCCCAGGGTGGCAAGGTAGATCACGCGCGGGCTGTTCCTGGCCGCCTCGGTGAGCCCGCCGCGCCCGTCGTTCAATACCCCGAAGCCGTGCGCGTCGTCGAGATAGAGCCAGGCCTCGTAGACTTCAGCCAAGGCCAGCAAACGATCGACATCGGCTACGTCGCCGTCCATGCTGAATACCAGATCGGAACAGATCAGCCTGTCGCGCGCCGCACTCTTTTTCAACAGGCTTTCGAGCTGATCGAGATCGGCATGCGCGTAGCGCGTGAACTTCGCACCGCATTGCTGCGCGGCATCGTTGAGCGAGGCATGGTTGAGCTTGTCGGCGAATACTTCGCCATGGCGGGTGAGCACCGCGGTCAGCACGCCGAGGTTGGCCATGTAGCCGGTGGAGAACATGAGCGCGGCTGGCTTGCCGACGAAGGCGGCGAAGGCCTGTTCGAATTCATGGTGCAGCCGGTGATGGCCGGTGACGAGATGCGAGGCGCCCGCGCCCACGCCGAATTGCCTGATGGCATCGACAGCCGCTTCGGCCAGCGCGGGATCATTGGCGAGGCCAAGATAGTCGTTGCTGCAGAATGAAACCAGTTCGCGCCCGTCGACGCGCACATGCGCGCCCTGCTCCGACTCCAGCAGGGAACGCTTGCGCAACAGGCTGTCGGTTTCGAGTTGCACCAGGCCCAGTTGGATCCGGGCCAGCGCATCGAATGCAGTCATGCTGCAGTGAGGCCCAGTTTTTCGAACAGTGCCTGATCCCTTTCCCACTCCGGGTTGCCGGTGGTCAACAGCTTGTCGCCGTAGAAGATGGAATTGGCGCCGGCGAGGAAACACAGCGCCTGCACGGCGTCGCTCATCTGCTGGCGGCCGGCCGAAAGGCGCACATAGGACGTCGGCATCAGGATGCGCGCCACCGCGATGGTGCGCACGAACTCGATCGGATCCAGCGCGGCGGTACCATGCAGCGGAGTGCCTTCCACCTGCACCAGCAGATTGATCGGCACCGATTCCGGCGGCGGATCCAGGCTCGCCAGCTGGGCCAGCAGGCCCGCGCGCTGGGCTCTGGACTCGCCCATGCCGACGATGCCGCCGGCGCACACATTGATGCCCGCGCCGCGCACCTTGTTGAGGGTGTCGAGGCGGTCCTCGAAATCGCGCGTGGAGATGATCTCGCCGTAGAACTCGGGTGCACAGTCGAGGTTGTGGTTGTAGTAATCAAGGCCCGCGTTGCGCAACTGCTCGGCCTGGCCTTCGCGCAGCATGCCCAGGGTGCAGCAGGTCTCCAGACCCAGGGCCTTCACCTCGCGCACCATGGTCAGCACCGGATCGAGGTCCCTCTGCTTGGGGCCGCGCCAGGCGGCGCCCATGCAGAAGCGCGTGGCGCCGGCGTCCCTGGCCGCGCGCGCCGCGGCGAGCACGGCGTCGATGTCGAGCATGGGCTCGTCGGGCACCGCATTTGGGTGGCGCCTGGATTGCGGGCAGTAGCCGCAGTCCTCGGGGCAGCCGCCGGTCTTGATGGAGAGCAGCGTGGAAAGCTGCACCTTGTTGGGATCGAAATGCCGGCGATGCACGCTCTGCGCTTCGAACAGCAGATCACTGAAGGGCTTCTCGAACAGGGCCTCCACGTTCGCGACCGGGACCGTGGTTTCCACTGCCTTGTGCACGTGGATGGAAGAACAGTTGCAGCTACTCATTGATGGCTACCTCGATGATCCTGGAAACCGCAGCTGGACGCGCCCGATGGTGCGTTCAGATGGGTGGCTGGCGCGAAGCGACGACGCGGCAGGGCGACCGCGAAGGGCGGAGCAGGGGCCCCTTCGGGGATGCGACCCCGGAGCGGGATGCGGGCGCTCCACCCCACGGTCGCCGGCATCTCCTCCGCTGTCCGATCCCCGCTGCGCGGGGCCCCTCGGACGACGCTCCGGAGCGCCATGCCTGCAAGGAGGAGCAACAAAGCCAGGCGCCCGGCTGGACGTGCCAGCGGGTGCGTAGCGCTCTCCCCCAAACGGTGATTGTTGGCGAAGGTAGGAAATTCAATGTTCACGGGTTTCTTCCACAGGCGGCAAGCGGTCAACTGCGGTTTCCAGGATGATGTCCTGCCAGTTTTCCCTGGCAGCCTTCCAGATGTCGTAAAGCCCCCACGGCACCACGACCACAAACACCAGCGCCCACACCCCCATCAGCCCGTTCCAGCCGCCCAGCAGTTCGTAGATCGGTTGACCAACCACCACCATGGCGCCGGTCGCGCCGTAGAAGCGGTACCCCGCCCAGCGGTGAAAATGGCGCGTGCGCTCGTTGGGATGGTGTGCAATGCTGGCATACACGAAAATCGAGGCCGCCAGCCAGATCATCAACGGCGGAAACGACAGCACGAAGGGCAAAAAACCGATTTTCTGGCTGGCCAGCAGCTTGCCCAGCAGCAGGGCGGAGATGCCCGCCGTAATGGCGGCAACGCTGCAGATATTGAATAATTGCGCGGAAAATCGCGAGGATTTGGCGCTGACGACGCGTTTTGCTTTCATTTGGACACCTTGGGATTTACCCGGATTATCCGCGCCCGACGCTACGGCTGTCAAAAATAACATCAAATAAAATTGAACATCCGCTCAATATTTAATCATGAATTCCAGCCGCCCTGCTTGCTGTGCTCATCAGCCGGCGGGCCTTTGTGCGAACCCTGTCTTGCCGACCTCCCCTGGCTGGCAAAGGCTCGTTGTCCTGTTTGCGCACGGCCCGGCCCTGCAGGAGAAACCTGCGGCCACTGCCTCAAGGAGACGCCCGCTTTCGCACGCGTCCAGGCGCTTTTCAGCTATGGTTTTCCGGCCGATCGGCTGATCCAGCGGCTGAAATACCGGGAACACCTGGCGCTCGCCCCCTTGCTGGGCGAGCTGCTGGCGCAACGGCTGCAAGGCGAATTGCCCGACGTCTGGCTGCCCATGCCATTGCATGCCAGACGCCTGCAGGAACGCGGCTTCAACCAGGCGGTAGAAATCGTGCGCGAATTGTCCGCCAGAACCGGCGTGCCCATGCAGGCAAACTGGGCCGAACGCGTGCGCGATACGCCGCCCCAGGCCGGCTTGAAACGCGAGGCGCGCAAAAAGAACCTGCGCGGCGCTTTTTCGTGCAGCGGGAAAGTCGCCGGCCTGCACATAGGCATCGTCGACGACGTCATGACCACCGGCAGCACGCTGGACGCGCTGGCCCAGGCGCTCAAGCAGGCGGGGGCGAAGGAGGTGTCTTGCGTGGTGGTGGCGCGCGCCTGAAGGAATCTGAACCACGGGGAACACGGGGCGCGCAATAAAACGATTTACCGCAGAGCTCGCCGAGGTCGCGGAGTTTATCCCTGGATTCCTCTGCGAACTCCGCGGTTGATTCTGTTTTTGTCTTGCCCCGTGTTCTCCGTGCGCCCCGTGGTTAACCGCCTTTTCTAGAACAGGCCGGCGATTTCCTCCACGCCAAAGATGCGGCGATATTCGCGCATGGCGTAGCGGTCGGTCATGCCGCCGACGTAGTCGGCCACCGCGCGCGCGCCTTCCAGCGACTCGCGCGCCTGGTGCTCGGGCGGCAGCAGC
>DCVO01000064.1 GCA_002327405.1 Thiobacillus sp. UBA2186 | reverse complement strand
GAGCCGACGAACAGCCAGCACACCATGGCAGAGGTCTTGGCGGTGAGATAGATCGATTCCTTCACCGTCGGCAGCATGGTCACCTGCGGCACGGCCATCAGGCACCAGATGCCGATCGCACCCATGGACAGCCAGCCCACCCAATCCGGCGGCGCCGAGGGCAGCGCGCCGATCTCGTACAGGATGAACCAGGCGACCGACACGCCGAACAGCAGCCACAGCGGCATCCAGGTCTTGCGCAGCTTGCGCCGCGCTTCCGGCGACTTGTTGAAGGACAGGTAGATGGCGGCAAGCACGAAGCCGCCGAAGGAGCCGATCGCCGCGGCTTCGGTCGGCGTGGCGAGGCCGAACACGATGCTGCCGAGCACGGCCAGGATGAGGATGGCCAGCGGGAAGAACGAAGCCAGCAGCATCTTGAAGACTTCGAGGCGCGCGAAGGACATCATCACGTAGATCACGGCGAGCACCGCCACGCCGGCCAGCAGGACTTCCCAGAACGTGTCGGGCGTGGGCAGGCGTTCCGACCCGGCGTCGGCCGAGGCAAGCTCCGGCACGGGAGCATCGAGCGCAGGCGCGGGAGCGGCGGGCTGGGCTTCGGCGGGCGCCTGCGCAGACTCCGTGGGCGGCTCTTGCAATCCTTCCGCCGGCGGCTCCTGCAACTCGGCAGGCGGTTCCTGCAATTCCATGGGCGGCTCCTGCACGCCTTCGGCAAGCGGCTCCGCCATTTCTGCGGGAGGTTCCTCGATGCCGGGGGCCAGCAGTTCATCCAGCAGGGGCGCTTCATGCGATTCTTCGGCCACCGCCCCCATTTCCTGCAGGACGGAGGTATCCCTTACCGCTTCGGGTGTGGTGAGCGAGTTCCAGGCCAAGCCCATGATCAGGGCGAACACGATGGCCGGCAGCAAGGCAGTGAGCAGCTGGCGCATGACATGCACTTTGGATACGCCTTCCGCATTTCCTGCGAAAGCGGCGCGCAGCAGGGACGGCAGGGCGCGGTTGCCGAAGCGCGCAGCGATGCGCGCGTTGCCCTCCGGGAGGCTGACCAGGCGCTCGGCATCCTGGAGCGGCGGCGCCAGTTCCGGCTTGAGCTTGGCCAGGATCATGACGTAGCCGACATAGAGCAGGGCCAGCATGAGGCCGGGGAAGAAGGCGCCGGCGTACAGCTTGACCACCGACACGCCGGCAGTCGCACCATAGACGATGAGCAGCACCGAAGGCGGGATGAGGATGCCGAGGCAGCCGCCGGCGGTGATGACGCCGGCAGACAATTTGACGTTGTAGCCCGCGCGCAGCATGGCCGGCAGCGCCAGCAGGCCCATGAGCGTGACCACGGCACCGACGATGCCGGTGGCGGTGGCAAAGATCGCGCAGGTGACCAGGGTGGCCACTGCGAGCGAGCCGGGGATGCGCGCCAGCGCGAGATGCAGCGACTTGAACAGCTTCTCGATCAGGTTGGCGCGCTCGACCAGATAGCCCATGAACACGAACAAGGGGATCGAGATGAGCACGTCGTTGGTCATGACCCCGTAGGTGCGCTGCACCATCAGATCCAGGGTCTGGGTGATCGCCAGGTCCGGGTTGCTGCTGTGGTAGGCGAACCAGGCGAAGATGACGCCCATGCCCATGAGCGTGAAGGCGGTGGGGAAACCCAGCATGATGGCGACCACCACCAGGGAGAGCATGAGCAGGCCGAGGTGGCCGGTGGTGATGTTGGCCCAGGGCATGAGCACGGCGATGGCGATGAGGATGATCGCTATCAGGCCGAAGCCGAAGCGAAGTTCCTTCTTCATTGCTTCGCCTCCTGCCGCACCACATACTCGTCGAGCTGGGCGATGTCCTCGTCTTTAACGTGGACCATTTCCTTCAGTTTGTCCACGTCCACTTCCTCGACGTCGCCGATGCGCGGCGGCCAGGCGCCGTCGCGCAGGCAGATGATGCAGCGCAGGATTTCGACGATGCCCTGCAGCAGCAGGAAGGCGGCGGCGACCGGGATCACGAACTTGAACGGATAGAGCGGCAGCGGTTCGGGGCTGAAAGTCTGCTCGCGGATGGCCAGCGATTCGTTGGCATAGGTCCAGCCGGCGTAAGTCATGGCGAACACGCCGGGCAGGAAGAACACGATGTACAGCACCAGGTCGATGGTGGCCTGGGTGCGTGGCTCGAAGAAGCCGTAGAGAACATCGCCGCGCACATGCCCGCCGTGTGCCAGGGTGTAGGCGCCGGCCAGCATGAACAGGATGCCGTAGAGCATGATCTGCGCATCCAGCACCCACGCATGCGGGGTGTTCAGGACATAGCGCGAAAACACTTCCCAGGAAATCAGAAAAGTCAGTCCGACGATGGACCAGGAAAAAAAGCGGCCGGCAAAGGTGCTTACCTTGTCGACGAAGAGCAGCAAGTTCTGCATGGTGCGTATTTCTGGAATAAGCAAAAAATGGCCGCCCGCTCAGCGCAGGCGGCCATGAATGGCTATGCGTCGATCAACCTCTCTTTTTGCCGAAGAAATGGTTGTAGGCCATCTTGTAGTCGACATTGGTGTCGTTCTGCCAGCGGCAGCTGCGCTGGGCGAAGGCGCGCATGGAGTCGAGCACTTTCTTGAACGAGGGGTTCTCGGCGCTCTTGGCCGCCATGATCTTGTCCCAGGACTGCAGCTGCTTCTTCAGGATGGCATCGGGAGTCTTGTAGAACTTGACGCCCTTCTTGCTGCTCATGTCGATGTAGTCCTTGGAGTAGCGGTCGATCGCCTTCCAGGACATGTCGGCCGAGGCCGCCTCGATGGCGTGCTTGATGATGGCCTTGTGTTCGGCATTGAGGCCGTCGTACTTCTTCTTGTTGAACAGAATCTCGAACTGTTCGCTGCACTGGTGGAAGCTTTGCAGCATGCAGACCTTGGCCACGTCGGGGAAGCCGAGCAGATTGTCGGAGGACGCGTTGTTGAACTCTGCCGCGTCGAGCAGGCCGCGGTCCATGGCCGGCACGATCTCGCCGCCGGGCAGCGGGTTGACCGCCGCGCCCATGTCCTTGTACATGTCGANNTCTTGAACCAGCCGAAGGGCTGGGTCGGCATCGGTCCGTAGAGCATGGAGACCACGTCCATGTTCATGCCCTTGTAGATGTCGTCCAGCAGTTCCTTGCCGCCGCCGTAGTAATGCCAGGCCAGGACCATGTTGGGGTCCATGCCGAAGGCAGGGCCCGACCCCCACAGTGCCACGGCCGAGTTCTTGCCGTACCAGTAGGCCACCACGCCGTGTCCGCCGTCGAGCGTGCCTTTGCTTACTGCATCCAGCAGGCCGAAGGCCGGCACAACCGCGCCTGCAGGCAGGACTTCGATCTTGAGTTCCTTGCCGGACATGGCATTGACCTTGCCGGCGAAGTCCACCGCATATTCGTGGAAGATGTCCTTGGCAGGCCAGGTGCTCTGGAAGCGCAGGCTGATCGGCGCCTGGGCTTTTGCAATGGCCGGAAACCCCAGCGCGGTTGCGCCGGTAGCCGTCGCAGCTGCTGCGCCGAGGAACTTGCGCCGAGTCAGCTTGGATTCGGCCTTGCCGGAGGGCTTGTTGTCGGGTTTGCTTTCCTTATTGCTCATTCCAGTCTCCTGTTTTGTTATGGGGGGCAAAGCAAATAGAACAATAGTCCAGCTTGTATGCGCCGGCAAATCCCCTTCCGGCCACATTTGTTTTCATATTGTGGAAACCCGTATGTCATAAGGGTTTTGGGCCTTTTTTGTGGCGGGCAGGCGGTTCCAGGGAAGGGTCAACCGTCGTTTTCCACCGCCAGTTCCGGAATGTGGTTGAAGGCGATGCGCATGGGCGCCGAGCCGATGCCCTTGTGCGCCGCGCCGAAATGCACGGCATTGGGGCCGAATCGCCGGTTGATCTGGTCCATGGCGATGGACAGCCCTTCGCCCTGACGGTCCTGCTCGAACAGGTCGCGCGCCACGCAGCGTTGCTCGGCAAGTTCGGACAGCACCACGCCTATCTTCATCGGCCGGTCGGCAAGGCGCGGGCGCTTTTGCCACAGCCCGGCCAGCACGTGGTTGAACTTGAAGGTGTCGGCATGCGGCGCGAAGCGGGTCTGTTCGGCAAAGCGCTCGCCGTCCTGGTAGCGCACGTGCACGCTCATCGAGCCGGCGTAGTAGCCGTAGTGGCGCAGGCGCATGGCGGCCTTGTGCAGCAGGCGGTAGAGCACGGCGAGCGCGGATTCGTCGTTGCGCATTTCCGGCGGCAATACATGCGAGTGGCCGACGGTGGAGCGCTGCGTGGGCAAGAGCGGCAGAATCTCGCCGCGCAGCTTCGCGAGATAGCGTTCGCCCTCGATGCCGCCCCAGGCCAGCCGGAATTTCTCCGCCGGCGCATTGCAGAGCTGTTCCACGGTATGGATGCCGACGCGGTTGAGGCGTTTTTCCATGCCGTGGCTGATGCCGTTGAGATCGGTCAGCTCCAGTTTGTACAGGATGTGCGGCAGGTCCTGCGGGCGGATGAGTTCGAGGCCGTCGGGCTTTTTGAAGTTGGACGCGGTCTTGGCCAGGAAACGGTTGGGCGCGATGCCGATGGAGCAGTGCATGATCTCGCCGGCCTGTTCGTAGATGGCGCGCTTGATCCGGCGTGCGAGTTTGACTGCGTGTTCTTCCCGGGTATGGCGCCCGGTGAGGTCGAGCGCCATTTCGTCGATGGACAGCACCGCCGCGACCGGGTAGCAGGACTCCACCGCTTCGACGATCCTGTGGTGCATTTCCACGTATACCGGAGGGCGCGCCTGCACGAAGCGGATGTCCTTGCAGCGCTTTCGCGCCTCCCACACCGGCGTGCCGGTCCGGATGCCGAACCGTTTGGCCTGGATGCTGGCGGCGATGCAGCAGGTGGTCTCCGCCAGCACCGGCAGCACGCCCACAGGCTGGCCGCGCAGGGCCGGGTCGAGCTGCTGCTCGACCGAGGCGAAGAAGGAATTGAGATCGACGTAGAGCGAATTGAACATCACAGCCTCCCCGGGGGGAATCTGCATTCTAGGACAAATCGGAAACTGCGAGGTTAAGAGAAAAAGCGTTTACACAGAGGGAGCCGTAGGTCGGCAAACCTTTGCCGACATCAACACCCGGCGGCATGGGTATGCCGCCCTACGCTGCTGAGTCAGCGCAGAAAAAATCTTTTTGACAGGGAGGAAGGGGAGGTTAAGGGAGGAAATAATAAAGATTTCCTCCCCTTCCTCTCTTGCCTCCCTGTTAATGCTTTTGACTGTGATTGTGAATTTATGCCAGAGCCGTAGGTCGGCAAACCTTTGC
>DCVO01000171.1 GCA_002327405.1 Thiobacillus sp. UBA2186 | reverse complement strand
CAAGATGAACCGCATCTCGCGCCAGCACCTGCAGGAATTCGGCTTCGAGCCGGATGCCGGCATCCTGGCCGAGAAGATGGAGATGCCCGAGGACAAGATCCGCAAGATCATGAAAATCGCCAAGGAGCCGATCTCCATGGAGACCCCCATCGGCGACGACGAGGATTCGCACCTGGGCGACTTCATCGAAGACCAGAGCACCCTGGCGCCGGACGACTCCGCGCTCTACGCCAACCTGCGCGACGCCACCCGCGACGTGCTGGACAGCCTGACCACGCGCGAAGCCAAGGTGCTGCGCATGCGTTTCGGCATCGAAATGAACACCGACCACACCCTGGAAGAAGTGGGCAAGCAGTTCGACGTGACCCGCGAGCGCATACGCCAGATCGAAGCCAAGGCCCTGCGCAAGCTGCGCCACCCCACCCGTTCGGAAAGGCTCAAGAGCTTCCTGGAAAGCAGCGAGTGACCGGCCCCCGCTTGCTGGCGGCATAATTCAGTACAATCGGGCCTGTAGCTCAGTCGGTTAGAGCAGAGGACTCATAATCCTTTGGTCGTGGGTTCGAGTCCCACCGGGCCCACCAAAACCTCAACAAAGAAGAGGGAATATAAATGGGAGGAGACAACAAGAGGACGGGAGAGAAGCGCCTGCAGATCCTGCAAACGCTTGCCGCCATGCTGGAGGAACCCAACCCGGAAAAAATCACCACCGCCGCGCTGGCCCGGCGGCTGGATGTTTCGGAGGCCGCACTCTACCGCCATTTCGCCAGCAAGGCCCAGATGTACGAAGGCCTGATCGAGTTCATCGAAGACACCTTGTTCGGCTTGATCGCACGGCTCACCGCCGATACCCCCGACCCCTTCAAACAGGTCGAGGCCATCTTGTCCATGTTGCTGGGGTTCGCCCAGAAAAACCGCGGCATGACCCGCGTGCTGATCGGCGAAGCGCTCGTCAACGAGAACCCGCGCCTGCAAAAACGCATCAACCAGTTGCATGACCGGCTCGAAGCCCAGCTTCGCCAGTGCCTGCGCTTCATGGACACCGGGCACACCGGCAAGGATCCCAAACTGCTGGCCAACCTCTATATGGCGCAGGTGGTGGGGCGCTGGCACCAGTTCGCCAAGAGCGGTTTCGAGCGCGATCCCGCCAAGGACTGGCCCGTGCTGTGGCGCGAACTGTCGCTGCCGCTGGAAAGGGCACAGCCGGCCTGAGCGCGGACGCTTTAGCCCTGCTGCGTCCTGCCCGGGCAGCGCTTGGCATGGCCGGCGATAAGCCCCAAGGACGGATACAGACGTAATGACAAAGGCCGGGGTGACCCGGCCTTTGTTCTGGACATCGAAGCACGGCCTGAAGGGACGGTCAGGCCCGGCTGGCTCCGAGGGGCGCTGCCATCACACGTATTCCCGCGACATGCCCAGCCGCGAAAGCAGGGTGCGCAAGCTGTCGAGTGCGTCCATCTGTATCTGGCGCACGCGTTCTCTGGTTACGCCCAATTCGTTGGCCAGTTTCTCAAGCGTCATGCTGGCCTGGCCGTTCAAGCCAAAGCGGCGCTCGAGCACCCAGCGTTGCCGATCGGTCAGCTGACCAAGCCAGTGGTGGACACTGGCCTCGGTCTCGGCCGCCTCGAACATGTTTGCCGGTTCCTTGTCAGGATCGTCGGCCACGGCGTCCATGATCGACAAGGTGGGATCGATATCCAGCGGGCTGTCCAGGGAGCAGGTGCGTTCGTTGAGCGCAAGGGTCGCCCGCACTTCATCGACCGGCTTGCCGAGCGCCGCCGCAATGTCTTCCGCACCGGGATCCAGATAGCCCTTGGCACGCAACCGGTGCGCCGCGCGCAGGCAGGCATTGAGTTCCTTGGTCACGTGTACCGGCAGGCGGATGGTGCGNNCCAGGTGGCATAGGTGGAAAAGCGGAAACCGCGTTCCGGGTCGAACTTCTCGAGGGCGTGCATCAGGCCCAGATTGCCTTCTTCGATCAGGTCGAGCAACGGCAGGCCGCGGTTCAGGTAGTGCTTGGCGATGTTCACCACCAGACGCAGGTTGCGCTCGATCATCTGCTGGCGCGCCGCGTGGTCGCCGGCGCGCACGCGCCGCGTCAGTGCCTGTTCCTCGCTGGCCGTCAGCAGCGGATAGCGGCCGATCTCGTTGAGATATTGCTGGGTGACATCGTAAGGCACGTCGCCGAGCGCGTAGTCCACCTCCTCTGCGCCATCCGCCGGCTCTTCAGCACCCCCCATGGCTTCGTTCAGATCTTCTTCCTGATATGACGTATCCAGCATTTCGCTCCCCCTCGCTGATCAAAATAACGTAGGCGAAGCTTAGGGGAATCCGGCGATGAGCACAGTCACGACACGCAGGCACTTGCTGTCATGGATGGCCCGACAGGCTGTCAAGGAATCTTTACAAGCGGGGCTTATTCGGCCAGCCCGGCCTTCAAGGCGTAGCGCAGCAACTCTGCATTGTTGGCGACGCCCAGCTTGCGCATCAGGCGATGTTTGTGGGTGCTGATGGTATTGGCCGACAAGCAGAGTTGCCCGGCAATGTCGGCGACGCTTTCCCCCGAGGCAAGCAGGCGCAGCACCTGGGCTTCGCGTTCGGAAAGCAGTTCGTGCGGTGCCTTGACGCGAAACGGGTCAAGTTCGAACGCCAGCGTCTCGGCCAGAGCGGGGCTGATGTGGCGGCCGCCGGCTGCGATGCGGCGGATCGCCGAGGCAATGACGTCCGGGGCGCTGCCCTTGGTCAGGTAGCCCGATGCACCTGCCCTCAGCGTGCGCAACGCAAACTGGTCCTCGCCGTGCATGCTGAGCACTAGCACCTTGGCTTCCGGCTTGTGCACCTTGATGCGCTTGATGAGATCGACCCCGGAAGGCCCCGGCATGTTCATGTCCAGAACAAGCACATCCCATCCGCCCTTGCGCACACGCTCCATGACCTCATGCCCGTCAGCCGCCTCGCCTGCCACGGCGATGCCCTCGGCCCCGGCCAGCACCTGCTTCAGGCCCTCGCGCACGATGGCATGGTCGTCCGCGATCAGTACCCGGATCATACTTTCCCCTCCTCCAATGTTGCGCCGGCTACGGGCAGCGTGATGCGCACTATTGTCCTGCCCGGCCGGCTGTCGATATCCACCTCGCCGCCCAGCATGAGCGCACGCTCACGCAAGCCAAGCAGGCCGAAGGATTTTTTTCCGCGCGGCCGCTGGGCCGGCATGCCCACGCCGTTGTCCTCGACCGTGAGTTGCAGCGTGCCTTCCCACACCCGTAGCACAATCTCGACCTGGGTGGCGCGCGCATGCCGCGCCACGTTGGTGAGGGCTTCCTGCAGCATGCGGAACACCGCCGTGGCGCGCTCTGCGTCGAGTTCGATGTCGTCGTCGCCCAGCGCAAGCTCGCAGGCGATGCCGGTGCGCCGCCGGAATTCCTGCACCTGCCATTCGATCGCGGGCGCCAGCCCCAGGTCCAGCACGGGGGGGCGCAGGTCGGCGGCGATGGCGCGTACCGAATCCATGGTGGCGTCGATGAGGGCAAGCATGGCATGCAACTTCTGGCTCAATTCCGGCGGATCATCGTGGTAGCGCGCGCTCAGTATGGAAGCCTCCAGTTGCAGGGCGGTGAGTTTCTGGCCAAGCTCATCGTGCACGTCGCGTGCGATGCGGCTGCGCTCTTCCTCGCGCACGCCGACCTGATGCCGGGCCAGGTTGCGCATCAGTTCGCGTGATTCCAGCAGCTCTTGTTCCTTCTGTTTGGCGGAGGTGATATTGGTCATCACCCCCTGCAGGAACAGGCGCTCCCCGGCTTCGTCGCGCACCACGCTGGCGCGGTCGGAAAACCAAAGCAGCTTGCCGCTGCGCGTGAGCATGCGGTATTCGCAACGCAGCGGCTCGCCGGAGAGGCGGCTGCGCTCGAACTCGCGCAGCGCGCGCTCGCGGTCCTCGGCATGGATCTGGCGCAGGCGCGCATCCGGGTCCGCCAGCCATGCCTCTGGCGCAATGCCCAGCAACTGGGCTTGCGGGCTGACATAGAGCAGCTTGTTGGGCGCGTCCAGCGCGGCAATGTAGGTGATGGCCGGGATCTGCTCCACCAGGCTGCGGTACTTGGACTCGGCCTGGCGCTTCTCGCGCCGCGTCCGCTCCTCCGCCAGCACGCGCTTGATCACTGCGGGCAGCAATTGCAGGTATTGGCCCTCGCCGTCTTTCACCAGGTAGTCGCGCGCGCCGCGGCGCATGGCCTCCACCGCCACAGCCGCATTGTCGGTGCCGGTCAGCTTGATCACAGGCGGCGGTTCCCCCGGATCGGCCGCCAGCTCGGTCAGAAGCTCCAGGCCGCTCAGGTCGGGTAGGTGGTAATCGAGCAGGATGCAGTCCGGCCTTTCCGCGCGCGCCAGCTGCAGGCCCTGCGCGCCGGTGTCCGCCTCGCTCACGACGAATGCGTATTCGGCATCGGCGGCCAGCGCGCGGCGCACGGCCTTGCGGTCCACTGTGTCGTCGTCGACCACCAGGATGCGGACAGGTGATGCGTTCATGCGCGCGGATTCCCTCCCTGCGTTTCGGTCACCAGCGGCTGCGGTCGCGCCAGGGCATAGCCCTGGGCATGGTCCACGCCGAGATCCCGGAGCAGTTCGAGGATGGGCACGCTTTCGGCGCACTCGGCCACGGTTTCGATCGCCATCACGTGCGCCACCCGGTTGATGGCCTCGGCCATGGCCCGGGTCACGCGATCTTCGGCCATGGTGCGGATGATACTGCCGTCGATCTTGAGGAAGTCGACCGGCAACCGCCTGAGGTAGGCGAAGGAATACATGCCGCTGCCGAAATCGGCCAGGGCGAACAGGCAGCCCTCGCGCTTGAGCGCGTGGACCAGCTGCGTGGCGCGGCCGAGATTGGCGATGGCGGCGGTTTCGGTGATCTCGAAGCAGAGCATGTCGGCCGGCACGCCGTGCTCGGCCAGCAGGCCGCAGACGAACTCCCCCAGCCGCTCGTCGGACAGGGAACTGCCCGAAAGATTGACGGAAAAGATCGGACGTTCGGCCGGCGGCAGGGTGCGCTGCTGCGCGGCGTGACGCGCGATCACTTCGCGCACCACCCAGCGGTCGATGGCGGGCATCAGGTTGTAGCGCTCCGCCGCCGGCAGGAAGGCCATGGGCTCGATCATGCGCCCGTCTTCCTCCAGCAGGCGCAGCAGGACCTCGTAGTGCGGACGGCCCTGGCCATTCGCCGAAAGCGGGGCGATGGCCTGCCGGTACAGGCAAAAGCGGCCGGCATCGAGGGCATGGGTGAGGCGCGACACCCATTGCATCTGGGTGCGCTGGCGGGCAAGCAGGGCATCGTCGGGCTGGTAGAGGTGCACCCGGTTGCGGCCCTGTTCCTTGGCCGCATAACAGGCGCTGTCGGCCGCCGACAGCGCGGCCGCGACGCTCTCCCTGGTTGCGGAAAGGGGAACCAGGCCGATGCTGGCGCCCACCGAGAAAGGCTTGCCTTCCCACACGAAGCGGTAATCCTGCACGGCGTCGCGCAGTTCGGTGGCGATGCGCAGCGCCTGATCCAGCGGGCAATGCTCGAGCAGCACGCCGAACTCGTCGCCGCCCAGCCGCGCCAGGGTGTCGCGGGCGCGCAGGCGTTCCTGCAGGCGGACCGCCACCTGGCGCAGCAGCTGATCGCCCGCAGTGTGTCCGCAGGTGTCGTTCACCACCTTGAACTGGTCGAGGTCCAGATAGAGCAGCGCATATTCGGCGCCATCGCCGCGGATCTCGGCAAGCACCCGCTCCAGCCGGCGCTCGAATTCCTGGCGGTTGACCAGCCCGGTCAGCGCATCGTGGGTGGCCTGGAAGGAAAGGCGGCTCGCCAGGGCCTGCGCCTCGGTGACGTCGCGGAACACCAGCACCGCTCCGCTGACGCGGCCGGCCTCGCGGATGGGCTGCGCCGAATATTCCGCCGGGAAGGAGCTGCCGTCCTTGCGCCAGAGCAGTTCCACCAGGCCGCGGACCGACCGGCCGCGGCGATAAGCGTCATGGATGGGACTGTCCGCCGCGGGATAGGCGCTGCCGTCGGCATGGTTGTGGTGGATCAGCGCATGCATGTTCCGCCCCAGCAGTTCGTCGCGGCTGTAGCCGAGCATCGCCAGCGCCGCCTCGTTCACGAAGGTGCAGCGCCCTTCGGTGTCGAGGCCGTAGATGCCCTCGCCGGCCGATTCGAGCAGCTGGCGGAAGCGCGCTTCCGCAATCCGCCGCTCGCCGATCTCGCGCACGAGATTGCGGTTGGCCTCGCGCAGGAGCCCGGTCTGCTTCTCGATCTGGGCAGTGCGCTGGGCCACCAGTTCCTCCAGGCGGCGGCGGTGGTATTCGAGCTCGGCCTCGCGCCGCTTGTCCTCGCTGATGTCGACCAGCACGCCCTGCAGGCACAGGGGGGCGCCGGCCGCATCCTGCACCACCCGCGCCTCGCCCAGGAACCAGCGCGGCTCGCCGTCGCGCGGCAGCAGACGGTATTCGCAGCGCATGGCCTCTGCGGATTCATAGCTGCGGGCGAAGGCGGCGAGCACGCGCGCGCGATCCTCGGGATGGATGCGGTTGAGCAGGCCGTCCGGACTCGCCAGCCATTCCTCCGGCGAAAAGCCAAGGCGCGCGATCTGCGGGCTGACATAGAGCAGCTTGCCCCGCACATCCAGCGCGGCGGTAAAGGTGATCGCCGGAATCTGCTCGACCAGGCTGCGATACTTGGCTTCGGCTTCGCGCTTGCCGGCCAGCGCCTGGCTTTCGCGCAGCACGCGCCGAATCACCGCCGGCAACAGCTTGAGGTAGCCGCCCTCGCCGTCCTTGATCAGGTAGTCGCGCGCGCCGCGGCGCATGGCCTCCACGGCGACGGCAACGTCCTGCGCCCCGGTCAGCATGATCACCGGCACCGTGATTTCCCCGCTGCCGGCCGCGAGTTCGGCCAGGAACTCCAGGCCGTCCACATCCGGCAGATGGTAATCAAGCAGGATCAGCTCCGGCAACCCGGACTGCGCGAGACTCAGGCCGGCGCGCGCGGTGTCGGCCTCGACCACCTCGAATGCATAATCGGATTGCGCGGCCAGCACGCGGCGGCAGGCGAGACGATCGACCGCGTCGTCCTCCACCAGCAGCACGCGCACGGCCGCCTGCCTCATTGCGGCAGCTCGGAGAGCGTCCAGTAGGCGTCGATCGAGCGTACCGCTTCCACGAACTGCTTGTAGTCGACCGGCTTGCGGATGTAGCCGGCCACCCCGATGTCGAAGCTCGCCACCTTGTCCTGCTGCTCCTCCGAAGTCGTGAGCACAACGACCGGAATCCGCCGGAGCGCCGCATCCTGTTTGATCACCTGCAGAAACTCGATGCCGCCCATCACCGGCATGTTGAGGTCGAGCAGGATGATGCATGGCAAGACCTGGCCCGGCTTGCGCAAGTAGCCGAGCGCCTCCTCGCCATTCTCGACCTGCGTCAGCGGATTCGCCACATGCAGCTCCTTCAGGGCGCGACGCACCGTCATGGCGTCCACCTCGTCATCCTCCACCAACAATATGGCCTTGCATGTGCCCTTCATTGTGCTGCTCCTGCTAGTTTGTGCCGCTCTTCGGCAAGGTAAAGAAAAAGGTGCTGCCGGCTCCGGGCTGCGACTCGACCCACACGCGCCCGCCGTACATCTCGACGATTTTTTTCACCAGCGCCAGGCCGACGCCGGTGCTTTCCACCCGGTCCTTGGGCACCAGGGTCTGGAACAGCTGGAAAATCCGCTTGAAGTGGCGCGGCTCGATGCCCGGCCCGTTGTCGGCCACGCTGAATTCCCATTCCCCCTCGTGCGCCACGCACTCGACGCGGATCAGGCCTTCGGGCTTGTCCAGGTACTTGACGGCGTTGGACAGCAGGTTCTGGAACAGCTGCAGGATGCGGGTGCGCTCGGCGCGGATCACGGGCAGGCCGGGGGCGATCTCGACGCGGACGTGGGCCGGCGGTGCCAGCATCGCCAACACCTCCTTCATGATCTCGTTCGCATCGACGTCCACTACCGCCTCGCGTACGCGGCCGACGCGCGAGTATTGCAGTATGCCGTCGATCAGGCTGTCCATGCGCCGCACTCGCTGATTCAGAAGGCGCAGATGTTCCCTGCCTTCATCGTCGAGCTTCTCTGCCTGATCGGTGCTGATCCAGTCGGCTAGCGAGCCGATGGCGCGCAATGGCGCCTTGAGGTCATGCGATACGACGTAGGCGAAGTTTTTCAGTTCCTCGTTGGCGGCTTCCAGCTCGTGAATCAGGCGCGCCTGGCGCTCTTCGGTCTGCTTGCGCTGGCTGATGTCGTGCACCAGGCCGGTGAACATGCGCCGCCCGCCCACCCGCATTTCGCTCACCGCCAACTCGATCGGAAACGTGCTGCCGTCCTTGCGCTGCGCCACCACTTCGCGCCCGAGTCCGATGATGCGTTTCTCGCCGGTGGTCACATAGTGATGCAGATAGCCGTCATGCGCTTCGCGATAGGGCGAAGGCATGAGCCGGGAAACGTTTTTGCCCAGGACCTCGTCGCGCGCATAGCCGAACAGGCGCTCGGCGGCGGGGTTGAAGGAATCGATGGTGCCTCGTTCGTCGATGGTGACAATGGCGTCCACCGCCGTCTCCACGATGGCGGCAAGCCGTGCGCTCTGCTCGGCCAGCGCGTCCTCGGCCCGCTTGCGTCGGGTAATGTCGTGCACCGTAGCCAGGATATAGCCGCCTTCGAGCGGGCTCAGGCTGACATCCGCCGCGAACTCGCCGCCGTCCTTGCGCAAGCCGTACAGTTCGCGTCCAGCGCCCATTACGCGCATGGCCGGGCGTGCGGCATAGCCCTGGCGCTGGCCGACATGGTCGGCACGAAAACGCGGCGGGATCAGGTTCTCGACCGACAGCCCCAGAAACTCTTCTGCCGTATAGCCGAACAGCGCCGCGGCCGGCTTGTTGGCCAGCACGATGCATCCGGACGAATCGGTAATCAGCATGGCGTCGGCTGCCGACTCCAGCAGCCACAGCGGGCCTTTATGTTCCAACCCTTTTATGGGACTTCTCCTCCAGCGTCCGGGCGGCCAACTGGTTCAGCCTCGGACATAGTGAACAGCATGATAAGCATGCCGGACCAGGCAGGCAAGCGAGGGGCACGGGCCGGGGAGGGATTCTTTAGGGAACCTCTGAAGAAGTCCTCCAAGAGCCATGAGGGACTTTTTCAGAGGTTCCTTAGGTAAAAGCCAGGCACGGGAACGCAGAGGCGCAGAGAAATGCAATAACAGGGAGGTTAAGTGAGGAAAGGGAGTAAAGCCCGGTTTTCTCCCTTACCCTCCCATACCTCTCTGTAAAAGATTTAAGGAACCTCTGAAGAAGTCCTCCAAGAGCCATGAGGGACTTTTTCAGAGGTTCCTTAGGGACTGCGGCGGGCACATACCGGACAGCCCGGATCGCGCGGGATGCGCACTTCGCGGAACTCGCCGGCAAGCGCATCGTACAGCGTCAACCTGCCCACCGCCGGGCGGCCGCAACCTGCCAGCAGCTTGATCGTTTCCACCGCCTGCATGGCCCCGATCACGCCCACCAGCGGCGAAAGCACGCCGGCTTCGCTGCAGCGCGGCCCTTCCTCGACGGTTTCCGGAAACAGGCAGTGGTAGCAGGCAGCGTCCGGCTCGCGCGCGTCGAACACGGCCAACTGCCCGGAGAAGCCGAGCGCGGCACCGCTCACCAGCGGCTTGCGCAAAGCCACGCAGGCCCGGTTGACGGCATGGCGGGTGGCGAAATTGTCCGAGCAGTCGAGCACGGCATCGACGCCGGAAATTGCGGCGGCCAGCGCTTCCCCTTGCAGGCGCTCCTGCAGCGCCTCGATGCGGACGCCGGGGTTGACGGCATGGATGCTGTCGCGCAGGGAGACAGCCTTGTTGGTGCCGATGGCGGAGTGGTAATGCCCGATCTGGCGCTGCAGGTTGGTGAGATCGACCACGTCCGCATCGGCGATGACCAGCCTGCCTACGCCCGCCGCGCCCAGATAAAGCGCCGCCGGGCAGCCCAGACCGCCCGCGCCGACGATCAGCGCCGAGCCCGAGTGGAGCTTTTCCTGCCCCTCGATCCCGATCTGCGGCAGCAGGATGTGGCGGCTGTAGCGCAGCAGGTCGTCGTCATTCATCTGGCAAGGCCGGTGGTGTCTATTCCAAAACCCGTGGTCGAACCACGGGGAACACGGGGGTCACAGGGAAAACGGAAAGTTTGCGGGGGATCGGTTCCCATCCGTCATCTGGCCGGGCAGGTTTGCCATAGCTGTCGAATTCCTGGGTGTTCCCCGTGCGCCCCGTGGTTTCATGGTGTTTTTCGGATTTACTTATACTCGCGCCACTCTTCCGGCGTCTCGTCCTTGTCGCCGTGCAGGTGCTGCTCGTATACACGGGCGAAGACCTGCTGGGATTTGGCGTCCGGCGCGTTGGTGACGAGATTCTCGCGCTGCACGTTTTCGCAGAAATAGACCAGGGCGCGCCTGAGTTTCTGCAACAGGCTGTTGTCGAGATGGAAGCCCTGGGTTTCGAGGGCCTTCTCCAGCCCCTGCAGGGTGTAGTGGGTAACCCTGTACTGAACGACAAGGGTCCTGCGGCACTCGAGCTTGGTACTGGCCTGGATGCTGTCCAGGCCATCCAGCAATTCCCGGGCGCGCTCTGCCTGACCGGCAGGCAGTTCGTGAAAAACGATTTCCCGGATCTTATCGAGGTCGGTTGGCAGCATGGGCGGACACGCAGGCTAGATTCGTTTCCAGTATCGCGCCGGCTTCGCCACAACGCAAGTGCGAACTTCCGCCCGGCAGAGCCTCACTTGCCCTGGATAATGGTGATCCCCTTCAGCAGATTCAGCGCCTGGTTGACCTGGTAGTCGTTCTTGGAAACCACCTCGCCCGGTTCCAGCGGCTTGGCTTCGGGCCGCTTGCCGCCCTTGTCCTCCTTGCCGTTCCTCTCGGGAGTCTTCGTTGCGGGCTCGGCCGGCCTGCTTTCCTCGCTCTGGTTGTTTTCCAGGTGCTTGGCAAGATCGGCCTCGCGCACGCCGAAATCCTCATCCGTCGGGCTGTCCGGATCCTCGACCTTGATGTCGGGTTCGATGCCCTTGGCCTGGATGGAGCGTCCGGAAGGCGTGAAGTAGCGCGCCGTGGTGAGCTTGATCGCCGTGTCGTTGCCCAGCGGGAGGATGGTCTGCACGGAACCCTTGCCGAAAGTCTGCGTACCCATGATGACCGCGCGCTTGTGGTCCTGCAGCGCGCCCGCCACGATTTCCGAAGCCGAGGCCGAGCCGCCGTTGACCAGCACGACCATGGGCACGTTCTTCACGCCGTCCGGCAGGTTCTTCAGGTAATCGGCCTGCATCGGGCGCAGGTAATTCTCGCGGCTCGCGGTCAGCCGCATCTTCGAATCCTCGGCGCGGCCTTCGGTGTAGACCACCAGCGAATCGGGCTTCAAGAAGGCGGCGCTGACCGCGACTGCGCCGTTGAGCAGGCCGCCGGGGTCGTTGCGCAGATCCAGCACCAGACCCTTGAGCGGCGCCTTGTTTTCCTTGTACAGCTTTTGCATGGCCTCGACCAGCAGGTCGCCGGTGTGCTCCTGGAACTGGGTGATGCGCACATAGCCGTAGCCCGGCTCGACCAGCTTGAACTTGACGCTGCGAATCTTGATCACTGCGCGGGTGACGGTGACGACAAAGGGCTTCGTGTCGCCCTTGCGCAGGACGGTCAGCTTGATCTGGGAACCCGGCTTGCCGCGCATGCGCTTGACCGCTTCGTTCAGGTTCATGCCCTTGACCGGGGTCTCGTCGAGCTTGATGATGAGGTCGCCGGACTTGAGTCCCGCCTTGTAGGCCGGCGTGTCCTCGATGGGCGACACGACCTTGACGAAACCGTCTTCCATGCCGACCTCGATGCCCAGGCCGCCGAACTCGCCCTGCGTGCCGACCTGCAGATCCTTGAACGCCTCGGCATCCAGGTAGGCGGAATGCGGGTCCAGCCCGGACAGCATGCCGTTGATGGCTTCGGTGATGAGCTTCTTGTCGTCCACCGGCTCGACATAGTCGTTCTTGATGCGGGCGAACACGTCGGTGAAGGCGCGCAATTCCTTGACCGGCAGCGGCGCGACGGCCTCCTTGTCGGCCTGTGCGGAAAAATTCAGCGTCAGCGCGAAGCCCGCAAGCAAGCCCGCGAAACCCGCCAGTGTCACTTTGCCGTATTGCCCTGCCATACTCATCTCACTTGATCCATGTCATCGGATTGATTGGGCGGCTCTGATGCCGCAATTCGAAATAAACGCCGGCGCTTTCCTGGCCGCCGCTATTGCCTACCGAAGCGATTGCCTCGCCCATCTTTACGGGGTCCCCCGCCTGTTTATACAGACTTTCATTATTGCTGTACAGGCTCATGTAGCCCTCGCCGTGATCGACGATCACGAGGTTGCCGAAGCCTCTCAGCCAGTCGGCAAACGCCACCGTGCCGCCAGCCACCGCGCGAACTTGGGCGCCCTCCGGTGCGCGTATGAAAAGCCCCTTCCAGCTGACTCCGCCGCCCTCTCTGGGAGTGCCGAACTTGTTCATGAGTTCCCCCGCCACCGGCAGACGCAGCAAGCCTTTCAGCCGCGAAAACGGCGTGCCTTCGCGGCCTGGCTCGGGCACCTCGGTATTCACCGCGACCGGTTTGCCGCCGGTCGCGCCTTTCTTGCCGGCAGGCGCCGATTTTCTGGCCGGCGGCTTGGCGGCCAGTTTCGCCAGCCTGGCCACCAGATCGGACAGACGCTGCTCGTTCCGCTTGAGCGTGGCGATTTCCTTTCTCTGCTGCCTGATTTGGCCGGAGAGCTTGTTCAGCACTTTCTGGCGCGCCTGCTTCTCCTTGAGCAGGTTTTCGCGCTCCTTCATCTGGGATGCCCGGATTTCAGCCAGCGCGCGGTCTTTTTCCGCGGCCGATTCCTTGAGTTCCGACAAACGCGCAAGCCCCTGGCGCAATTCGTCTATCAGCTGCGCCTGGGCACGCGAAAGATAGGACAGATACTGAAGATCGCGCGCAACCTGACTGGGATTCTGCCCATTGAGCATCAATTTCAGCGCATCGCCACCGCCGCGCATGTAGGCCTGCCGGAACATCTCGCTCAAGCGCGCCTGGCGTTCCCGGATGTCGGCATTGGTTTGTTCGGCTTCCGCAGTCGCCGACCTGATGGCGGCCTGCACATCGCGCTGTTCTCGCTCCAGCTGATGCAGTTTGCGGCCGGCCTCGCTGATGGCGCGCTCGGACCGCTTCAGCGCATCCGCCGCCTCGGCGCTGGATTCGCGCGTGCGCCGGTATTCCTGCTGCAGTTTCTGCAGCCGCTCGCGCAGCGATTCGAGTTCGGACTTGCTGTCCGCCCAGCCAGGCTGGGCGATAAAGGCCAACAGGATCAGGGATAAGGCGCGCCGCTTCACTCGAAATTGATCAGGGGCTCGCCGCGCATTTCCGGCGGCTGCGGGAGTCCCATCATCTTCAGCAAGGTCGGGCTGATGTCTTCGAGCGCGCCGGTCCGTGCCAACTCGGCGCGCCGCTTGCCGATATAGAGCAGCGGCACGAGATTGGTGGTGTGCGCGGTATGCGCCTGTCCGGTCGTCACATCCATCATGAATTCGGCATTGCCGTGGTCGGCGGTAATCAGCACCTCGCCGCCGCGCGCCAATTGCGCCTCCACTACCCGCCCCAGGCAGATATCGATGGCTTCGATGGCGCGCTTGGCGGCCTCGACATCGCCGGTGTGCCCCACCATGTCGGCGTTGGCGTAGTTGCAGATGATGGCGTCGTACTGCCCGCTCTCGATGGCGGCAACCAGCTTGTCCGTCACCTCGAAGGCGCTCATCTCCGGTTTCAGGTCGTAGGTTGCCACATCCGGCGAAGGCACCAGGATGCGGTCCTCGCCCGGGTAGGAGACTTCCTCGCCGCCGTTGAAGAAGAAGGTGACGTGCGGATATTTCTCGGTTTCCGCGATGCGCAGCTGGTGCAGCCCCAGGTTGGCGATGTATTCGCCGAAACCGTTCTTGATGCGTTCTGGCGGGAACGCCACCAGCACGTCGAAGTCGTCGCTGTAGCCGGTCAGGGTGCAGTAGGCGGAAAGCCTGGGCGTCACCTCGCGCTCGAACTCGCAGAAATCGGGTTCGATGAAGGGGCGCGACAGCTGTCTCGCGCGATCGGAACGGAAATTCATGAAAATGATGGCATCGCCATCTTTCATGCGCACCGGCTTTTCGCCCGGCGGCAGGATGGCGGTGGCTTTTACGAACTCGTCGGATTCGCCGCGGGCATAGGCCATTTCCAGGCCCTCCTGCGCGGATGCCGCGGTGTATTCGGCCTTGCCCTGCGTGAGAAGGTCGTAAGCCGACTTCACGCGCTGCCAGCGGCGATCGCGGTCCATGGCGAAATAGCGCCCGATGATGCTGGCGATCCTGCCCTTGCCCACTTCCGCGATTTTTTCCTGCATGCGCGCGATGTTGGTCTCGGCGCTTTTCGGCGGGGTGTCGCGCCCGTCCAGGAAGGCATGGATGTAGATTTCCTCCATGCCTTCATCGGCCGCCATTTGCAGCATGGCATGGATATGACGCTCATGGCTGTGCACGCCGCCGTCGGACAGCAAGCCCAGAATATGCAACGCACCATTGTTGTCCTTGGCGGACTTGATGGCGGCCTTGAGCATGGGATTGGCGAAAAAGGCGCCGGAATCGATTGCATGGTCGACGCGCGTATACTCCTGATACACCACGCGTCCGGCGCCAATATTCAGATGCCCCACTTCGGAATTGCCCATCTGCCCTTTCGGCAGTCCGACCTCGCCTTCGGACGCATGGATCAGCGTATGCGGATAGCGGTCCCAGAAATTGTCCCAGTTGGGCTTGTCAGCCAGCGCAATGGCGTTGTGCGCGCTTTCCGAGCGGCAGCCGAAGCCGTCAAGAATGATCAAAAGTACCGGGTTTACTTTCATTAAAAAAACAGTTCACAAATATTTTTTTTTCGATTAAGGTTAATCACTATATATCGATATGCCTTATCTAGACTCATTCTAAATTTTACACGAGGCAAGACCATGGCGCGAGTTCAGGAAACCGATGATATCGAGTTGATGGACAAGGAAGATGACATCGAGCGCGCTTCCCGCGCCATGAAGGCGATGTCGCATCCCTTGCGCCTGAAAATCCTTTGCGTGCTGGGCGACAAGGAAATCAGCGTGCAGGACATCGTCGACAATGTGGGCACGTCGCAAAGCAATATCTCCCAGCATCTCGCCATCCTGCGCGACAAGGGCGTGCTGAAAACCCGCAAGGACGCCAACCGCGTTTACTATCGCGTCGGCGATACCCGCACTCTGCGGCTGATCGGGATGATGCGTGAGGTGTTCTGCGGCTTCATCACCAAGTAATGCCCCCGCATTTATCGGCAAAAGCCCGGCGCGTCCGGGCTTTTTTGTTGTAAAGTGGTCCTAAGGACTTGAAAAATAAAGTCTATTAGCATATTCTAATGGACTCTCCAGGAGGCCACGTCATGCGTTTTCTTGCCCTGCCCGTCTTGCTTGCGAGTTGCCTGCCCGCATGGGCGGCCCTGCCATTCGCCACCGCCAAGGTCGGCTATCAGAACATCGACAAATCCTATTCGACCGAGGCCACCGTCGAAGCCGTACGCCAATCCACCGTATCCGCGCAGGTATCGGGCCGCATCACCGCGGTCAACTTCGATGTGGGCGACACCGTCAAGGCCGGCCAGGTCATCGTGCGCATCGACCCTTCCGAACTCAGCCAGGCCGTGGCCGGCAGCCGCGCCCAGGTCGCGCAGGCCGAGGCCCAGCTCGCCAACGCCAAGGCCAATTACGAGCGCCAGGTGCAATTGTTCCGGCAGAAGTTCATTTCCCAGGCCGCGCTCGACCGCGCCACCGCCGAATACCGTGCCGCGCAGGCTGCCGCCCAGGCCGCCATGGCCGGCGTCGGCCAGACTGCCACGGTGCGTTCCTACACCACCCTCACCGCGCCGTTTTCCGGCGTCGTCATGGCGCGCCACGTCGAAGTGGGCGAAATGGCCACACCCGGCAAGCCGCTGATGACGGGCTTCGACCCCAACGACCTGCGCGTCGTCGCCAACATTCCCCAGTACAAGCTGGCCGAGATCCAGAAGTCCGCCAAGGCTTCGGTGGAGATCCCTTCGCTCAACAAATGGATCGAGGCCAAGGGCATCACCGTGCTGCCTTCCGCGGATGTCGCCACGCATACCGTCAAGGTGCGCCTCGACCTGCCGCAGGACCTCGGCGCCGGCGTCATTCCCGGCATCTACGCCCGCGCCTACTTCGCCACCGGCGAGGCGCGCAAGCTGGTCATCCCCAACTCCGCGGTGCTGCGCCGTTCGGAAATCACCGCCGTTTACGTCGTCGACGCCAAGGAACGCGCGAGCCTGCGCCAGGTGCGCCTTGGCGACCCCACGCCCAAGGGCGAGGTCGAAGTGCTGGCCGGCCTCAACCCCGGCGACGTCATCGCGCTCGACCCGGTCAAGGCCGGCATCTATGCCAAAAGCGCAGCCAGCAAAAAACAGTAATGCAAAATCTTGAACAAAGAGGACAGGAGGACAAGAGGAAGCACTTATTGCGCTTTACCCCTGTCCTCCTGTCCTCTTTGCAAATCGCCACATCAAATCAAGTTCAGGCCAGTTACTCACACTAAGGCAGGCAAATGGGCATTTCCGGGCGCATCGCCAAATTCTTCCTGACCTCCCAACTCACGCCGCTGATTGCGCTGATGGCGGCGATCCTCGGCCTGTTCGCCATCGCGGTGACCCCGCGCGAGGAAGAGCCGCAGATCAACGT
>DCVO01000151.1 GCA_002327405.1 Thiobacillus sp. UBA2186 | reverse complement strand
CCGCGAAGTGGATTCCGCCTCGGTCATGGTCAACGCCTCCACCCGCTTTGCCGACGGCTTCGAATACGGCCTCGGCGCGGAAATCGGCATCTCCGCCGACAAGATCCACGCCCGCGGCCCGGTGGGACTGGAAGGGCTGACCAGCGAGAAATGGGTGGTGCTGGGGGACGGGCATGTGCGCAGATGATGGCTTCGCCAGAGAGGAGTTAGGCGTGAGGCGCGGGACAGCCGCGTGCAGACAATGTGCGTAGCGCAAATTAACGCTGTTCCGAGTAACCCCTCCACAATGCGATAACAGTGGCACCCCTCACTCCTCACTCCTCACTCCTCACTCCTCACCCCCAGTACGCCATCGGCGTGCTGGGCGGCACTTTCGACCCCATTCATTTCGGCCATCTGCGCATGGCCGAGGAACTGGCCGAGGCCCTCAATCTCGACGAAGTGTGCATTATTCCCGCCGGGCAGCCGCCGCATCGCACCGTCCCGCGCACCCCGGCCAGGCATCGCCTGGAGATGGCGCGCCTTGCCATCGCCGACAACCCCCGCTTCAAGCTGGACGAACGCGAGGTGCTGCAGGCGCGCGCCAGCTATACCGTCGACACGCTATCCGCGCTGCGCGAAGAACTCGGCCAGCAACAACCGATCTGGCTATTCATGGGCTCGGATGCTTTTCTGGGATTGTCGACCTGGAAGGAATGGCAGCGCCTGTTCGAGCTGGCGCACATCGCCGTCGCGCACCGCCCTGGCTACCGGCTGGAGCAGTCCGATGCCCTGAACGACGGCCTGCGCCAGGAACTCGAACGCCGCCAGGTGGCCGGCTCGCCCCACACCCCGGCAGGAAGCATCCTGCTGCGTCCCGTCACCCAGCTCGACATCACCGCCACCGACATCCGCAACCGCTTGCAGGAAGGCCGCAGCGTGCGCTACCTGCTCCCGGACAGCGTGCTCGACTATATTCAGAAAAACTTGCTTTATTTGCCCGCATGAACATTGAAGAAAAAATCGCCGCCGTCGTGGCCGCATTGGAAGACATCAAGGCCAGCGACATCACCGTACTCGACACCACCCCGCTGACCTCGCTGTTCGAGCGCGTCATCATCGCCAGCGCCGATTCGTCCCGGCAGACCAAGGCGCTCGCCGTCAGCGTGCGCGACAAGATGAAGGCGCTCGGCGAACACGTGGTCGGCATGGAAGGCGAGGAAGTCGGCGAGTGGGTGCTGGTCGACCTCGGCGACATCGTCGTGCACATCATGCACCCGGCGGTGCGGGCGCATTACAACCTCGAAGAATTGTGGGACGCGGGCGTACAGGCAAGAGTGCGGCACGCGGTCCCGTGAAAATCCGCATCATCGCGGTAGGCCACAAAATGCCGGGCTGGATCGAAGCCGGCTACCAGGAGTACGCCAGGCGCATGCCGCCCGACGCCGGGCTGGAGCTCGTCGAAATCAAGCCCGAAAAACGCGCTGCCGGCGCTTCCACCGCGCGCATCCAGAAACTGGAAGCCGAGCGCATCCTCGCCGCCCTGCCCGCCCACGCAACCCTGATCGCGCTCGACGAGCGCGGCAAGCAGCCCGCCACCAAGGAACTCTCCGAGCATCTGGCGCGCTGGATGCAGGAAGGCGCCCAGCCCTGTTTCGTCATCGGCGGCGCCGACGGCCTGGACGCTTCAATCAAGGATCGTTCGCATTTATTATTGGGTATCTCCCGCCTGACCCTGCCGCACGGCCTGGTCAGGGTGCTGCTGGCCGAGCAGCTTTACCGGGCGACATCGCTGCTGAAAGGCCACCCTTACCATCGGGAATAAAGCTGAAAATTCGTTTTAACCACGGGGGCACGGGGAACACGGGGGAAGGCAATAATCAAGAACCAGAAAGGCAAAATCACTCCCGCTTTCGGTATTGATTATTGATTGTTCTTTTTGATATTTGCCTTTTGCCTTGCTTTTCCCCGCGTTCCCCGTGATTCAATTACGATCTCAGGAAAACATGTCACGAGCAACCAACCGCATTTACCTCGCCTCGCAATCGCCGCGCCGCCGCGAACTCCTGAAGCAGATGGGGGTGAATTTCGACGTCCTCGTGCTGCGCACCGCGTTCGGACGTGCGGACGTGCTGGAAGTCCCGACGGAAAACGAGGAACCCGGCGCCTTCGCGCGGCGCATGGCGGAGGAAAAATCCGCCAAGGGCATAGCGGCCGTGAGCCTGCGCCAGCTGGTCGCCCGGCCGGTGCTGGGCGCCGACACCGTGGTGGACATCGACGGGGAGATCATCGGCAAGCCGCGCGATCTGGCCCAGGCCGGGAAAATCCTGCAGCGCCTGTCCGGGCGCACGCACTGGGTGCATACCGGGGTGGCGATCACGCTCGCCGACCGCATGGAATCGCGGCTGTCCTCAAGCAAGGTGGAATTTGCGCCGCTAACTCCAACAGTGCTTGCACGCTACCTGGAAAGCGGCGAAGCGCTGGACAAGGCCGGCGCCTACGGCATCCAGGGAAGGGCCGGCACCTTCATCTCGCGCATCGAGGGCAGCTATACCGGTATCATGGGCCTGCCGCTGTTCGAAACCGCCGAGCTGCTGAACTGGGCCGGAATCAGGATTTAGTTTTCAAAAAAGCACACAAAGAGGACAGGAGGCGAGGCATAAGGATTTCTGCTCCTGTCCTCTTGCCCTCCTTGTTCGGGATTTTTCAATCAATGCAGCATGCGCCGCCGTGCGGCACTGATTGAAAAATCGGAGCATTCGCCATGAGCGAGGAAATGCTGGTCAACGTCACGCCGCAGGAAACGCGGGTGGCGGTCATGCACCTGGGCGCGGTGCAGGAACTTCACATCGAGCGCGCCGGCAGCCGCGGCCTGGTCGGCAACATCTACCTGGGCCGGGTGGCGCGCGTGCTGCCGGGCATGCAGTCGGCCTTCATCGACATCGGTCTCGAGCGCGCCGCCTTCCTGCACGTGGCCGACATCTGGCAGGAGCGCCGCAACGGCGACGATGCCGAGCGCCGCATCGAGCAGGCGGTGCATGAAGGCCAGTCGCTGGTGGTGCAGGTCATCAAGGACCCCATCGGCACCAAGGGCGCGCGCCTCTCGACCCAGATCAGCTTCGCCGGCCGCTATCTCGTCTACCTGCCGCAGGAATCGCACATCGGCATCTCCCAGCGCATCGAGGGCGAGGAGGAACGCGAGCACCTGCGCCAGAAATTCCAGGCCGTGCTCAACCCGGACATCCACGGCGGCTTCATCATGCGCACCATGGCAGAGTCGGCCGAGGTCGAGGACCTGCGCGCCGACGTCGCCTACCTGTGCAAGCTGTGGCAGAACATCCAGGAAAAATCCCTGCTCTCGATCGCGCCCACCCTGCTCTATCAGGACCTCGACCTCTCGCTGCGCGTGCTGCGCGACTTCGTCAACGCCGAGACCACGCGCATCCTGGTCGATTCGCGCGAGACCTACCAGCGCATGTACGAGTTCGCCCACAACTACACCTGGGGCGTGACGGAAAAGTTGCAGCATTACAGCGCCGACCGACCGCTGTTCGACCTCTACGCCATCGAGGAGGAAATCGAAAAGGCGCTGGCGCGCAGAGTCGATCTCAAGTCGGGCGGCTACCTCATCAT
>DCVO01000075.1:21182-23273 GCA_002327405.1 Thiobacillus sp. UBA2186 | reverse complement strand
AGCACCATGCCGACGAACAGGCCCGACACCATGATGATGACGAGCGACAGCACCCCGGCGAAATAGATTTCGCGAATGGTCAGGCTGAAACGCCTGAACGAAACCCCCGAACGCATCAGCGTGGCCAGGAAAAAACGCGCGGCAATCCCCATGCGCGTCACCGCATCCAGGGTGCGTCTGCCGAGCTTCGCGATCTGGCGCAAGGGGGCGATCACGAGTGCAGCCTCAGGTCTTCGGCATACGGGCGCGCCGGATAATGGAAGGGCACCGGCCCGTCCGGTTCGCCGTGCACGAATTGATGCACGAAAGGCGCGGTCGAAGCGCGTATCTCGTCGGGGGTGCCTTCCGCCTCGATCGTGCCGTTCGACACGAAATAGACGTAGTCGACGATCTTCAGGGATTCCTGCACGTCGTGCGTGACGACGATGGAAGTCAGCCCCAGGGTGTCGGTCAGGCGGCGGATGAGGTTGCCGATCACGCCCAGCGAGATCGGATCGAGCCCGGTAAAGGGCTCGTCATACATGAGCAGCGTGGGCTCCAGCGCAATGGCGCGCGCCAGCGCCACGCGCCGCGCCATGCCGCCGGAAAGTTCGGCCGGCATGAGACCGGCCGCCCCGCGCAGGCCGACGGCATGCAGCTTCATCAGCACCAGATCGCGAATGATGTCTTCCGGCAGCCGGGTGCGCTCGCGCAACTGGAAGGCGACGTTGTCGAACACGCTCATGTCGGTGAACAGGGCGCCGAACTGGAACAGCATGCCCATCTTGCGCCGCAACTGGAAAAGCCCGTTCGTATCCAGTTCGCCGACGTTCTGCCCGGCCACCACGACGCTGCCGTCGGAAGGCCGGAGCTGGCCGCCGATCAGGCGCAGCAGGGTGGTCTTGCCGCAACCGCTGCTGCCCATGATNNCCAGGTTGATCCCCTTGAGCAGGGGGCGGGCGTTGTAGCCGAAGGTGACGTTTTTGATTTCTACCAGATTGTCCAAGGCTCTGGCCCTTGTTATTCGTTCAAGCCGCAATTCTATCAGAAGCCCCCCTTGCTTCACGGCGCTGACGGACATGGCGACTGCTCCAACCCGAATCATGAACGCGGCAGCCGCCGTGTCCGTTCCCTCTCNNCGCTTCGCGTTGTTTCACGTTAAACTCCCAGCACCTGCATCAATTCGCCGATTCTTTGCAGCGGTTTCAGCGCCGCATCGCGCGAAATCAGGTACAGGGGGATGCCGCCCCGGCAAGCCGTCTGCATCCGCCTTGCCAGATCGCGCAAATCCGCTTCCCCTTCGATCCAGGCGATACCGGCCTCTCCCTCGAGCACGCCTCGTCCGCCGAAACGCGCCGCCTTGCGCCTGTCGGCTTCGTCCAGGGTCCGCCCCGTCCCGAGCACGAAGCGAAAGCCTTCCCGGGTGTCATCAAGCCAGCCGGACACTTCTTCGTCCGTGGCGTTCCTCCACCGCTCGAAGGGCAGATACACGCAGCGGAACCGGGTGTTGTAGAAAGACAACTGCCAGTCTGCGGGCATGTCCTCGGGGTAGAAATCCCCCTGCCACGCCCCGTGTTCCCAGCCGACGGCCCCCAGATAGACGATGTATTCGCTCATGTCCCCGGATATGGCGCCATGACTGTCTGAAAAGTCAGGCCCGGCGCCAGGCCGTGCCCTGGGGACCGTCTTCGAGGATGACGCCCGCCGCCTTCAGTTCGTCGCGGATGCGGTCGGCCTCCTTGAAATTGCGCGCTTTTTTGGCCTCGGCGCGGGCCGCAATCATGGCATCGATGGCGGCGTCTTCCAGCCCGCCGGCCTCGCCCACCGGGCGCTTGAGGAAATCTTCCGGGTCGGCCTGCAGGAGACCCAGCACGCCGCCCAGGCTCTTGAGCAGACCGGCAAGGCGGGCGTCATGCGTACGGTTCACCTCATTGGCCAGCTCGAACAGCACCGCCANNGCCGCCTTGAAGCGCGCCGCCCAGGGGTCGGACCAGTCAAGCGCCACTTCGGCCGGCGGCACGTTCTTCAGCGCCGTGTACAGCCGGGTCAGCGCGCCCTTGGCGTCGTCCAGGTGCGCATCCGAATAGTTGAGCGGGCTGCGGTAATGCGCGC
>DCVO01000075.1:17930-21151 GCA_002327405.1 Thiobacillus sp. UBA2186 | reverse complement strand
TCCACCCGCACGAAGCCGTTGTGCAGCCAGTAGTTGACGAACTTGCACCCGTGCGCCCCCTCGGACTGGGCGATTTCGTTCTCGTGGTGCGGGAACTGCAAATCCTGGCCGCCGCCGTGGATGTCGAAGTGGCGGCCCAGCAGCTTGCCGCTCATGGCCGAGCACTCGATGTGCCAGCCCGGCCGCCCCGGCCCCCAGGGGCTGGGCCAGGCGGGCTCGCCCGGCTTGGCCGCCTTCCACAGCACGAAATCCAGGGGATCGTGCTTGCTGGCTTCCACCTCCACGCGCTCGCCGGCACGCAGGTCGTCCAGGGATTTGCCGGAAAGCTGGCCGTAATGCGCGAAGCCGCGCACGCTGTAATACACGTCGCCATTGGCGGCCTGGTAGGCCAGGCCGCGGATTTCCAGGGTCTGGATCATGGCCAGCATCTCGGCGACGTACTCGGTCGCGCGCGGCTCGACATCGGGCCGCAGGACGCCGAGCCTGGCCTCGTCCTCGTGCATGGCGGCGATGAAGCGGTCGGTCAGGGCCGTGGTGGTTTCGCCGTTTTCCCGGGCGCGCTTAATGATTTTATCGTCGATGTCCGTAATATTCCGCACATAGATGACGTGATAGCCGGAAGCGCGCAGCCATCTCGCCACCATGTCGAACACCACGAACACGCGGGCATGTCCCAGGTGGCAGTAGTCGTACACCGTCATGCCGCACACATACATGCGGACCTGACCGGGCTGGATGGGGACGAAGTTCTCCAGACTGCGGTGTAGGGAGTTGTACAGCTTGAGCATGGGGAAAACGAGGGGCGGGCCGCTATCTGATGCAAAGCCCCCCACACACACGGGGGAGTTGTTAGAATTCGGGGTTGCTGACCATTGATTCGAGTTTATCACATGCCCAGTTTGCCAAGTTTTGTCCGCCTCTTTGCCATCGTGCTCTGTCTCTCGTTTTCGACGGGCGTCGCGGCCGATGACGTCCAGGACATCAACCAGCTTTTTCGCAAGGGCGAACTGAACACGGCGCTGACGCGCGCCAACCAGTTCCTTGCCAAGAACCCCAAGGATGCGCAGGTGCGTTTCCTGAAAGGGCTGATCCTGGCCGACCTGGGCAAATCCGCGGAGGCCATCCAGGTATTCACCGGGATCACCGAAGACTATCCCGAGCTGCCCGAGCCTTATAACAACCTCGCCGTGCTCTATGCCGCGGAAGGCAAGTACGACGCCGCCAAGAATGCCCTGGAAATGGCGATCCGCACCCATCCGAGCTATGCCACGGCGCACGAAAACCTCGGCGACCTGTATGCCAGGATGGCTTCGCAGGCCTACGACAAGGCCCTGCAGATCGACAACAGCAACAAGACGGCGCAAACCAAGCTTGCGCTGATCAAGGAGATGATGTCAGGCAAGCCTCAGTCCAAAGCCGCCAACACAGCCATGGTCAGCAAACCCGCGCCGCTTGTGGCCCAGGCCGCAGCCCCGGCCCCTGCTGCCGCGAAACCCGCCGCCCCCGTCAACGACGCCAAACCTGCGCCGCCCGCGGCCGGCAAGCCTCCCGCCGGCATCGTCGAAACGGTTCAATCCTGGGCCAAGGCCTGGTCCAGCCGGGATGTGGACAAGTATCTGGCGCACTATGCGCCCGATTTCACCCCCTCCAACATGAGCCATGCGGCTTGGGCGGCCCAGCGACGCGAGCGCATCGTCAACGCCAAGCGCATTCTCGTCATCGCGCGCGATATCCAGGTAAAACGCATTTCGCCGAATCGCGCCGAAGTGCGCTTCAGGCAGGTTTACCAGTCCGACCGCTTCAATTCCACTTCCGGCAAAACCCTGGAGCTGGCGCTGAACGACGGGCAATGGCTGATCGTTCGCGAATCCGGACGTTAACTTACCGGCGATGTTTCACGGCCTGCGCTTCCTCCCCCTGATCGGTTTGCTGGCATTGCCCGCGCAGGCGGACATCGGCGAGGCCGACCGCCTGTTCAGCAGCAGCATGCAGGAGATCAGCCAGAACCGGCTCGATCACGCCTTGCATTCCATCGACAGCCTGCTGGAACGCCATCCCAATTTTCGTCTGGCACAGCTGGTAAAGGGGGATTTGCTGCTTGCGCGCGCACGGCCCATTTCCACGCTGGGCAATGCACCAGGCGCACGCGAGCAGCAGGAAGACCTGCGCGAAGAAGCCAAGGCGCGCATCCAGGCGATCAACGATCCCGTCAATCCCGACCTCATCCCGGAAGAATTGCTGCAAGTCGCGGCCGAGACCCGATACGCCATCGCGGTCGACGCCAGCCGCGCCCGCCTCTACATCTTCGAAAACGGCATCGACGGCATTCGCCGCATTGCCGACTACTACGTTACCGTCGGCAAGTTCGGCACCGGCAAGAACAAGGAGGGCGACAAGCGCACGCCGGTGGGGCTGTATACCATCACCAGTTTCAAGCCGGACAGCGAACTCGAGGAACTGTACGGCATCGGCGCCTATCCGCTGAGCTATCCGAACGAATGGGATGTGCGCAACGGCCGCAACGGCTACGGCATCTGGCTGCACGGCGTGCCGCGCAACACCTATGCGCGGCCGCCCAAGGCCAGCGACGGCTGCGTGGTGCTGTCGAATGACGACCTGAAAAGCCTCGGCCGCTTTATCAGCATCGGCCAGACCCCTGTCGTCATTGCGCCCAGCCTGACCTGGGTGGACGCCGATTCGCTTTCGAGCGCACGCGACGAACTCCAGCAGGCGATCGACGGCTGGCGCAAGGACTGGGAAAGCCGCGACACCGATCGCCTGCTTGAGCACTACTCGCGCAATTTCCAGTCGGGCGCGCAGCGCTACCAGGCGTTCGCCGAATCCAAGCGCAAGGTGAATGCGGGGAAAAACTGGATCAAGGTCGACATCCAGCATCTCAGCATCTTTCGCCAGCCCGGCGACAAGGACATGGCCATCGTCACCTTCGACCAGGACTACAAGAGCAGCAACCTCAACGACAAATCCAGGAAACGTCAGTACTGGCAGCGGGAAAACGGCCGCTGGCGCATCATTCAAGAAACGATCTTATAAATACAGAGAGGACACAGCATGGTCAAACTTCACACCTCCAAGGGCGTCATCACGCTGGAACTGGATGCCGAGAAGGCGCCCGTCACGGTCGAAAACTTCCTGCAATACGTGCGCGACGGCTTCTATGACGGCACCGTCTTCCATCGCGTGATCGACGGCTTCATGATCCA
>DCVO01000075.1:6470-17914 GCA_002327405.1 Thiobacillus sp. UBA2186 | reverse complement strand
GGCCGCCAACGGCCTGAAGAACGACGCCTACACCATCGCCATGGCCCGCACCTCGGTGCCGGATTCCGCCACCGCGCAGTTCTTCATCAACGTGTCCAACAACAGCTTCCTCAACTTCACCGCCCCCACCCCGCAAGGCTATGGCTATGCCGTGTTCGGCAAGGTGACGGAAGGCAAGGAAGTCGTGGACGCCATCAAGAAAATCCGTACCGGCAGCCGCGCCGGCCATCAGGACGTGCCAATGGAAGACATCGTCATAACCAAGGCGGAAATTGTCTGAACATGGTGTCATAAATCTACTGCGCGGCAGAATGCCTGCGTTGCGCGGTAGCGCCCGGAGGCGTAGCATGAGGGCCCCCTTGGGATCAGGCCGCCGGAGGGATGCTGGGCGACGGTTAAGCGCTACCTGCATCCTGCTTCAGGGTCGCATCCCCGCAGAGCGGGGCCCCTGCTCCGCCCTCCGCAGTCGCCCCGGAATCCTCATGTACAAGCCAATACACTCCGGTTCCTGCGCGCCGCACGCCCTGGCCTTCAGCCGCTCGTGACGATTTCTGGCACCATGTCCGCATAAATGTCCGGTCGCACGCTTTTCATCGCCGACCTGCACCTGGCCGAAGAGCGCCCGCAAGCCAGCGGGCGCTTTTTTCATTTTCTCGAAAATGTCGCATGCGATGCGGATGCGCTGTACATCCTCGGCGACCTGTTCGAATACTGGATCGGCGACGACGATGTCGATGCGCCGATCGCCCGCCAGGCCGCGGATAAAATAAAAGCCCTGACGGCAGCCGGCACGCCGGTCTATTTCATGCACGGCAACCGCGATTTCCTGCTGGCGCGGCGCTATGCCGATTCGTGCGACATGGCGCTCCTGGACGACCCGGTCCTGATCGACCTGTATGGCACCCCTACCCTGCTCACGCACGGCGACACGCTGTGCACCGACGACCGCAGTTACCAGCGCTTCAGGAAACTGGTCAGACAGCCGCTGGTGCGCGGCGCCCTGCTCTCGCTTCCCCTCGGTTTGCGCCATGCCATGGCCAGGTCCGCACGCTCAGGCAGCGAGCGTGCCAAGGCGGGAAAGTCCTACGAGATCATGGATGTCAATCCGGAAGCGGTCGCAGAATCGTTCCGCCGGTCCGGCGCACTGCGCATGGTCCACGGCCACACCCACCGGCCCGCCCGGCATCACGCAACGATAGCCGGCAAACCCGTGGAACGCTGGGTTCTGCCGGACTGGTACGACGAAGGCGGCTATCTCGCCTGCAGCGCTCAGGGCTGCGAACTGCTGCCCGCCCCGACTCCGTCGAAATCCGGGAGCGCAACCGGCGCGTAGTTCTTCGGCAGTTCGAAGAGCGCCGGTTTCAGTTCGCGACGTTCCCCGCTCACATACTGCCTGACGCGCCCGGCGTAGTCCCGCTCCTCGATCGGCAGCCCCCGTGACAGGGCCATGCCGGTCTGCCAGACATGGTGCACCAGGTCGCAATCCTGGCGCAGTTCGGCAGGCGTGTTGCGATAGGTCATCCACTGGGTGTAAGCCAGCGCAGCCTTGTATTCCGCCATGGCGCGCGCGGCATCGGGGTAGAGTTTGGACACCGCCACCGTTTCCGAACACAGCTTGCCGTCTGCCAGCACCTGCACGCGCACAGTCCCTTCCCGCACCGGGGCCACCTTCCGCTCCACGCGATAGGAAAGGGTCGGGTTCGCGGGCAGCTTCTTTTCGTGCATGGCCATGAGCATTTTCTGCTCGTGAACCACATTCGACACCCTGCCGGTCTTGCGGTCGAACAGCACGAAATCGCCTGCATCGCTTCCGTCATCCATGCGCAGGTAGCGCTCGGTCACGAGAATGCGGGTCTGGTATGCCGGCGCCCCGCCCTCGCTGTCCTGGTAGCGCAGCTCGATCATGTCGGCCGCCTGCGTGGCGGCACAAGCAAGCAGAATCAGGCTGGCGAATGCTCTCACGCGCCCAGTCCTCTTGCCAGGTCGTTGCGGATGTCGCGCACCGACTCCAGGCCGACCGCCACCCTCAGCAAGCCGTCGCCGATGCCGGCGAAGGCGCGCTGTTCCGCCGTCATGCGGCTTTGCGTGGTGGAGGCCGGATGCGTAATGGTCGATTTGGCGTCGCCCAGGTTTGCCGTGATGGACAGCAGCTTGCAGTTGTCGACCACGCGCCATGCCGCCTCCTGACCGCCCCTGACCTCGAAGGCGACGATGCCGCCGCCGGTCTTCTGCTGGCGCATCGCAAGTTCGTGCTGCGGATGCGAAGGCAGCCCCGGATACCATACGCGCTCGACATTCGGATGGCTTTCCAGCCAGATCGCGAGCTCCAGCGCATTGCGCGAGTGTGCCTCCATGCGCAAGGACAGGGTTTCCAGCCCCTTCAGGATCACCCAGGCGTTGAAGGCGGACAGCGTGGAACCGCCGGTGCGCAGAAAGGTGAACACCCCTTCCATCAGCGCCTTGCTGCCCAGCACCGCGCCGCCCAGCACCCTGCCCTGGCCGTCGAGATATTTGGTGGCGGAATGGATGATGATGTCCGCGCCCAGTTCCAGCGGTTTCTGCAGGGCGGGCGAGCAGAAGCAGTTGTCCACCGCCAGCCAGGCGCCGGACTCCCTGGCGATGGCCGCGAGCGCCGCGATGTCGCTCACCTCGGTCAGCGGGTTGGAGGGCGACTCGACGAAAAACAGCCTGGTGTTGGGCTTCACCGCCTTGCGCCATTCCTCCGGATCGGTGGGCGAAACATAGGTCGTCTCGACCCCGAAGCGCCCGAGGATGTTGGAGAACAGCTGCACGGTGGAGCCGAAGATCGAGCGCGAAGCGACGATGTGCTCGCCCGCCTTCATCAGGCCCATCACCGTGGCCAGGATCGCCGCCATGCCGGAGGAAAAGGCAACGCAGCGCTCCGCGCCTTCCAGTGCCGCAAGCCGGGTTTCCATCATGGTCACCGTGGGGTTGGTGAAGCGCGCGTAGATGTTGCCCGGCTCATCGCCCTTGAAGCGCGCGGCGGCCTGGGCCGCGCTGTCGAACATGAAGCTGGAGGTGAGGAATATCGCCTCGCTGTGTTCGTTGAACTGGCTGCGCAGTGTTCCGCTGCGCACCGCCAGAGTTTCCAGATCGTATTCTTCGGACATCCCCGTCTCCAAACAAAAAACCCGGTCAGCTTGCGCGTCCCGGGTCGGCACTCGCTTTAGCTGGATTTAGGGAACCTCTGAAGAACTCTTCCATGAGCCGCGTTTGCACGAAGAATGCTCAGATGCAAGGCGCGCGACGAAGGTCGTATTGGACATACGAAGCCGAGGAGCGCAACGCCGCAGATGGGCATTCTTCGTGCAAGCCCTTCGGGGCGTGGCTTTCCGGGCGGTCTGCTTTGTGGCTACGCCGAAACTCGCCCGAAGGCGCTGCCTGCGCAGGCTCGTTTTCGCGCCGCTTGCAAAGGGGGGCGGCCATTTGCTGCGCGGCGCTTCGCGCATCCCATCCCGGAAAGCTACGCCGCGGCCATGAGAGAGTTCTTCAGAGGTTCCTTGGCGCCCGCAAGCTGACTCAAATCGGCGCTGAGCTAAATGTATTCCCTGGGCCCGGCGCCGTCAAGCTCGCGCGCCGGACACCAGGTTCAGGTCGAGCTGCTGGGTCTCGATGGCCTGGTGCTGGGTATCGCCGTTGCGCAAGGCTTCGATGTAATCCAGGTATTCCGGGGTCACGTCGCCGGTGATGTAGCGGCCGTCGAAGCAGGAAGTGTCGAAATCGCGGATGACCGGATTTTCCGCCTTCACATCCTCGACCAGCGCTTCGATGTCCTGATAGATCAGCGCATCGCAGCCGATTTCGCGGGCGATCTCCTCGTCGCTGCGGCCGTAAGCCAGCAGCTCGGCGCGGGTAGGCATGTCGATGCCGTAGACATTGGGATAGCGCACCGGCGGCGCGGCGGAGGCGAAGAACACCCTCGCGGCGCCGGAATCGCGCGCCATCTGCACGATCTCGCGGCTGGTGGTGCCGCGCACGATGGAGTCGTCCACCAGCAGCACGTTCTTGTCCTTGAATTCCTCGGCGATGGCGTTGAGCTTCTGGCGCACCGATTTCTTGCGCAGGGCCTGCCCCGGCATGATGAAGGTGCGGCCGATGTAGCGGTTCTTGACGANNGATGTAGCGGTTCTTGATGAAGCCCTCGCGATAGGGCACGCCCAGATGGTTGGCCAACTGCAGGGCCGAGGGCCGGCTGGTGTCCGGGATCGGGATGACCACGTCGATTTTGAGGTGGCTGAATTCGCGCTTGATCTTTTCCGCCAACGACACGCCCATGCGCAGGCGGGTCTTGTAGACCGAGATGCCGTCCATGACCGAATCCGGCCTGGCGAGGTAGACATATTCGAAAATGCACGGGTTCAGGGCAAACGTGTTCGCGCACTGGCGGTTGTGCAGGCGCCGGTTCTCGTCGACGAACACCGCTTCGCCCGGCTGCACGTCTCGCAGGATCTTGAAGCCGAGCGCATCGATGGCGACGCTTTCCGAGGCCACGATGTATTCCGGCGGGTTGACGTTCTCGTTCACGCCGATGATCAGCGGACGGATGCCGTGCGGATCGCGGAAGGCCAGCAGGCCGTAGCCGGCGATGAGCGCCACCACGGCATAGGCGCCGCGGCAGCGCGCGTGCACGCCGGAAACCGCGGCGAATATGGTGTTCAGGTCCAGGCGGCCGACCCGGCCGTTGGCCTGCAACTCGTGCGCCAGCACGTTCAGCAGCACCTCGGAATCCGAGTTTGTATTGACGTGGCGCAGATCCTCGGCGAACAGGGCACGCTTGAGTTCGTCGGTATTGATCAGGTTGCCGTTGTGGCCCAGCACGATACCGAACGGCGAGTTCACGTAGAAAGGCTGCGATTCCGCCGAACTGGAGGCCGAGCCGGCAGTGGGATAGCGCACGTGCGCCACGCCGATGTTGCCCAGCAGGTTTCTCATGTCGCGCGTGCGGAACACGTCGCGCGCCAGGCCCTGCCCCTTGTGCATGTGGAAGCGCGCGCCTTCCGCGGTGACAATGCCGGCTGCATCCTGGCCGCGGTGCTGCAGCACCATCAGGCCGTCATAGAGCAGTTGATTAACCGGTGTATTGGCGGCAACGCCGATAACTCCACACATGCTTCACCCGTTGAAATGAATATGTTCGGCCACTTTGGCGGGCAGCAAGGGCACCGCCTCCATGGCCAGCATCTCCAGTACTCTGGAAGATAGCGCATTTTCCCAGAAATCGGTCTGCGGCAGTGCCGTCAGTCCGGCAACCAGGGTCAAACCGACCAGAATCACCATGCCGCGCAGCAGGCCGAAAAAACCGCCAACCGCTTTGTCAGCGCCGCCCAGGCCAACCGCGCCCACCGCCCCCTTGATCAGGCGGCCGAGCAGCATGACGATAATCATCACCGCCAGAAACGCCACGACGAAGCCGACGATATTGCGCATGCCCTCGCTTTCCACATCCATGGGCAGGAGAGGGGCCACTGCCGCAGCGCTCAGCTTCGCAACCACAAATGCCACGGCCCACGAAGCCAATGAAAAGACCTCCGAGACCAGGCCGCGCAACAAGCCGAGAATGGCGGAAGCTGCCAGAATCAGGATGACGATCCAGTCGAGCGCGGTCATTTCTCGACGACTTTGGCCGTTATGCCGGCGGCAGCCAGCCTGGCTGCGATAGCATCGGCTTCGGCCTTGCTGGAGAAAGATCCCACCCGCACGCGCGTACCGTCTTCCACTGCCTCGGTATGGGACTTGAGTCCCAACGCCGAAATGCGCGACTGCAAACGTTCCACGTTGGCCTTGTCGGCGAACACGCCGACCTGCGCGGTATAGGCGGCTGCAGGCTGTACGGTATTGGGCGCTGCCTTGGCCGCTTGCGCGGCAGGCTTGGCGGCAGATTTCGGCGATTCAGCCGGTTTATTGGGCGCTGCCTTGGGGATGGGCGCCACCGTCGCTTCCGGTTGCTCCGGTTCGAGCAAGGCGTTCGCCGGGGGAGGCGCATACTCGACGGTGTTTTGCAGCGGCCGGGAATCGGTTGGCGGCATGCGCACTTCCAGCGGCCCTGCCGGCGGCGGTTCGTCCTCCAGAACCAGCGGCAGGATGATGACGGCGACGATGGTGAGCGCGACCGCGCCGATCAGCCGGCGGCGCGCCCTGCGTTTATGGTCATCGTCCGAGAGGGGAGCTGGCATTGCAATAGGTGCTTAGGATTTCCGCAACGGTGTAAAACGACCCGAAGACGGTGATTCTATCACCTTCGGTTGCGCGAAGTTTCACTGCGGCAAACGCGGAACGCACATCGTCGAAAACCTCGATCGCGGCATCCGTGTTCGCGCGAACATGCTGCGCCAGCGCCTCGCCGCCCTGCCCGCGTTCGCCTGCAAGGCCGGCAACGAACCAGCCGTCGAATGCGTCCTTCAATGGCTCGATCACCGCATCCGCATCCTTGTCGGCCAGCAGCGCGAAGACAGCGTATTCCGCCCCCCTGGCAGGCTGTGCCCGCAGATTTTCCGCCAGCGCACGCGCGGACTGCGGGTTGTGCGCGACGTCCAGCACGATCTCGACCGGGCCGGGAGTGCGCTGGAAGCGGCCGGGCAGGCGGATATCGCTCAGGCCGGCATGGATCGCCGCCGGCGAAACCGGCAACACGCCGGACAATTCTGACAGCGCTGCCAGCGCAGCCGCCGCATTGGCCAACTGATAGGTGCCGGCCAGCGCAGGCAAGGGCAAATCCGCCAACTCGATCTCGCCCATGCGGAAATGCCAGACGCCGTCGGCCAGGACGAATCTGAAGTCGCTGCCCGAGCGCAACGGCTTTGCGCCGATGGCGTGCGCGTGATCGAGCAGGCTTTGCGGCGGATCCGCATCGCCGCAGATCGCCGGCTTGCCATTGCGGAAGATGCCGGCCTTCTCGAAGCCGACGGCCTCGCGGGTATCCCCCAGCCAGGCCTGGTGGTCGAGATCGACCGTGGTCACGATGGAGGCTGCGGGCTCGAATGCATTCACGGCATCCAGCCGCCCGCCCAGTCCCACTTCCAGGATTCCGACCTCTACCCCGGCCTGCATGAACTGCCACACCGCGCCGAGGGTGCCATGTTCGAAATAAGTGAGAGAAACCCCGCCGCGCGCATCCTCCACCGCCTGAAGCCCGGCCACGATCTCCGCGTCGCTCGCCTCGACACCGTCGATGCGCACGCGCTCGTTGTAGCGCAGCAGGTGGGGCGAGGCGTAAAGCCCGGTTTTAAAACCCTGCGCGCGCAGGATGGCTTCGAGATAGGCACAGGCGGAGCCCTTGCCGTTGGTGCCGCCCACGAGGATGACGGGGAAGTCCGGCCGCAGGCCCATGGCATCGCGCACGCGCGCCACGCGCTCGAGCCCCAGTTCGATGGCGGACGGATGCGCCCGCTCCAGGCGGGCAAGCCAACTGCTCAGGCTTGGATCAGAAAACGTCATTCACAAAGAGGACAAGAGGACGGGAGGGAAACCAGAGGAAGAAATTCCTCCTGTCCTCATGTCCTCCTTGTCAAATTCAGGCAGCCAGGGCCGGGCGCCGCATCAGCATGGAAATGGTCGATGCCAGTTCTGCGCGCATTTCGCGGCGGTCGACGATGCGGTCGATGGCGCCCTTCTCCAGCAGGAACTCGGCGCGCTGGAAGCCTTCNNGTCTGCTCGATCACGCGCGGGCCGGCAAAGCCGATCAAGGCGTTCGGCTCGGCGATGATGAGGTCGCCCAGCATCGCGAAGCTCGCCGAAACGCCGCCCATGGTGGGATCTGTGAGCACGGAAATGAAGGGCAGCCGGTTGGCCGACAGGTGGGTGAGCGCGGCCGAGGTCTTGGCCATCTGCATCAGCGAAATCAGGCCTTCCTGCATGCGCGCGCCGCCGCTGGCGGAAAAGCACACGAAGGCGGAGCGGGTTTCGATCGCGGCTTCCACGCCGCGCACGAAGCGCTCGCCCACCACCGAGCCCATCGAGCCGCCCATGAACTTGAATTCAAAGGCCGCCGCCACCACCGGCAAGGACTGGATCGCGCCCGCCATCACCACCAGCGCATCGCTTTCCTCGGTGCCGCTTTGCGCCTCGGCCAGCCGGTCGGAGTATTTCTTGCTGTCCTTGAACTTGAGCGGGTCGATCGGCTTGATTTCGCCGCCGATCTCGCGCCGTCCTTCCGCATCCAGCAGCATGTCGAGGCGCGTGCGCGCGCCGATGCGATGGTGGTGGCTGCACTTGGGACAGACTTCGAGATTGTTGTGAAGGTCGGCCTTGTACAGCACTTCGTTGCAGGCCGGACATTTCGACCACAGGCCCTCGGGCACCGACTTCTTGACTTCGCGGCGCGCCTTGATCTTGGGCGGGACGAGTTTCTGGAACCAGCTCATGGTTTTCTCCTTTTATTTGGTGGCGGCATCCACGCCGCGGCGCAGCGCTTCCACCAGGTATTTCACGCGGTTCACCACTTCGTTTTCCGGCGCGTTCTCGATTTCGTTCACGATGCGGCTGCCCACCACCACGGCATCGGCGATGCGCGCGATGGCCTCGGCCGTCTGGGCGTCGCGGATGCCGAAACCCACGCCCACCGGCAGCGCACAGTGGCTGCGGATCATGGCGATCTTCCGGGCGACTTCTTCCGTGTCCAGGTTGGCCGCACCGGTCACGCCCTTGAGCGAAACGTAGTATACGAACCCGCCCGCTGCCTTGGCCACCTCGGCCACGCGCGACTCCGGCGTCGTGGGCGACAGCAGGAAAATGGGATCAAGTCCATGCGACTTGAACACGTCCGCCACGCCATGCGACTCCTCGGGCGGAATGTCCACCGTCAGCACGCCGTCGACGCCCGCCTCCTTCGCGGCCATGGCAAAGGCTTCGTAACCCATGCGCTCGACCGGGTTGGCATAGCCCATCAGCACCACCGGCGTTTCGTTGTTGGTCTTGCGAAATTCCGCCACCATGGCGAGCACGTCCTTCAGTCCCACCCTGTTCGCCAGCGCGCGCTCGGAAGCGCGCTGGATCACGGGGCCGTCGGCCATGGGATCGGAAAACGGCACGCCCAGTTCGATGATGTCGGCGCCGGCTTCCACCAGCGTGTGCATGAGGGGCACGGTGAGCCCCTTGCCGGGATCGCCTGCGGTGATGAAAGGGATGAGGGCTTTCTTGTTTTGCGCTTTGAGCGCGGTAAAGGTTGGGCCGATGCGGCTCATAAATCAGTCTTCTTCAAAATAATCACTGTCCAAACGCTTCACCGTATAAACATCCTTGGTGGAAACGCCCAGATCATGGTCCATCATCAATTCGGCTAGCGCAGGACCGTCTATCAAAACAACCCTATGGTTCACTTGGGATGCGTAATCAATGGCTCCTTTGGTAAAACCCGACGTGGTAATGAAAATACCTTTGCTCGCTTTGTTTCCCGCCAGCGCACCGACGAATTTCTGGATTTCCGGCCGACCTATATCTGCCTCCCAGCGCTTGGCTTGAATGTAGATCACATCCAGCCCAAGCCTGTCTTCGTTGACGATGCCATCAATACCACCGTCGCCGCTTTTCCCAACAACTCGTCCCGCATCTTCCTGGGTGCCACCGTACCCCATCTTCAACAGCAGTTCGACGACCAGTTCCTCAAAGCGAGAGGGGCTAATCGCCCTGATCCGTCCCAGCAACTCTGCCGCAAGTGCCTCCCGCAGCTGCTTGTAACCGCCCGCCATGAGCTCGTCCGGCGTTTCCGTGAGCGATGCAACAGGCTCTGCCAATTTTGGCTTGTCGTTCTTTCCGCCTGACAGGAAGGCCACATATTCGGGAAACCGTTTCAGATATTTGATATTCAGTGTTTGGGGGTTCTCGCCAAGCACTTCGTGACCACGAGCGGTAATTCTATAAACTCCCCGCCGGACAATTTCGATCAGGCCAGCCTGTTTGAGATGGCCTTTTGCCCAGGCTATGCGATTGTCGAAAACACCCTGCCTGCCACTGGGGAGTCTGGTGGTCAATTCATCCTCGGTAAGCTCAAACCGCTTTGCCAGCATGCCTCGCAGTGACTGATTATCGCGCTCCTGCCCGTCCTCACAAGCACTGAGCAACGGCATCATCAAGCTTTGGAAATCAGGTATGGCCATCACTTAAGACATTTCAAGCTCGATAATGCCGTCCCCTCTTTCACCGGCACATGCATCGACGGGCACGGTGAACCCCTTGCCGGAGTCGGCCGCGGTGTTGTGTCCTTACGCATACATCAGCCGCCCGCGCGGCTCGGGAATAGGATCGCCAAACTCTTTGGCGGTATCTATCCACAAATGCATGGCTTCCTTGATGTTGGCCAAGGCCTCTTCCTGCGACTCGCCATGCGCCATGCAGCCCGGCAGTTCGGGCACTTCGGCAATAAACGCTTCGTCTTCTTTGCTCCAGTACATGATGATTTCGTAACGATCCATTTTCTACTCCTCGCTGATCAACCGGTATTTCTGAATGGCATCCCGCACCTGTTTGACCTGATATGACTTGGCTTTGGCGCCATGCCGTTGCAGGTTGATCTTTTCGGAAACGCCTTCTTTCCTGAACATATGGTGGCTGCCGCGAATGCGCATTTCAAATCCCAAGTGTTTCAACAAACGCAGCAAATCATCAAACGCGATATTGGCATCGGACAAGCCCTGCAATACCTGTGAAATCAGCTTGTCATATTTCCCCATGTTTACAATGTAATCCCCGCCAGCTTCGCCACGGTGTTGATGTCCTTGTCGCCGCGGCCGGAGAGGTTGACCAGGATGATCCGGTCCTGCTTCATCGTGGGCGCAAGCTTCTTGGCATGGGCCAGCGCATGGGAAGATTCCAGCGCGGGAATGATGCCCTCGAACCTGCAAAGCTCATGGAAGGCTTCCAGGGCTTCGTCGTCGTTGATGGCGACGTATTCGGCCTTGTGCGCGTCCTTGAGCCAGGCGTGCTCGGGGCCGACGCCGGGATAATCGAGGCCGGCGGAAACCGAATGGGTTTCGATGATCTGGCCGTTTTCGTCCTGCATGAGATAGCTGCGGAAACCGTGCAGCACGCCCGGCGTGCCGGCGGTGAGCGGCGCGGCGTGGCGGCCGCTGCCCACGCCAAAGCCGCCCGCTTCCACGCCGATGAGCTTGACCTCGGGATGGGCGAGATAGGGATGGAAAATGCCGATCGCGTTGGAGCCACCGCCCACGCAGGCCACCACGCAATCGGGCTGGCGGCCGGCGAGCTCCTGCATCTGCACGATGGCCTCGTTGCCGATCACGCACTGGAAATCGCGTACCAGCATGGGATAGGGATGCGGGCCGGCGGCAGTGCCGAGAATGTAGAAGGTCGATTCGACGTTGGTGACCCAGTCGCGCATGGCCTCGTTCAAGGCGTCCTTCAGCGTTTTGGAGCCGGAAGACACGGGCACCACGGTAGCGCCCAAAAGCTTCATGCGGAACACGTTGGGC
>DCVO01000075.1:0-6432 GCA_002327405.1 Thiobacillus sp. UBA2186 | reverse complement strand
CCGATGGTGTTGTTGATCTTGTGCGCGCCGGTGTGGTTGAGATCTTCGCGTTTCAGGTAGATCTGCGCGCCGCCGTACTGCTCGGAAAGCCTTTTTGCGTGGTACACCGGGCTGGGACGGCCGACGTAGTGCTTGAGTTCGTATTCATACTCGGCCATGAAAGCGGGATCCCTGCGCGCCTTTTCGTATTCCACGCGCAATTCCTCCAGTGCCGCCATCAGCGTCTCGGCCACGAAAATGCCGCCGTAGGGGCCGAAGTGGCCGCGGGCATCGGGAAGGTCGTCAAGGTTCATGGATTGAGCTCGATATAAATTGAATTCCGCACAAAGAGGACAGGAGGACAGGAGTAGCCTGGTATCGGGTTTCCTCCTGTCCTCTTGTCCTCTTGTCCTCCTTGTTCAAGGTTTAAATGCATTCATGGCGCGACGCGCGTTCTCGACAAACGCCACAATCCTGGCCGCGTCCTTGATGCCGGGCGCGCTTTCCACGCCGCTGCTGACATCCACCGCCCAGGGCCGCACGGTTTTCACTGCCAATGCGACATTGTCCGGATTCAGCCCGCCTGACAGCACGATGGGCCTGGCAAGTCCGGAAGGAATCAAATCCCAGTCAAAACGCTCGCCGGTGCCGCCGGGCACGCCGGGCACACAGGCATCCAGCAGCAAGGCGCGCGCATCGTCAAAATCCGCGCAGTATTTTACCAAATCGGTGTCCGGCCTCATGCGCACGGCTTTCAGATAAGGCCGGCCATGGCTTCGGCACGCCTCCGGGGTTTCATTCCCGTGAAATTGCAGCAGATCGAGCGGCACGGCCTTGAGCACCGCCCCGATGAATGCCGGTTCGGCATCGACGAACAGCCCGACGGACTGCACGAAAGGCGGCAGCCGGGCCACCAGCGCGGCGGCCTGGCCGATGTCCAGATGGCGCGGGCTCCCGGCATGGAACACGAAGCCGAGCGCATCCGCGCCCGCATTGCAGGCGGCGTGCAGGTCTTCGCTTCGGGTAATCCCGCAGATTTTTACGCGCACGGCCATGGGTCTCTGCCGACATCCGGCAAATCAAAACGCGAAGCATACCGGATATATGACAGATACAGGCCGTCAGGCATGAAGGTCGGAGCGGCACGGGTGCGATCCTTGTGCGCGAGCAGCTCGTCGATCCATTCGGGCGCGGCTTCTCCCGCGCCGATGTGCACCAGGCAGCCCATGATGTTGCGCACCATGTGGTGCAGGAAGCCGTCGGCGCGAAAGTCGCATGCCAGGAAATCGCCATGGCGCGTGACGACCGCCTGCCGCATTTCCTTTTCCGGCGACTTCGCCTGGCATTCGGCGGCGCGAAACGCCGAGAAGTCATGCCTGCCCAGCAGCCTGTCGGCCGCCGCCTGCATGGCCCGCGCATTTAGCGGACGGTGATGCCAGCCCACCTTGCCCGCCATCAGGGCGGGGCGCACCGGATGATTGAGCAGCACATAGCGGTAGCCGCGCTCTTCCACGGCAAAGCGCGCATGGAAGTCCTCCGGCATTTCCTTGGCCCAGACCACGGCAATCCCGTCAGGAAGATGGGTATTGACCCCGCGCACCCAGGCGGTGAGAGGACGCACGCTCGCCACGTCGAAATGCGCGACCTGGAAACTCGCATGCACGCCGGTATCGGTGCGGCCGGCAGCGGTTACGGCAAGCTTGGCACCGGCGATTTCCGCCACGGCCTTTTCCACATGGTCCTGGATGCCGCAGCCCGAGGGCTGCGACTGCCAGCCGCAAAAACCCCGGCCGTCGTACTCGAGTCCGATGGCGATCCTCATGCCGTCAGCCTGACCAGTACCGCACCCAGCAGCGCGGCGGCCGCGGCCAGCACCAGCGCGTCGCGCAGGCCGGCGCCGGCCAGCGGCAGGCGAATTTCCTCCGGGCCGGACTGCACATCGAACGGCGATCTCAGTTGCGCCAGCCAGTCGCGCGCCTTGCGCGGCTGTTCCAGGTGCTCCAGCGTCAGCGCCAGCCGCACCGCCAGGGCGCGGCGATCCAGCCCCAGCCAGCCCAGTGGACGCGCGAGTAGATAGATGCCCGCCGCCAGCTGCCGTGGCGAAAACTCTGCCATGAGCCGCGCCAGCGCCGCCAGCAAAAGAACCAGGCGGACAATGCGGATCAGGCCTGCCTCCAGGCCTTCGAGCGTGGGGCTGTAATCCGAAGGCCAGGCCAGCGTGCCGGGGATCGTCCAGGCATGCAGGCAGGCGAGCGCCAGCCACAGCCAGCGCGCCTTCCATACCAGGCGCAGGAAGCGCTGCCCGGCTTCGGCATGCGCCAGCGGCAGCGCAAGCACGACAGCCAGCCAGGGCAATTGCCGAGGTGCCGCCGATTCGACCGCAACCGCGACCAGCAGCCAGCTGAAAATGGAAACCGCCGGGTGGTATTCCCGGCGGTTCTCGATGTCGGATGCCATGACCGAAACTATGGCGTTTCAGCGGGGAAAAGGCAACTCAAAGACCGGCCATGATGCCCCGGGCGTCGCTCTTCTGCCTGTCATTGCCCTCGTTGATGACCTCCTGGAGGATTTCGCGCGCGCCTTCCTTGTCGCCCATTTCCAGGTAGGCGCGGGCCAGGTCGAGCTTGGTGGCCACTTCGTCGAACTCGTCTTCAGCGCTCGCGCCCAAGTCGCTCAAATCGAGGTCCAGACCGGAGAAATCCATGGCGGCGGGTTTCGGCGTTTCCTCGACTGCGGGCGGCTCGGGGGCGGCAGTCGTTTCGGGAATATTCAGGTCAAACCCGGAAAGATCGAAATCCAGGGCCTGATCCTTTTTTTCCTCGGCGGGCGCGGGCGCCTCGGCCTTGGTTGCTTCTTCAAGCACCGGGAAATCCAACTCCAGTTCCTGGGTAGGCGGCTCGGATGCGAACTCCATCATCGTGTCCGCGGTTTCCGGGACTTCGGGTTCGGCCTTGGCGACTTGCACGGGTTCGGCCACAACAGGCTTCACCGGCTCCGCCGGCGCGGGCCTAGCTGCCGGAGCGGCCTGGGGAACCGCGCCAGACCCGCCATACAGCGGATTGCCCGGATCGATCGCGCGGCCCATCTCGACTGCCTTGTCCCAGACGGCTCCGGTCTGACCGCCCAGCGCGGCATACAACTCGCCGGCCACGGTCTCGAACGAAGTCACGTTCTTGCGTGCAGCGTAGATTTCCAGCAGCTTGAGCCGGATCTCATGGCGCTCCGGCGTCTTGGTCAGCGCTTCCTTGAGGATTTCCTCCGCCTGTGCATCGCGGCCGTAGGCCATGTACACGTCGGCTTCGGCGATCGGATCGACATCGTGGGTGTCGATCTCGGCGAGGCCGGCCTGGCTGAAATCCGTGAGGAAGGAGGTGTCGCCGGTGTTCACCACGCCGCCGGTTGCGGCCGCGCCGGCCATGCCGGTGGGCTGCAGATCACCGCCGGTGATGATGCTGTCGGCAACGGTTTCGGGGGCTTTTTTCCTGCGCAGGCGTCCGCCGGCAACCATCCACCACAACAGGCCGCCGAGTATGACGATGGCTGCTCCGCCGGTCCAGTAAATGGGATTCTCCAGCAACTCGTCATACCAGTTCGCCTGCGGTTCTTCCACCGCGGGCGGCGGCGCTTTCTTGACTTTCGGCGCTGCCGCGGCAGGCGCTTGTTGCGCGCCCGTGGCGGCCGCGGCCTCCTTGTCCTTCATTTCGGCGAGTTTCTGCATGTCCTGGATCTGTTTTTCCAGTTCCGCAGCCCGCTCGCTGGATTCCTTCAGCGCCTTTTCGCGTGCGGCCTTGTCTTCCTGCTCGGCCTGGGCTTTCTGTTCAGCCAAGGCTTTTTCCCGTGCCGCCTTCTCGGCCGCAGACTGGTCCGGCCTGGCAGCCGCCACCGGCGCCGCTTTGGAAAGTTTCAGCACATCCTTGCCTGCTTCCGGCCTGGGCTGAGCCTTGTCCTCGACCTTGGGCGTGATCTTGCCGACCACGGTCTTGCTGGCGGCCTCTTCCTGAACCGGCTGCTCGGCAACGCTCTCGGCCAGCTTGGCACGGTAGGCTTGCCAGTCCGCCGCCTGCAGGCTGATTTCGCGGCGCGCCTCCTGCGGGTCGACCATGGACATCGCCTCGGCAGTGGGCACCCGCAACTGCTGTCCCGCCTTGAGGCGGTTCATGTTGTCGCCGACGAATGCGTCGGAGTTCTCCCTGAACAGGCTGACGAGCGCCTGATCCAGGCTGATATTGGCCGGCCGCACGCGATTGGCGATGCCGCTCAGGGTGTCGCCGCGTTCCACGCGCACGCTGCCCTCGGCTGCCGGAGCCGGAGTCGCTGTTTCGGCCGCGGCTTGCGGGGCCGGGGCCGGCTTCGAAGTCGCGGGCGGAACCCCATCCGCGGTGACGAGCTTGGGTGCGGGAGCCTGGGGCGCGGCTTCCTGGGGCTTGGGCTGCTCCGCCCTGGTTTCCGGCGCGCTGATCGCCACCGGCGCAACCGTCTGCGGCGCCGCGATGCCGGGGGGATCCAGCAGCACGGTGTATTCGCGCAACAGGCGTCCCGAAGCCCAGTTGAGCTCGATCAGCATGTCCATGAAGGGATCGTTGACCGGCCTGCTGGAGGTGAGTTTGAGGATCGGGCGGCCGTCGGCACGCTTCTCGATGCTGAACTGCAGGGTGGACAGCACCGGCGCGAATTCGATTTGCGCATCCTTGTAGGCCTCGCCGGAAGCCAGGCTGGCATTGAGGCTGTCGAGTTCGGCCTTGTCCGCCACCAGCAACTCGATTTCGGCAGAAAGCGGCTGTCCCAGTGCGGATTTGACGGTCAGCTTGCCCAGCCCCGCAGCGTGCACCCATATCGGCAGCGCCAACATGGCGCCTGCAACGAGTTGGGCAGTAAGGCGGTGCAATTTCATCCTTCTTCCTCCAGGAGGGGTTCTATCGTTTTGGGCGCAATTCAGCGCCAGTCGCCCTCTTATGACGGCTTAGGCCGACAATACTTTAGCGATTAGGCCAAGAAAACAAGGTTTTAGGCTTAGTTTTCAAGCAAAATCCGCAACATGCGACGCAAGGGTTCTGCAGCACCCCACAGCAACTGGTCGCCCACCGTGAAGGCAGACAGATATTGCGGCCCCATGTTGAGCTTGCGCATGCGGCCCACCGGCACGGTCAGCGTGCCGGTCACGGCCGCCGGGGTCAGTTGCTGCATGGTGATATCGCGATCGTTGGGCACCACCTTCACCCAATCGTTGTGCGCGGCGATGATGCCGTGGATCTCGTCGAGCGGCACGTCTTTCGTCAGCTTGATGGTCAGCGCCTGGCTGTGGCAGCGCATGGCGCCGACGCGCACGCAGAGGCCGTCGATCGGCACCTGGTTGCTTGATCGGCCGAGAATCTTGTTGCACTCGACCTGCGCTTTCCACTCCTCCTTCGACTGGCCGGATTCGAGCTGCACGTCGATCCAGGGAATCAGGTTGCCGGCCAGCGGCACCGGCCAGGCATCCAGCGGGTAGTCGTCGGAACGGATGTACTCCGCCACCTTGCGGTCGATTTCCAGGATGGCGGCGGCGGGATCGGCCACCATGTCGGCCACCTCGCCGTGGATGGCGCCCATCTGCAGAATCAGTTCCTTCATGTTGCGCGCGCCCGCGCCCGAGGCCGCCTGATAAGTCATCGGGCTGATCCACTCGATGAGACCCTTGTCGAACAGCCCGCCGATCGCCATCAGCATCAGCGACACCGTGCAGTTGCCGCCGACATAGGTTTTCACGCCCTTGGCGAGGCCGTCCTTGATCACTTGCTTGTTGACCGGGTCGAGGATGATGATGGCCTCGTCCTGCATGCGCAGGGTGGAGGCGGCGTCGATCCAGTAGCCTTTCCAGCCGGCCGCGCGCAGCTTCGGATACACCTCCTTGGTGTAGTCGCCGCCCTGGCAGCTGATGATGGCGTCCATCGCCTTGAGTTCGGCTATGCTGTTGGCGTCCTTCAGCGGCGGCACGTCGCGGCCGACGTCCGGCCCCTTGCCGCCCGGATTGGAGGTGGTGAAGAACACCGGATCGATGACCTCGAAATCCTTCTCTTCGCGCATGCGCTGCATCAGCACGGAACCCACCATGCCGCGCCAGCCGATCAGTCCTACTTTCAACATTTTCAGAATCTCCGAATTTAGTGAGGAGTAAGGCGTTAGGAGTAAGGCGCTAGCCCCGTGACTCCTCACCCCTCACTCCTGTCTCCTCACAAATATTTCACCACCGCGTCGCCCATTTCGCTGCACGAAATTTTCTTCGTGCCTTCGGTATGAATGTCCGCCGTGCGCAGGCCCTGCGCCAGCACCTTCTTCACCGCGTCCTCGATGCGCACCGCAGCCGCTTCCTGGTTGAGCGTGTAGCGCAGCATCATGGCCACCGAGAGGATGGTCGCGATCGGGTTGGCGATGTTCTTGCCCGCGATGTCGGGCGCGGAGCCGTGGATCGGCTCG
>DCVO01000138.1 GCA_002327405.1 Thiobacillus sp. UBA2186 | reverse complement strand
CCCGATCTGGTTCGCTCGTTCTTCAGGCATCCAAGTGTTGCCTATATTTCTGACTTATGAGTAAGTGAAGCGCTTGGAAGGAGTGGCAATGAGTTTCGGTGTTCTGACATTGGCAACGCCCAACGACTATCTCAAGGCGATCGGCCTGGCCTTGTCGCTGCGCATTTCCAATCCCGGCGTGCCGGTGGCAGTGGCCTGTTCCCCGAAAGTGCGCCCGCTGGTCGAACCACATTTTGATCATGTCGTTGACGAAGATCCATCGTTGCGGGGGTTTGTGCACAAGGTGCACCTCGATCGCTACACCCCCTTCGATGAAACCATGTTCTTCGATTCCGACGTGCTGGTGTTCCGTCCGGTCAAGCCGTTCATCGAGCAATGGGGCCGCTCTCCCTATACGGCCTGCGGAATCTACAAGACCGAGGGCGTCAGTGCATTCGGCCTGAACAGGCAGGAAGTGCTCAAAAAAATCGGCAAGGACGCGCTTGTCAGGATCGATGGCGCGGGCCACGCGCTGTTCAGGAAGCCGGAGTGCGGCGAAGTCTTCGAAAATGCCCGCCTGGTGACGAAGAATTACCGCGACTATGCCGGCGACATCAGGTATGCCGACGAAGACGTGATGGACATCGTCATGACCATGATGGGCCTCGAGCCGGCACCCTACGGTGAATTCTTTTCACGTTATCTCAGTGCCAAGCCCGGCACCATGAAAATGGATGCGACCAAGGGGCTCTGCGAGTTTGTCGCCGTCACCACCGGCAAGAAATTCTCTCCCTGCATGATGCACTTCGCCGCCAATGAGGCGCCTTTTGCGTATGCCCGGCAGCTGCGGCGACTTTTCCGGCACTTCGACGTGCCCACGGAAGGATTGCTGAAGCTGGCCTTGTCGGATTTTTATGACCGCGAAATCAAGACTCCGCTGTATAGCAGGATGAAACGTTGGCAATTGCGCTTCGCGAGCAGGCGGCCATCTTTTCAGGACTGACGGCATGAACGCCAGGCAGACGGGGCGTGCTACGGGGCAGCGCCTGGACTACCCGACCAATGCAACTCATATGCAGCCATGACGAAGCCAGCCTTCAGACTGACGGAGAACATGAAAAGTCTTCCCGACTTCCTCCAGCCACAGGCGGCGCCGGGCACATGGGAAAGCGTGTTCGGACTGATGCCGGTCGGAGGCCGGGTGCTGAATGCGGGAGCCGGGCGCGGCGGCATTTCCCGCTTGTTGCATGACGCCGGCTATGGAGTTACGAGCATTGACCTGCACCCGGATCATTTCTCCGCCGAGGGCCTTGAATGCGCGTACGCGGATCTGCTGCAGCCGTTGCCATTCGAGGCGGAGAGCTTCGATACGGTTATCGCCGTCGAGGTCATGGAGCACCTGGAAAATCCGTGGCTGTTTTTCCGCGAAGCCGTGCGGGTGCTGCGGCCGGAGGGTGCTTTCATCTTCAGCAGCCCGAACCCGGCGAACCTCGCCAGTCGGCTGGCCTTTGCGAGCGAGGGCGTGCTCCCGTATTTTCGCGAGGAATCCTTCATCGGCTGCTATCACGTTACGCCGATTTTTCCCTGGGCAGTTGAGAACTGCTGCCGGACGGTGAATGCGAGGATCGAGAAGATTGCCTATTCGCGCGTCGACTGGCCGCGCAGGAACGATGTGCCGCGACATGATGACGGTAGGGGATTGCGCCGCCGCATGCTCGACCTGCTGCCATTGAACCGCTTGACTGGCGAAATCGCCTGCTACCTCGTGCGCAAAACAGAGCGTGTAGCAGAGGTGGAAGTCGGCGTGCATTACCGATAGGCATGAGGATGCGCATTAGCTTCGTTCTTCCTCCTGTGGACATGTCCGGCGGCATCCGCGTGGTGTCCATCTACGCGCGTGCGCTTGCCGGCATGGGCCATGAGGTCTGTCTGGTGTCGCCGCCGCGCAGGCGCGTATCCATCGGCAGAAAACTCAAATCCTGGCTGGCGGGCAAGGGCTGGCCCAGCCTGCCGTCGCAACTGTCGCACCTCGATGGCCTGGGCCTGGATCATCGGGTGCTCGACCGCTATCGCCCGGTCAAGGATGCGGACGTGCCGGATGCGGATGTTGTCATCGCGACCTGGTGGGAGACGGCAGAATGGGTCGACGCGCTGAGTGACAGCAAGGGTGCGAAGGTGCATTTCATCCAGCACCACGAGGTATTCGACTATTTGCCGGCCGCTCGCTGCAGGGCTGTTTACCGTCTGCCGTTTCACAAGGTCGTGATCGCGCGCTGGATTGCCGATGTGATGCGGGACGAGTACGGGGACGGCAAGGCCGAACTTGTGCCCAACAGCGTCGACCATGCCCTGTTCCATGCCTCGCCGCGCGGCAGGCAGACATGTCCTACGGTCGGGTTTCTTTGTCATGACGCGCCCTTCAAGGGCATGGACGTGGCGTTGGCGGCGCTGGGCAAGCTGCGGACGAACCATCCCGGTTTGCGCGCCGTCTGCTTCGGCAGCAAGGCCGAGTTGCGCGCACAGCTTCCGCTATGGGTGGAATTCACCTGCGCCCCGAAGCAAGGGGATATCCGCAAGCTGTACGCCAGTTGCGATGCTTGGCTTACGGCGAGCCGCAGCGAAGGTTTCAATCTGCCCGCCATGGAAGCCATGGCTTGCCGCACCCCTGTGGTTTCGACGCGAACGGGCTGGCCAGCCGAATCGGTAAGAAACGGCTGGAACGGCATGCTTGCCGACATCGATGATGTGGATGGGCTGGTTCGCGGCGTCGAAGCGATCCTGGCCATGACGGACGAGGCATGGCGCGATCTGTCGGCGCATGCGTTTCAGACCGTGGCATCGAGTTCCTGGGAGACATCGGCAAGGCTTTTCGAGGCGGCCTTGGTCAATGCCTGCCGGCGTGCGGGCAGAGACGAGATCGCAGGCAGTTGCAACGGTGTGCCGGAGCAGACAAGCCAGGCAATCCTTCAATCTGCGTGAGATTCGATGAATATGAACAGGGTAAATGAGCCGGTTTTTCTGATCGGGGCGGAGCGTTCCGGGACGACGCTGTTGCGTCTGATGCTCGATCACCATCCCGAGATCGCCTTCAATCTGGAATCGGAATACTTGGTGTCGCAGATCGCGGAGAACGGCGTTTTCCCGGACATCGGGCATTACGCCGATTGGCTCAGGCGCAACCGGGTATTCAGGCACAGTCGATTCGGCATTGACGAGCGCCTCGATTATGCAGGTCTCGTTAACGATTTTCTGCGGCAGAAGCTGGAGCGCGACGGCAAGAAACATGTGGGCGCCACGGTCCACTATCGGTTCGGCAAGCTGGCATTGATCTGGCCGGATGCCAAGTACATCTATTTGTACAGGGACGGGCGCGACGTCGCCGGTTCGGTCGTGCAGATGGGGTGGGCCGGAAACGCCTTTATTGCCGCGGATTGGTGGCTGGAGGCCGAGAAGGAATGGGAAGACTTCCGCCCCCGGCTTGCCGGCGACCGCTGGCTGGAGGTGCGTTACGAGAATCTCATCACTGATCCGCGCGGCGAACTGGAACGCATATGCGGTTTTTTCGGCGTCGGCTTCAGCGAGCGGATGTTCGATTACACGGGAACCAGCAGCTATGGCCTGCCGGATCCCAGCCTGATTTACCAGTGGCGGCGGAAGATGAAGCCGCAAGACTTGCGACTCGCCGAGGCCAGGTTGGCCAAGCGCCTGCGAGAACGCGGGTATGAAATGAGCGGGCTTCCGCTGAAGACGATAGGGCCGCTGGGCGGCGGGATTCTGCGTCTGCATTCGCGGCTTGCCAGGTTGCGCCGCAGGATATCCGATTTCGGCCTGTCGCTTTATCTGCAGGAAATGCTTTCCCGCCGCCTTCGCCTGAGGCGTTGGAACAGAGCGGTTCAGACCAGGATCGACACGATCGTCGATGCAGGCATTCGATGAATCCGGAGCGAAACAAGTGAGCGGGTGCATCTGGATTGTCATCGTCAATTATCGAACGCCCGGGCTGGCGGTCGATTGCCTGCGTTCCCTGGCTTCCCAGGTCGAGTGCCTGGGCGGAGGACGCGTGCTGGTGATGGACAATGCCTCGGGCGACGGTTCGGCGGAGCGAATCCATGCCGCCATCGGGAGCGAAGGCTGGTCGGAATGGGCCGAGGCGGTAGCGCTTGATCGCAATGGCGGTTTCGCCTTCGGCAACAACGCCGGCATCCGCATGGCCCTGGCTGCGCGTGAAACCGCCGATTACGTGATGCTCCTCAATCCCGACACCATCGTCAGGCAGGGGGCGATCAGGGCGCTTGTGGAGTTCATGGATTCGCACCCCGATGCGGGCATCGCCGGCAGCCTGCTGGAAACGCCTGCCGGCGGCGTGGACTGTTCGGCGCACCGCATTCATTCGCCCTTGAGCGAGTTGGACGGCGGGGCGCGCCTCGGCTTGCTGAGCCGTTTGCTGAGCCGTCATGTCGTATCGCCTCCCATGCTCGATGTGCCACATCCCTGCGATTGGGTGTCGGGCGCAAGCATGCTGGTGAGGCGGCAGGTGATCGAGGATATCGGCCTGATGGACGAAGGTTTTTTCCTCTATTTCGAAGAGGTGGATTATTGCTGGCGCGCCAGGCGGGCGGGCTGGGAAGTCTGGTACGTGCCGCGCTCCCGGGTGCTGCACCTGGAGGGGGCGGCCACCGGGATCAAAACGGCCGCCAAACGGCGGGCCGGATATTGGTACGACTCACGGCGCCGCTTCTTCATCAAGCACTACGGGATCGCCGGCCTGCTTCTGGCCGACGCGCTGTGGACGATCGGCCGCCTGTCCCTGCTGCTGCGCAGCGTGCTGCATCTGGGCGGGAAAGGGGTGGATGCCGATCCCCAATGGTTCATGCCGGACCTGCTCGGCGGGGATCTGCGGGCGCTTGCCAGCGGGCAAGCCTGGTCCATCCGCCGGGAGGGCGAACAGAGATGAAAGTCGGCGTGGTCGTGATCGGGCGCAACGAGGGCGAGCGTTTGCGGCGCTGCCTCGAATCGGCGCTCGGCTTGGCGGAAAAACTGGTGTATGTGGATTCGGGCTCGACGGACGGTTCGGCGGAACTGGCGCGAAGCCTGGGCGCAGAGGTCGTGGAACTCGACATGAGCGTGCCGTTTACCGCCGCCCGCGCACGCAACGCCGGTTTCAGGCGCCTGTTCGAATCGGCATCGGCACCGCGTTATGTGCAGTTCATCGACGGCGACTGCGAACTGCGCCCGGGCTGGCTTGGCAGGGCCGTTGCCTTTCTCGATAACCATGCGGACGCGGCCATGGTTTGCGGGCGGCTGCGCGAGCGTTTTCCCGAGCGCAGCATCTATAACCGGCTTTGCGACATGGAGTGGGATACCCCGGTCGGCGAAGCAAAAGCCTGCGGCGGCATTGCCATGGTGCGCGCGGATGCATTTGGGCAAATGCAGGGGTTCAGGCCGGATCTGATCGCGGGCGAGGAGCCGGAACTTTGCGTGCGCCTGCGTGCCGCCGGCTGGCGCATCTGGCGGCTGGATGCCGAAATGGCCTGGCACGACGCCGCCATGTTCAGATTCGGGCAGTGGTGGAAGCGCAGCGTGCGCGCTGGTTATACCTTTGCCGAGGGCGCGCACCTGCATGGGGATACGCAGGAACGCCATCGGGTGCGCGAGTCACGCAGCATCCTGGCGTGGGGCATCGCGATCCCTCTGAGCGCGGTCACGGGGGTGGCTCTGTGGGGTGCATGGGGATGCATCCTGCTTGGCCTCTATCCCGTGCAGGTAGTGCGTCTTTGCCTTCGTGGCGATCGCACGTTGCGAGACAGCTGCTTGCGCTCACTGTTCATGGTGCTGGGCAAATTTCCAGAAGCGTTGGGGCTCATGAAATTTGTCATGCACCGGATGATGGGTGAAAAGGCAAGCCTGATTGAGTACAAGTGATTCCGACTAATAGGTCTACGCAGACAGCCATCAATTTGACAACGCCATCCATGGCCTATCTCGCCCCGGAGATACCGGCGCTCTCGGCTACTTTCGTCTATGAGGAGATGTTCGGCCTCGAGCGGTGCGGCGTCTCGATTGTGCCGGTGTCCGTACATCGCCCGCATCAGCCGGCACATGGCCAGGAGGAGCTTGCCAGCCGGGTGCGCTATCTCTATGAAGGTTCAAAAGCATTGCTGGCATTGAATGGCATTGTCCGGTTGTTCTCCTTCCGGGGGGCACCGAAGGCACTGACCTGGCTGGTATCGGACATGCTCGAGTGTGGTCTTTTCAAAGCCGGGAGTTGGAAACTTGCTTTCCAATTCCTGGCGGCTGGCAAGTTGGCTGCCATCCTTCGTCAAGAGAAATGCACGCATCTTCATGTGCACTTCGCCCATGTCCCCACCCAGATTGCCATGTATGCCGCTGCCCTTGCTGACGTGCCTTTCACAATCATGGCTCATGCCAATGACATCTTCGAACGCGGGCTATTGCTCGAACGCAAGGCGAAGCGCGCGGTGAGGATGCTGACCATCTCGGAGCACAACCGAGCCTATTTGGAAAGTGTCGGCGTACCGGCGGACAAGCTCGCAGTCCTGCGTTGCGGAGTCAGTTTCGCCAGTAGGCATTCCGTTCCTGAGTGGGGCGCGAAGGATCACTACCGTATCGGCACGCTCGGCCGGCTGGTGGAGAAGAAGGGCGTGGATGTGCTGATCCGCGCCGTGGCGCAGACCAGGAATCGCCCATACCGGATCGAGTTGAGCATTGCCGGCGATGGCCCATTGCGCGCCGAACTCGAGCGCCTGGTTGCCGAATTGAACTTGGGCGATGTCGTACGGTTCGAGGGCAGCATGCCCCACCACCGCGTCCAGGAATGGATGCATGGCCTGGACGCCTTCGTGCTGGCCTGCAAACCGGATGCCAATGGCGACATGGACGGCATTCCGGTGGTTCTTATGGAAGCAATGTCGCAGTCGGTGCCGGTGATTTCCACGCGGCTTTCCGGCATTCCTGAATTGGTGGTTGACGGAGAGACCGGACTGCTGGCGGCACCGGGTGACGCCGGCGATCTCGCCACCCAGATCGATCGCTTGCTGAACGCATCCGAGTTGAGACGAAGCCTGGCCGAGAAGGCTGTCGAGCACGTCCGCAGCGAGTTCAGCCGCGAGGTCAACATCGATCGCCTCATGGGCCATCTGGGCCTTGCCACACGTTAGCAACACTGCTCATGGACAATCGCACCGGAATTTCCGAGCCAGGTCTTTTGCAAGCCATGAATCGACGCTACGTGCTGATTTCGCCCTGCCGCAACGAGGCGGCTTATATGCGCCAGACCCTGGACAGCGTGATCGGCCAGTCCGTCCGGCCCGCCAAATGGGTGATCGTTGACGACGGCTCCACGGACGAGACGCCGCAGATTCTCGCCGAATATGCGGGCCGGCATGGCTGGATCGAGATCGTCACGCGCAAGGACAGGGGGCATCGTGCCGTAGGGCCAGGCGTGATCGACGCCTTCTACGCCGGCTACGAGAAGATCAATCCGGGCGATTACGACTACCTGTGCAAGCTGGACCTGGACCTGCGCCTGCCCCCTCGATATTTCGAACTGCTCATGCAGCGGATGGAGGCCAATCCCCGCATCGGGACCTGCAGCGGGAAGTCCTACATCGAGGAGGGCGGGCGGCTCATCAGCGAGCGCAAAGGGGATGAAACCTCGCTTGGCATGACCAAGTTCTACCGCGTGGCCTGCTTCAGGGAAATAGGCGGATTCGTCCGCGAGGTGATGTGGGATGGCATCGATTGCCATCGATGCCGAATGAATGGATGGATGGCATGCAGCTGGGACGAGCCGGAGCTGCGGTTCGTGCACCTGCGGCCGATGGGCTCCAGCCAGCAAAACATCTACGTCGGCCGTATGCGCCATGGCTACGGACAGTATTTCATGGGCACCGGCTTCAGCTACATGCTGGCAAGCGCGGTGTTTCGCATCTCTGAAAAGCCCTATGTCCTGGGCAGCCTGGCCACGCTTTGGGGATGGCTGCAAAGTGCGATGAAAAACAAACCGCGCTATGAAGACCGGGAGTTTCGGCGGTTCTTGCGCCACTACCAATGGCGGGCACTCGTTTTCGGAAAGAAAGCGGCCATTGAGGAAATCCACCGGGAAAAAGGCATCGTCTAGCACCCCCTATGGATGATTTCGAGCGCGATGTTTACTGCCTGCTCGGGCTGCCTTTCGATGCGGTCGACATGGCGGGTGCCGTCGAGCAGGTGCGCAAAGCGGCCGCCCGGAAGATTCCCTGTTTCCTGTCCACGCCCAATCTGAATTTCCTCATCGGCTCCCAGGGCGATGCGGCATTCCGCGATTCCGTGGTGAACAGCGACCTGAGCGTTGCCGACGGCATGCCCGTGGTCTGGATGGCCAGGCTGCTTGGCATTCCCATCCGCGAGCGGGTGGCGGGCTCGGGATTGTTCGAGGCCTTGCAGCGCCGGGAAAACGCGGACGCCGAGCCCGTCTCGGTGTACTTCTTCGGCGGCCAGGAGGGTGCGGCCGGGACGGCCTGCGCGAAACTCAATGCTGCAGCGAAAGGATTGCGCTGCGCCGGCTTCGATTCCCCCGGCTTCGGTACGGTGGAGGAGATGAGCAGGGAGGAGGCCATTGCCAGGATCAACGCCAGCGGCGCGGATTTTCTGGTGGTGTCGCTGGGGGCGAAAAAGGGCCAGGCCTGGATCGAGCGCAACCGCGCGCGGATCTCGGTGCCCGTGATCAGCCATCTCGGCGCAGTGGTGAATTTCGCGGCCGGCAGCGTCAGCCGTGCGCCGGCCTGGATGCAGCGGACGGGACTGGAGTGGCTATGGCGCATCAAGGAAGAGCCCGCGCTGTGGAAACGGTACTGGAATGACGGCATGGCGCTGCTGGCATTGGCCTTCGGCCGCCTGCTGCCGCTGCTCTGGCTGCGCCTTGCCGCGGCGAGGCGGGTGCATGAGGGCGGCGTTCGCTTCGAATCCGAGGACGGTTGCTGCCGCGTGCTGTTTGAAGGGTGCATTCCGGATCCGGTGCCGCAGGAAGTGCGACAGGTGCTGCGGGAAGCAGCCGCCAGGCACGAGGAGATCGTGGTCGAATGTTCGGCAGCCACGTATTTCGGACCCGGCTTGTTCGGCTTGCTGCTGATGCTGCGCAAGCGCCAGTTGGCCAGTGCGAAGCCGCTGCGCTTTGTCGGCGTGTCGCCGCGCCTGTTCCGCCTGTTCCGCTGGAACGGCGTGGAGTATCTGCTGCCTTGACGCTTGCGGGCGGCAACCGGACTGTAATCTTCGGCGCCTAGAATCGCAGCGTTGTGGAAACCCTGCGGCATGGGTATGCCGCCCTACGGTTTGCGGACGGGCGTAGGTCGGCAAACCCTTGCCGACATGGTTGGGGGCTGCGGCTTACGGGAGGTGGTTAATGGATATGCTGCGTTGTCTGCCGGCTTCGCTCCGGCGCGGATTGGTCTTCACCATCGTCTTGCCGATGCTCGGCCTGGCTGCCTGTTCCTCGCCTACGGACAAGGCGAATGAGTTCTATCGCAAGGGCATGGCCCTGTTCGAACAGGGCGGCAGGGAAAACCTGGTCCAGGCCGACAAGGCGTTCCGCAATGCCCTGGAAATCAAAAAGACCCTGACCCCCGCCGTTTATGGCCTGGCCCTGGTGGCCGAGAAGCAGGGAAGGGTCCAGGAATTCTTCAGTTATCTGAACCAGGTGGTCGAACAGAATCCCGGTCATCTGGAGGCGCAGGTCAAACTAGGCAAGCTTCTGCTTGGCGCAGGCCAGATCGAGCGAGCGCTTGAAGCAAGCAACAGGGCCATGGCCGTCAATGCGGAGGATCCCTCCGTCCAGCTCCTGCATGCGGGTGTGCTGCTCAAGCAAGGCGACCGCGAGCGGGCGATCGGCATAGCCGGCAAGCTTCTGGCGGCTAACCCCAAGAATGCCGAAGTGCTGGAGTTTCTGGCCGGCGAGCGCCTGGATGCCGGCGATTTTGAAATGGCTGTCGAATATGCCGACCGGGCGCTTGCGATCAATGGGGATCTCGTACCGGTGCTGATCGTCAAGACACAGGCGCTCGAGAACGGTTCCAAGAAGGAGGCGGCAGAGGAAACGATGCGCAGGCTCGTTTCGCTGCAGCCGGACAACGCAAGTTTCCGCAATGCGCTCATCCGGCTTCTGGTGCAGCATGGCCGCAAGGACGCGGCCGAAGCGGAATTGCGCGAGACGGCTGCGAGGAATCCAAAGGACGTTCAGGCCAAGATGGATGTTGTCCATTTCGTCCAGGCCGCCAAGGGCCCGATGGCTGCACGCAAGGAACTGGAGTCCTACATCGGCAGGGAACCCGGCAACAATGAATTGAAATTTGCCCTGGCGGGCCTGCTGCATGCGCAAAACGACAAGGCATCGGCCGAAGCGCTCGTCCGCACAATCATGGCCGAGGCAGGCGACAGCCGGGACAGGATCAAGGCCGAGGGAATTCTCGCGGCCTATCTGCTGGAAGGCGGGGACAGGAAATCCGCGCTGGCCCTGGTCGACGAAATCCTCGCCGAGGACGAGCGCAACGAGCAGGCGCTGGTATTGAAGGCCTCAGTCGCGCTGGACGAGAACAGGATCGACGAGGCGATTTCCGACCTGCGCGCCATCCTGCGCGACGCGCCGGATTCCGCGAGGGCCTTGCTGCTGCTGGCCAGGGCGCATGAGAAGCAGGGGGCGTTCGACCTGGCCGAGGACCATTATGCGCGCGCCCTCCAGGCCGGCAGAATGGAGGTCTCGTACGGACTGGCCTATGCGGAATTCCTGATGAGGCGGAACCAGTCCGTGCGCGCCGAAAAACTCCTGGCCGAACTGCTCGGGCCAAACCCCGGCAGCCTGCCCGTGCTAAGGCTGCTGGCCAAGGCAAGAAGCAACCAGGGCGACTGGGCCGGCGCCCGCCAGGCGATGGACGAGATCCGGCGCCGCGGCGGCTGATGCTGCGTCCCCGGCAACTCTCAAGGGAAACCTGATCGATGAACGTTCTGGTGGTCGGCGGGGCCGGCTATATCGGTTCACACATGGTGTGGCTGCTCGCACAGAGAGGCGCGCGCGTGGTCACGCTGGACAACCTGTCATCCGGCCACCGCGATGCGGTCCTCGCCGGCCAATTCGTGCACGGCGACATTGCCGACCGCAATCTGCTCGACCGGCTGTTCCGCTCGCAACGCTTCGATGCGGTGATGCATTTCGCTTCCTGCATCCAGGTCGGCGAGTCGTCGAGGGAACCGATCAAGTATTACCAGAACAACGTCGTCAATACGCTCAATCTGCTGAATGCCATGCACGCGCACGGTGTCGGGCGATTCATCTTTTCGTCCACGGCGGCGGTGTTCGGCGAGCCGGAATATGTTCCCATCGACGAGATGCACAGACGGGAGCCGATCAATCCCTACGGCCGCACCAAGCTCATGATCGAACAGGCACTGGCCGATTACGATGCGGCCTACGGCCTGAAATCAGTTTGCCTGCGCTATTTCAATGCCGCCGGCGCCCACCCGGAAGGCTTGCTGGGCGAACGTCACGAGCCTGAAACCCACCTGATCCCGCTGGTGCTGCAGGTGGCATCGGGACGCCGGCCGCATGTCACGGTATTCGGCCGCGACTACGATACGCCGGACGGCACCTGCATCCGCGACTACGTCCATGTTCTCGACCTGGCCGAAGCCCACTGGCTGGCCCTGCTGCAATTGATGGACGGGGCCGGCAGCGCCGCCTACAACCTGGGCAACGGCAGCGGCTTTTCGGTGCAGGAGGTCATCGGCGCGACGCAGCGAATTTGCCGGCGCGAGATTCCGGTGCGGGACGGACCGCGCCGGGATGGCGATCCCGCGCGGCTTGTGGCCGATGCAACGCTGGCGGGCAGCCTGCTGGACTGGACGCCGCTTTACCCGGATATCGAAACCATCATCGCCCATGCCTGGGACTGGGAGCGCAGGATGCATCCGGTCTCCGAACTGCTGCGCAGCCTCCTGGAGCCTACATGAGCCTTCATCCGGTCATCCTTTCCGGCGGCAGCGGAAGCCGCCTGTGGCCCATGTCTCGTGCGGCCTTGCCCAAGCAGCTGTTGCCCCTGGTTTCCGACAAGAGTCTCCTGCAGGACACGGTGCTTCGAATCCAGGCAATGCCCGGAGTGGGGGCGCCGCTGATTGTCTGCAACAACGAGCATCGTTTCCTCATCGCCGAGCAGCTTCACGAAATCGGGATCGAGCCCTCAGGCATTTACCTTGAGCCCGCGGGCCGGAACACCGCTCCGGCCGCGGCGATTGCGGCGCTGGCGCTGGCGCGGCGCGACCCCGAAGCGGTGATGCTGTTGTTGCCGGCCGACCATTTGATCCGCAAGGTGGACGCCTTTCACGCCGCCATTGCGGAATGCATGAAAGCGGCAAGCGCGGGCCATCTGGCCACTTTCGGCATTGTCCCTGATGCCCCGCACACCGGCTACGGCTATATTCGCCAGGGAGAGGCGATGGAGGGGGTGGCAGTGCGCAGGGTGGCGGCTTTTGTCGAGAAGCCCGATCGCGAGACCGCCGCGCGCTTCCTCGACGCCGGCGAGTATTTCTGGAACAGCGGCATGTTCCTGTTTTCGGCCCGCCAGTATCTGGAAGAGCTGGGCGAGCATCGTCCTGAAATCCTGGCCGCGTGCGAGCGCGCCCTGGACGGCAGCCGGCGCGACCTCGATTTCTGCCGCCTCGACAGGGAGGCTTTCGAGGCCTGTCCTTCCGATTCCATCGATTACGCGGTGATGGAGCGTACCCGCAATGCCGTCGTCATGCCTGCGGATATCGGCTGGAGCGATATCGGTTCCTGGTCCGCGCTGTGGGAGGTGGAGGAAAAGGAAGCGGCAGGCAATGTCGCCAGCGGCGACGTGTGGCTGGACGGGGTGTCGGACAGCTACGTGCGGGCGGAGTCGCGCATGGTTGCGGTCATCGGAGTGCAAAATCTGCTCATCGTGGAAACCCCGGATGCGGTGCTGGTGGCCGACAAGCGCCGCGACCAGGATGTCAGGAAAGTGGTGGAGCATCTCAAGAGCATGGGGCGCAGCGAGCATGAATTCCACAGCCGGATATTCCGGCCATGGGGCTGGTTCGAAGGAACGGACAAGGGCGAGCGCTTCCAGGTCAAGCGCATCATGGTCAAACCCGGCGAGAAGCTATCCCTGCAAATGCATCACCACCGGGCCGAGCACTGGATCGTGGTTTCCGGCACCGCCAGGGTGACGCGTGAAGATCGGGTGGAGACGATCGGCGAAAACCAGTCCACCTATATTCCGCTGGGATCCGTTCACCGTCTTGAGAATCCCGGAAAAATCCCCCTGCATCTCATCGAGGTGCAATCCGGCTCTTATCTTGGCGAGGACGATATCGTTCGCCTGGATGACGCCTACAGGAGAACATGACCGCTCCGGCCGCGCGGGAGCGGGCAAAACGGCACGCGCGACCCGCGACGGCAACCCTTCGGCTTCGGAGCAGGCCATCGCGTCATCAAATTGTTATCTTGCTGCTGCACTGTTGACGCTGTTTATCAATGAAGGGAAAAAAATCATGCAGCAGCGAAACAGCCTCCTGGCATATACGTTTGTCCTGTTACTGGCGTCGTCGGCAGTTTTGGCCGATTCGGGCCCCGAACTGGAGCGCGTCGGCGAAGTCGATATTCCGCTGGATACCGTGCGCTTCGCGGGGACGGGATACGACAAGACCTTCAATTTCCAGGTCGGCGTCGGCAGCGGCGCTTTTCGGCATCCGGCCGATCCCGCAGGGGTGGTCTACACCGTGAGCGACCGCGGAGTGAACATCGACTGCGAGGATGACCTGGATTTGATCGGCGCCGATATCTGCACCGCCGGCAAGATATTCCCGGTGCCCAACTTCGCTCCCTCGATTTACCGCTTCGAGGAAAGCAGGCAGAAGGGAAAGGGCTGGAGGCTGACACAAATCATCCAGTTCAAGGACAGCCAGGGTTTTCCCATTTCGGGCCTGTCAAATCCCTTCGTCGGCGCCGATACCGAAGCAGCGCTTGACGCGAGCGGCGCTGTCATGGATTTCGACCCGAACGGCCTGGATACCGAAAGCCTGGCCAGGCTTTCGGATGGCAGCTTCTGGCTGGGCGAGGAATACGGGCCCAGCATCGTGCACGTAAGCGCGACAGGAGAAGTGCTGGAACGTCTCGTGCCGGCCGGCATCGAGGCGGATCTGGCGGGCGCCCGCTACCCGGTATCCGGATCGCTGCCCGCCATTCTCGCCAAGCGCAAACTCAACCGCGGCATCGAATCCATTGCCGTGTCCAACGACGAGCGGACTCTTTACTTCATCCTGCAAAGCCCGCTGGCCAACCCGGACGAAGGCGCTTACAAGAACTCACGCAACGTGCGGCTCTTTTCTTTCGATCTGGGCAGCGGGACAGTCACGGGCGAATACGTGTACGTGCTCGACCTGCCCGGCACCTTTACGGCCGACAGCAGCACCAAGCAAACCGGCGTGAAGGTAAGCGAGCTGACCATGCTGCCGAACGGCAAGCTGATGGTGTTGGAGCGCATCAGCAAGACCACCAAGCTGTACACCGTGGATTTCAGCGGCGCCACTGACATTCTCGGAAGCGGCTGGGACGATGCGGCGACAGCGCCCTCGCTCGAAAAACAGGGCGATCTTGCCGCGGCGGGCATTGTTCCTCTTGCCAAGACCCTGGTTTTCGATTCAGCCCTCAGCCTGCCCGGCCTGCTTCCCTCCAAGCTTGAGGGCGTGGCCGTGCTCGACAGGGAGCATCTTCTGCTGGTCAACGACAGCGATTTCGGCATCGAGGGCGATACCACCTATTTCAGCGTGGTGGAAATGGGCGAGGGTATCTTCGAGTAGGTTTGCCGGCGCGCAGCATTTGGCATGAGGGAATTTGCGCATCCCTCGATATTGAGGCCCCCGCTGCGGCGGGGGTTTTTAATGCCCGGCTCTCTATATGGGCAAGCCGGCATTTTTCGGCAAGCCTGGGGGGAAGACATGCATGGCCCAGGCAGACGCGGGAAGCGGTCCGCGTCGACTGGCCCATTGGAATCATGTTGTCTGCGTCCGGCTGTCACGAAGCGGAAACCGGGTCATGGGAAGCTGCCCATTGTCACTCATCAGACCCAAGGAGCTTTCCCATGCTGCCCCTGAAATCTCTCGTTTCTCTTCTTGCCGGCCTCGCTCTTGCCGGTTCCGCGCTGGCGGATTGCGCCGGCTACGTCACCATCGGCGAAGGCGCCACGCAGGTCGCGACCGGCGTGGTCAACAAGACCGTAAACGACGTGTGTCTGAACGATCTGATCGTCGATACCGGGGCCGAAGGCGCCAATTACGGCAATCACGGCGAATTCGTCGCCGCGCTGGAGAAGCTCGTCGCGAGCTGGCGCAAGGACGGCGTCGTCACTGCCGGGGAAGCGGAGGCGCTGCTGGAAGCCGGGGCCGAGTCCGACGTGGGCAAGACCATCAGGGTGCGCGTCATCGCTTTCAACGATTTCCACGGCAACATCGACGGCGCCAGCCTGAGTTTCGACAGTACGGCGGACGGCATCCCGCCGCGCACGCCGGCGGGCGGCGTCGACTATATGGCGGGGCTGGTCAGGCAGCTGAAGGCCGGCTCGCCCAACAGCGTGGTGGTGTCGGCAGGCGACCTGATCGGCGCCAGCCCGCTGAATTCCGCGCTGTTTCACGACGAGCCCGCGATCGAGACCATGAACCGCCTGGGCCTGGACTTCAATGCCGTGGGCAACCACGAATTCGACGAGGGGCGCGACGAACTGTTGCGCATGCAATACGGCGGCTGCCATCCCACCGACTCCAATTCCTGCATGGGGAACACGGTCGGCACGCCCTATCCGTTCGAGGGCGCGGCATTCAAGTTCCTGGCCGCCAACGTGGTGGACAGCGCCAGCGGAAACACCCTGTTTCCCGCTTACGGCATCAAGGATTTCAAGGGCGTTCCGGTCGCCTTCATCGGCATGACGCTGGAGAACACGCCCAGCATCGTCACGCCGTCCGGCGTGGCGGGGCTGGAATTCCGCGACGAGGCCGACACGGTGAACGGCCTGATCAGGGAACTCAGGAAGCAGGGCATCCGCTCCGTCGTGGTGCTCGTCCACGAGGGCGGTTTCGCGCCCGGCAGCATCAACGGCTGCACGGGCGTCTCCGGGCCCATCGTCGACATCGTCGGGCGCCTGGACGATGAGGTGGACCTGGTCGTTTCCGGCCATACGCACTGGGCCTACAACTGCCGCCTGCCCAACGGCGCCGGCCGCGCCATTCCGGTCACCAGCGCCGCTTCCTTCGGCCGCCTCATGACCAATATCGATCTCACCCTCGACACCCGCACCCGGAACGTGGTGGCCGCGGTTGCGGAAAACAGGCTGGTGGACAGGAACAACGTGCTGGGTGCGGCCGAGCCCATCGCCCCCGTGGCCGAAATCGGCGCCATCGTCGTCAACTACAACGCCATCGCCGCCCCCATCGCCAACCGCGTGATCGGCTCGATCACCGCGGACATCACGCGTGCCGTCACCGCGGCGGGCGAGTCCGCGCTGGGCGACGTCATCGCCGATGCGCAGCTGGAAGCCACGCGGGCGGCCGCCAAGGGCGGCGCGGTCATCGCCTTCATGAATCCCGGCGGCATCCGCGCCGATTTGCGCCACGCCGGCAGCCCGGCGGGCGAGGGCGACGGCAATATCACCTACGGCGAAGCCTTCACCGTCCAGCCCTTCGGCAATACGCTGGTGGTGAAGACCCTCACCGGCCAGCAAATCTACGATCTGCTGGAACAGCAGTGGGCCGCCGGTCAGCTGTCCAGAGGCCGCATCCTGCAGGTTTCAGAGGGTTTCGCCTACAGGCACACCTTCGTGCCGGATTCCAGCGCGCTGGGCGGGCAATATGTGTGCGACGGTTCCGTCACCCTCAATGGCGTGCCCATCGACAAATCGGCAAGTTACCGCGTGACCATGAATTCCTTCCTGGCTTCCGGCGGCGACAGGTTCAGCGTGTTCGACCAGGGGACCGAACAGCTGGGCGGCGACCTCGATCTGGACGCGCTGGAGGCCTACTTCACCGCGCATTCGCCAGTGCCCCCCGGCCTCCGGAACCGCATCCTGCAGGTTGTCTCCTGCGACTGATTCCGCGTCTTCTCCGAAAGGAACTTTGCGCCCTTCGGGGCGCTTTTTTTTGCGGGGATTCATCAGGGGACTGCGCGGATTCGATCCTTGCTTTAAACTTCCCGATTCTTGTTTTATGGAAACCGCAATTGAACATGCCTAGCGTTCTTTTCGTCTGCATGGGCAACATCTGCAGATCGCCCATGGCCGAGGGCATTTTCCGGCGTGAAATCGCCAAGGCCGGTCTGCAGGACCGGGTCACTATCGATTCCGCGGGCACCCATAGCTACCACATCGGCGAGCCGCCGGATGTGCGCGCGCAAAGCGCCATCGGCCGGCGCGGCGTGGACATTTCCGGATTGCGCGGCCGCCAGGTGGCGGACGCCGATTTCGACGGGTTCGACTACATCCTGGCCATGGACGACTCCAACCTCGCCATCCTCAGGCGCAATGCGCCGGCCCATGCCCATGAAAAAATCCGCCTGCTGCTGTCATACAGCCGCAAGTATCCCAACCAGGAAGTGCCCGACCCCTACTACGGCGGCGCCAAGGGCTTCGACGAAAACCTCGACATGATCGAGGATGCCGTCGCGGGCCTGATCAGCGCGCTCCGTGACTCGTTATCCGATGCCAACCTGGTCGCTAACCTAAGCACCTAGATCGCAAACCCTTGCCAACATGGACGGAAACCCGGCGGCATGGGTATGCCGCCCTACAGTCGAATAACACCGCCCACCGTAGGTCGGCAAACCTTTGCCGACGCACAAAACTACCCCTGCCGCCGTATCTCGCGCCCTATTTGCTGGCTTGTTGTCAGGAACCCTGCTGCAACAGCTCTTCGATCTGCGCCGCCGAGATGTGGCCGTCGACGCGCTTGCCGTTCGGGAATACCAGCGCGGGCGTGCCGTCGACGCCGATTTTCTCGGACAGGGCGAGGATGTCGCTGATCGGCGTCTCGCATTTGTCGGTTGCGGCCGGCTTCTTGCCTTCCAGCATGTAGTCGCGCCAGCTGCGGGCGCGGTCCGCCGAGCACCAGATTTCGCTGGCGCGCGCCATGGCTTCGGGATGCAGGTTGGTGAGCGGATTGAGGAAGACGTAGACGGTCAGGTTGTCGAGCAGGGCGAGCTCCTTTTCCAGGCGCTTGCAGAAGGGGCAGTCCGGATCGGAAAAGATGGCGAGCTTGCGTTCGCCGTTGCCCTTGACCACCGCGATGGCCTTGTCGAACGGCAGGCTGTCGAACTTGACCGTGCGCAGTTCCTCCAGGCGCTTCTGGGTCAGGTTCGCTTTCGTTTTGGTTTCCACGATCGGGCCCGGCAGCAGGTGGTCGCCGCTCTGGTCGACATAGACGAAGTTGCCGCCGACCATCACTTCATAAAGACCGGCAACCGGGCTGGGCTGAACCGAGGTGATATTGATCCCGGGATAGCGCTCGCCGAGCGTCTTGCGGATCAGGGACTCGTCGGCCGGGGCATGGGTGGCGACGAAGCAAAGCATAAAAGGCAACAAACGTTTCATGGGCGTCTTCCCGAAAGTTGGATGGGGCATGGCCAGGTGCAGGCCGAGAAAAGCAATCAACCGCACCTTACCGGACGAAGATCAAACTTTTATTACTTGAAGGGGCGCGGGGCTGATCAGCGATATCCGCGCGTCATTTCCGGACGATGCCTGAATGGTGGCATGCATAAACAACAAAGGGGCCATCGGCCCCCTTGTGTCATTTGTGCGGTGATTTAGCCAAGCACGATGCTCATTGCTGGGTTTCCACCTGCACCAGCGGTTCGCCGGCCACCGGCTGGCCGCTGGTGCGGCGACGGCGTCCCGGTCCGTGGGTGCGCGGGGTCGTGTCTTCGGCAACGGGCGCCGCGGCAGGCGCGCTGGTTTCCACCTGCATGAGTTCCATCTGTGTAGGCGCAGCGGCTTGTGGGCGCTGACGGCGGGGGCGACGCGCGGCGGGAGCTGGGGCGGTTTCGCCTTCTGCCACCGGTGGAACAGCACTTTGCGTTTCCACCTGGCTCAGGCCGGCTTCGCCTCCCAGCGTTTTCAGGATCTCTTCCGGCTTGGCCGTTACAGCGGCAGGCGCAGCGGCAACCGGCTCGGCCTGGACAGCAACGGGCGGTGCGAGTGGTGCTGCCGGAGCATTTTCAGCCTGGACCGCAACGGGTTCGGGTGCGGAAATCGCCACGGGCGCGATGGCCGGGGCAGGTTCAGGGGACACGACAGGTTCGGGCGCGGAAACCACGACCGGAGGCGGGGCTGGCTCGGCCAGGGGGACTTCAGGGGCCGGCTGACCGGCAGCGGGTGCGGCAAGAACGGCCTCGACTTGCGCTGCGGACTGTGCAGTCTGCTGTGCCCCTTCTCCCCGTTCGCTGCGTCCGCCGCGACCGCTGCGACGGCGACGGCTGCCGCCTTCGCGCGGTGCGGCTTCGCCCGTCTGTGCCGGCTGGCGCTGGGCTTCGGCTGCCGTTGCCTGCTCGGCTCTGGGCTGGCGCGGCGGCTTGGGCTGGCGCTTCTCCCGGGCTTCCTGCGAACGGGCCTCCGCGGTTTCGGGCTGTTCGGCGCGGCGTGCTTCGCGCGGCTGGCGAGCGGGGCGCTCGCGATGTTCGCTGCGCTCACGGCGGCCGCTGGGTTTGCGCGCTTCGCGCTTGGGCTCCACGGCGGCAACGGGGGCAGGCTGCTCGGCTTTCTTGAACCAGCCGAAGATGCGGCCGATGAGGCCGGATGCTTCGGCGGCCGCTGGCGCGGCTGCAGGCCGGGGCGCGACCACGGGAGCGGGTTGCGCGGGCGTGATGCCCTTGACCATGGCTTCCGGCGCGGCGGGTTTCTGTTCGCGTTCCGTGTAGGCTTTTTCCGCCTCGGGCACGACCACCATCCTGTAGCTGGGTTCCGCCATGCCTTCGCGGTTGAGGTCTTCGTGCTTGATGCGCTCGACCGTGTAATGCGGCGTTTCCAGATGGATGTTGGGAATCAGCACGACGTTGATCTTGAAGCGCGCTTCCAGGGCATGGATGTCCTGGCGCTTTTCGTTGAGCAGGAAGGTGGCGACTTCGACGGGCACCTGGGCGTGGATGGCGCCGGTGTTTTCCTTCATGGCCTCTTCCTGCAGGATGCGCAGGATGTGCAGGGCGGTGGATTCGGCGCCGCGGATGTGGCCGGTGCCGCCGCAGCGCGGGCAGGGCTGGTGGCTGGTCTCGCCCAGTGACGGCTGCAGGCGCTGGCGCGACAGTTCCATCAGGCCGAAGCGCGAGATCTTGCCCATCTGGACGCGGGCGCGGTCATGGTGCAGGGCATCGCGCAGGCGGTTTTCCACTTCGC
>DCVO01000188.1 GCA_002327405.1 Thiobacillus sp. UBA2186 | reverse complement strand
TCCATTTCCTGCTTGTTGGGCAGCTGCTTCAGCAAGGCACCGAAGGATTGCTGAATGTCCGCCAGCTGTTTCTTGTAAGCCTCAAGGTTGATGGCTTGGCCTTTCTTGGTGGCATAGGTGGATTTGAGCTCGTCCTCCCTGACCTTGCTCTCGTCCAGCGACACCAGTGCCGGCGACCACAGGAACCACCAGCCCACCGCCACGACCAGCGCAAACAATATGCCCAACAGTCCAAGCTTGGCGCCAAGATGCCAGTCGGCGAGCGTTTTGAAGTCCAGTTTGTTCAAGTCTTCAAGATTCATGCGCGAACCCCATTATTTGTTCCCACCTTCTGCCTTTTGCTTGGTCTGCCTGACCTTGAGATTGAATTCATTGGCACGCAGGTTGTTTACCGTCGCCGCCTTGATCTCGACGAGCGTAGGCTGCTCAAACCAGGGCGAATCTTCCAGGCTGCGCATCAACGTGGACACCCGGGCACTGGATTGGGTGTAACCCAGCAGTTCGAGCTCGCCGCCACTCTGCTTGACGGACTTGACGTACAGGCCCTCGGGCAGAATGCGGATGAGTTCGTCAAACAGATGCACGACCTCGGTGCGGTTGGATTGCAAGGTTTCCACCACCTGCTTGCGTTCCAGCAAGGCACGGGTCTCTTCCTTGATTTTCTTGATTTCCCTGATCTGGATATCCAGCTTGGCTATTTCCTGCTCCAGGAAGGCATTGCGCTCATCCTGGTAGGCAAGGCGTGCCGAGATCAAGGCCTGGCCGGCGCCGACCACCCCGGCGGCAAGCACCAGCGACGCCACCAGCAATACGCCGAACTGGCGACGGCGGGCCGCACGCTTGATCTCGCGATGCGGCAGAAGATTGATGCGAATCATCATTGCTGGTCAAACCTCCGCATGGCAAGCCCGCAGGCGACAAACAAGGCCGGCGCGTCGTTTGCCAGTTGCTGGGGGCGGATTTTTGCGCCCACCGACATGCTCGAAAACGGATTGGCCACGATGGTCGGAATGCTCACGCGCGCACTGACGACTTCGTCGATGCCGGGAATGATCGCGCCGCCGCCGGCCAGCAAAACATGATCGACCTTGTGATACTGGGTGGAAGTGGTGAACAACTGCAGCGCACGCCCGATTTCCATGGCCAGCGTCTCGCTGTAGGGCCGCAGCACTTCCATCTCGTAGGTTTCCGGGAGCGTGCCCTTGCGCTTGGCGGTTTCCGCCTCTTCCGTTGTCATGCCATAGCGCCGGGAAATCTCGTAATTGAGCTGGCTGCCGCCGAAACCATGCTCGCGCAGATAAACCGACTCGTTGTCGGACAGAACATTGATATGGATGGCGTTGGCGCCGATATCGCAAATGGCGACGGTTTGCTCCGCCCCGCCATTGGGGAGCAGGCTGGCCATGCGCTCGTATGCGGACAGCGTGGCGTAGGATTCCACATCCATGACCAGCGCCTTCAGCCCTGCCGCTTCCGCCAGGGCCACGCGATCCTCGACCTTTTCCTTGCGGGCCGCGGCCAGCAACACTTCCACATCATTCGGGCTGCCGGGCGAAGGGCCCAGAATCTGGAAATCGAGATTGACCTCGTCGAGCGGGAACGGAATCACCTGATTGGCTTCGCTCTCGACCTGCGTTTCGAGCTCGATGCCGCTCAGATTTGCCGGCAACAGGATTTTCTTGGTAATCACCGCCGACGCGGGAAGCGCCATCACCACGTTTTTCACGCGCGTGCCCATTTGCCGCCAGGCCTCCTGCAAAGCCTCGGCCACCTGCTCTGCATTGACGACGTCGCCTTCTTTCACCGCATCCTTGGGCAAAGGCTCGATGACGTAGCGCTCGACGCGATATTGCCCTTTTCCCGCTTCGGAAATCTCCACGAATTTGACCGATGTCGTGCCGATATCCAATCCCAGCATGGGGGGGGACTTGGCCGCAAACACATCCAGGTTGAATTCCAGTTTCAAGAAATTTCCCTTTGTTTATAGCTGGTTATCGAATTTTATTGATAATTGTGTTTAAATCGTAACAGCAATTTTCGTCGAACAACAATTTTTCCCTTTTGAGGCTGAACCCCTCGGAGCGGTTGTGCTCAAAATGCAACATCGTTAACGCATATAATCTTGCAAACTTTAGAGATTGGTTGAATATGTTCTCGCAACGCTGGCACTACGCCTTGGCTTTTGTGGCAGGACTGGGCGTGGTGAGCGCAGCGCTGGCAGGGCTTGCAGCTGCACTGATTTACCCCAATCTGCCCGCGCTCGACAGCCTCACTGATTACCGGCCCAAGATTCCGCTGCGCATCTATTCCAATGACGGCGCCTTGCTCGCCGAATTCGGCGAGGAGCGCCGCGCCTTCATGCCGATCGAAAAAGTGCCCAGGCTCATGCAGCAGGCCATCATCGCAGCCGAGGACGAGCGCTTTTACGAACACGGCGGCGTGGACACGCTGGGCGTGCTGCGTGCGGCAGGCGCCAACATCCTGTCCGGCGGGGCTTCCCAGGGTGCCAGCACCATCACCATGCAGGTCGCGCGCAATTTTTTCCTGACGCGCGAGCGCACCCTGACCCGAAAGTTTTCCGAAGCCCTGCTGGCAATCAAGATCGAACACAATCTGCCCAAGAACAAAATCCTCGAGCTGTACATCAACCAGATCTACCTGGGGCAGCGGGCCTACGGATTCGAAGCGGCGGCGCGCACCTATTTCGGCAAGAGCCTGAACGGCCTGAGCGTCGCCGAAATCGCCATGCTGGCGGGGCTGCCGAAAGGCCCCTCGCTATACAACCCCGTCGTCAACCCCATGCGCGCAACCGCACGCCAGCACTACGTACTGGGCCGCATGAAAAAACTCAATTTCATCGACGAACAGGCCTACCAGAAGGCGCTGAAGGAAAAACTCGTCGTGCGGCGCGAAAGGCGCGTGGTCGACGTGCCCGCCGACTATGCCGCGGAAATGGTCAGGCTGACGCTGGTGCAGCAGTATGGCGAGGACAAGCTCTACAACTCCGGCTACAAGGTGGTCACGACCATCCGCCGCAGCCACCAGGAAGCGGCCAATCTTGCACTGTGGCGCGGCATCGTGGATTACGACGAGCGGCACGGCTATCGCGGTCCGGAAAAAACTTTGCGCCTGCCCCCGCCCGGCGACGCCCGCGACGAATTCATCCGCGACACCCTGCGCGGCATCGACTCGATCAACGGCCTTGTTCCTGCGGTCGTGATCGCGGCCAGCCAGAAGGCGCTTACCGCCATGCTTCCCGAAGGCAAGCGCGCCGAAGTGACGGGCACATCGCTGAAGCTGGCTGCGGCCTGGCTGGACCCGAAAGCGAAATCCGGCAAACGCATCTACCCGGGCGCCATTGTCCGTTTGCGCCAAAACAAGGATGGCAGCTGGAGGATCAGCCAGCTCCCGCAAATCGAGGCGGCCCTCGTTGCCGTCGATCCCAACTCCGGCGCCATCACTGCGCTCGTCGGCGGTTTCGATTACAGCCGCAACAAGTTCAACCATGTCACCCAGGCCTGGCGGCAGCCCGGTTCCAGCTTCAAGCCCTTCATTTATTCGGCCGCCCTGGAAAAAGGCTATACTCCCGCCAGCATCATCGAGGATGCCCCCCTTTCGCTGACCGCCGAAGAGGCGGGCGGCACGCCGTGGGAGCCGCAAAATTATGACGGCACCTTCTCCGGCCCGGTGCGCATGCGCACCGCCCTGACCAAGTCGCTCAATCTGGTTTCCATCCGCATCCTGGAAGGCATCGGCCCCCAATACGCGAGGGATTACGTGCAGCGCTTCGGCTTCGACCCCTCGCGCCACCCCCCCTACCTGACCATGGCGCTGGGCGCGGGCTCCGTCACGCCCCTGCAACTGGCGTCCGCCTACTCGGTATTCGCCAATACCGGCTATCGGGTCACGCCTTATTTGATCGACAAGGTCTATGACGGCAGCGGCAAATTGCTGATGGAAAGCCGTCCGCAAACCGTCACCGGCGGGGCGGCACGCGTGCTGGACCCGCGCAACGCCTTCCTCATGACCAGCATGATGCAGGACGTGGCCAGGCGCGGCACTGCCGCACGCGTAAGCCAGTTGGGCAGATCGGATCTCGCCGGCAAGACCGGCACCACGAACGATCAGCGTGACGGCTGGTTCGCCGGCTTCAGCCCCGACCTGGTCGCCGTGTCCTGGATCGGTTTCGACCAGCCCAAATCCCTGGGACCGGGAGAAACCGGTGCGGCAGCCGCCCTGCCCATCTGGATCGATTTCATGGCGCGCGCCCTGGCCAAGACCCCGCAAAAGCCCTTTGTCGCGCCGGAAGGCGTAGTCGCAGCCACCATCGATCCGGAGAGCGGCGAATTGCTGCCGGAAGGATCGGCCGGCGTCACCGAATATTTCTACGAAGAAAACCTGCCGCAGATACACGACCCCTTCTTAGACATGTTCCAGATTTTCCCCGAAGCGGAACCGATCCATGAGGCCCAATGACACGCGCCGCCGCATTGCCCACGAAGCGGCAAGGATGATCGCCGAGGACGGCGGCATGGATTACGGATTTGCCAAGCGCAAGGCAGCCCGGCAACTGGGCATGCCCGACAACCGCAATCTGCCGGACAACCGCGAAGTCGAGGACGCCCTGCGCAGCTACCTGGCCCTTTATCAAGGCCAGGAACAACAGGACAGGCTGTCCATGCTGAGGCAGGTTGCGGTGGAATACATGGAATTGCTCGAGGATTTCGACCCCCACCTCACCGGCCCGGTACTGAACGGCACGGCCGGGCGCCATTCCGATATCGATCTGCAGTTGTTTACCGACAGCGGCAAGGAATTGGAATTTTTCCTGATGAACCGGCAATTGGCCTATCGACCCGGCGAAACCCGCAGCGAAGGCCAGGCCTATCCGCATTATTCACTGGAAGACCCGCGCGCCGCGGTCGAACTGACCATCTACCCCGCGGCCGAATTGCGCAACATGCGCCGCCTGCAATCCGACGGCAGCCCGAGGCGCGCCCGGCTGGAACAGGTGCGCGCGCTGCTGCAAGGCATTTAGTTATTAACCACGGGGGGCACGGGGCACACCGGGAAACCCCAAAGCAAAATTCAAAAACGTAAAAGTGCGTCCTTCATTTGCGTAACGTTTTTTTGCCTTTGATTTCTTTCTTGTTTTCCCCGTGCTCCCCGTGCCCCCCGTGGTTGGCTTTTTTTAAATTTTCAACCGGCGCGCCACATCCAGCGCGAAATAGGTCAGGATGCCGTCCGCCCCGGCGCGCTTGAAGCCCAGCAAGGCTTCCATCACACAGGCCTGCTCGTTGATCCAGCCGTTCTGGCCGGCCGCCTTCAGCATGGCGTACTCGCCGCTGACCTGGTAGGCATAGGTCGGCGCGCCATAGGCGTCCTTCACCCTTCTGACGATGTCGAGATAGGGCATGCCGGGCTTGACCATCACCATGTCGGCGCCCTCCTGCAGATCCAGGCCGACTTCCCACAAGGCCTCGTCGGAATTGGCCGGGTCCATTTGGTAGGTGTACTTGTTGCCCGCCCCCAGGTTGGCGGCGGAACCGACCGCGTCGCGGAACGGCCCGTAAAAGCCGGAGGCGTACTTGGCGGCATAGGCCAGGATGCGGGCATGGATATGCCCCCCCGCATCCAGCGCCGCGCGGATGGCGCCGATACGCCCGTCCATCATGTCGGAAGGCGCGACCACATCCGCGCCAGCCTGGGCATGGCAAACCGCCTGCTTCTGCAGCACAGCCACGGTTTCATCGTTCAGCACGTAGCCTGCATCGTCGATCAGGCCGTCCTGGCCGTGGCTGGTGTAGGGGTCGAGCGCCACATCGGTAATCACGCCCAGGTCGGGCACCGCTTTTTTCAGCGCTGCAACGGCATGCGGCACCAGGCCGTCGGGGTCGAAAGCCTCTTCCGCGCCGAGGGATTTTTTTCCTGCATCGATTACCGGAAACAGCGCCAGTGCCGGAATCCCCAATTTGGCGCATTCCTCTGCAACCGGCAGCAGCAAATCGAGCGACAGCCTTTCCACCCCGGGCATGGAAGCCACCGCTTCGCGCCGGTTATGGCCTTCGAGCACGAACACCGGGTAAATCAGGTCGGCGGCAGTCAGCGCATGCTCGCGCATCAGGCGGCGGGAAAATTCATCATGCCGCATGCGCCGCATGCGGCGGCCCGGAAAGGCACCAAAAGGCAGGCTCACCAAAATCTCCTGAAAATTCGTGGAACTATTTTACGCCCGGCATCTCTATTTCCACAGATAGCGTTGCTGTCTCCCGCTTCTCCTCCCTGAGCGGGGACCTTCGGCAATGAAGGTCTTTATGCCCCGACCCAACCCCCTTGGTCGGGGCTTTTTATTTATGCCATCCCCCCGGATTTGCCTCGCCCATCCCTTCATTCAACCATCCGGCAATCACGGCTTCCGCCTCCTCGATTCCCTGCTTGGCCAGGCTGGAAAACAATTGCACGCTGACTTGCGGGCAGGCCTTCAGGGCCGACCGCACTTCCTGCAGCGTTTTGCTCGCCGCGCCGCGCGACAGCTTGTCGGCCTTGGTCAACAGGATGTGCACGGGCAGGCCGCGCGGCGTAAACCAATCCAGCATGCGTTTATCCAAAGGCGTTAGCGGGTGACGCACATCCATGATCAGCACCAGTCCGGCCAGTGCATCGCGGGTCTGCAAATAAGCGGAGAGCACGCCTTCCCAGCGCGCACGGATTTCGGGCGGGACCTTGGCGTAGCCATAGCCGGGCAGATCGACGATGAACCTGCCCTCGCCTATGTCAAAAAAGTTGATCAGCTGGGTTCGACCCGGGGTTTTGGACACGAACGCCAGCCGGTTATGTCGCGCCAAGGTATTGATGGCGCTGGATTTTCCCGCATTGGAGCGCCCCGCGAATGCCACTTCGCGGCGACTGAAGGGGAGTTGCGCCAAAGTTGCGGCGGAGGCGGCATAAACCGCCCGGTTAAACAGAGTCATTGGCAGGTATATTCAAATTCGCTAAAATTTCGCGATTTTACGCGTTTGCGCCAACCCACGTCTCCCAAGGAGTTTTGGATGAAAACCCAACTGGCATTGATTCTTGCCGCCACCCTGTCCGTTCCGGCCCTTGCCGCCGAGCCTGCCGCCAAGGGCGATCCCAAGGCTGCCGCAGCCATTGTCACCCAGGTTTGCGCAGCCTGCCATAACGCCGACGGCAACAGTGCCAGCCCGGCCAACCCCAGCCTCGCGGGCCAGGGTTACGATTATCTTCACAAGCAGATGACGAACTTCAAGTCGGGCGAACGCAAGAGCCCCGTGATGGGCGGCATCGTTGCCAGCCTCTCGCCGGCCGACATGAAGAACCTGGCGGCCTATTTCAGCGAAAAGCAGGCCAGGAACCGCACCGCCAAGGACATGGAAAAGGCGCTTCTCGGCCAGAAGATCTATCGCGGCGGCGTGCAGGGCTCAGGCGTGCCGGCCTGCGCTTCCTGCCATGGCGCCAACGGCCAGGGCATTCCGGTGCAGTTTCCGCGTCTGGCCGCCCAGCATGCCGGCTATACGCTGGACCAGCTGAACAAGTTCCGCACCGGCGAGCGCGCCAATGACGCCGCCAAGATGATGCGCGTGATCTCCGCCAGGATGACGCCGCAGGAAATGGAAGCCGTCGCCCAATACATCGAGGGCTTGCGGTAGAATTGACAGCCTACAAACCAGTCAAAAAAAAAGGGTGGCGCTGGTCACCCTTTTTTATTTGCGAACAAACCATGCGTGCGGACGAACCCTTCGGCAAAGCCTTGTACGAGCTTTTCAGCTCCATGCGCTTCGCCATCACCCTGCTGACCCTGCTGGCCGTCGCCTCCATCATCGGCACCGTGCTGAAGCAGGCCGAGCCCTACAACAATTACATCATCCAGTTCGGCCCGTACTGGTTCGAAGCGTTCCGGCTGCTGGGGCTCTACGATGTCTATCACGCCGGCTGGTTTCTCGTGATCCTGACCTTCCTGGTCGCTTCCACCAGCCTGTGCATCTACCGCAATGCGCCCGGCATGGTGAAGGAAATGAGGAATTTCCGCGAACACGTCACCGAGCAGTCGCTGGCCGCGTTTTCGCACAAACATGAAGTCGTTCACGACCGCGACGAGCAGACCCTGGCCAACCGCATGGCCATGTATTTGCAGCAACAGGGTTTCCGCACCCGCACTCATCTGCGTGAAAACGGCGTCCTGATTGCCGCCAAGCGCGGCGCCGCCAGCCGCCTGGGCTACCTGCTCGCGCATTCCGCCATCGTGCTGATCTGCATCGGCGGCCTGCTCGACGGCGACCTGCCGCTCAGGATCCANNGATGGCAACCTGGTGTTCAAGGCCCAGCAACTGCTGGGCATGAAAAAAATCGAGACCCGCGACATCCCGCAAAGCCAGGTGCCGGCCATCAGCCGCCTCACGCCGGACAACCTGTCCTTCCGCGGCAGCGTGCAGATCCCCGAAGGCGGCACCGCGGACGTGGTGTTCCTCAACGTCGCCGACGGCTATCTGGTGCAGGAACTGCCTTTCGCCGTGCATCTGAAGAAATTCCGCATCGAACATTATTCGACCGGCCAGCCCAAACTGTTCGAAAGCGACATCGTGCTGTTCGACCGCCAGGGCAACAAGATCCGCGAAGCCACCATCGCCGTCAACAAGCCGCTGATCCACAACGGCGTGGCGATCTACCAGGCCAGCTTCGGCGACGGCGGCAGCAGGCTCGCCATCCGCGGCTGGAATCTGTTCGCCCCCGCGGCCGAGAGCTTCAATGTGGAAGGCGCAGTGCACGAGACCGCCCGCCTTTCCAGCGGCGCCGAGGAATACCAGCTCGAATTCACCGACTTCCGCCTGTTCAACATCGAGAACCTCGGCGGCGAAGCGCCAAAGAAAAACGCCATGAGCGTAAAAAGCGATACCAAGTCGCTGAACAACGTCGGCCCCAGCTACCAGGTGAAGGTGCGCAACCCGCGCGGCGAAGCCAGGGAATACCACAACTACATGCTGCCGGTGACGCTGGACGGGCGCATGTACCTCCTGTCGGGCGTGCGCGAAACGCCGAACGAGCCCTTCCGCTATCTGCGCCTGCCGGCAGACAAGCAGGGCGGCATCGACACCTTCATGCGTCTGCGCGGGGTACTGATCGATCCGGCTCAGCGCGGCGAAATCGCAAAACGCTTCGCGCTCGGCGCCCTGCCGCCGGGCGAAGGCGGAGGCGAGCTGCAGGTCCGCCTGGAAGCCAGCGCCGGCGACATCCTCAACTTGTTCGCCCAGGGCGGCTACAGCGCACTGGGGCAGTTCATCGAAACCAACATCCCGGAAAACGAACGCCAGAAGGCCACCGAGACTTTCCTGCGCATCATCGAGCTGTCCGCTTTCGAGGCCTTGAGGCTCGCCAATGCCCAGGCCGGCGAGCTGCCGCCGGCAGCGGACGAGGCCACCGGCTTTTTCATCCGCGACAGCCTGAACGCATTCTCCGACCTGTTCTTCTACGGCGCGCCGGTCTATCTGCAACTGCAGTCGTTCGAGCAAATCCAGGCTTCCGGCCTCCAGATGACCCGCTCGCCCGGCAAGAACCTGGTCTATTTCGGCTCCCTGCTGCTGGTGCTGGGCATTTTCGCCATGCTCTACGTCAGGGAACGCCGCGCCTGGATAGTCGTCAAACCCGGCAGCGCCCTGTTCGCCTATGCCACTCCCCGCAAAACGGTTGATTTCGAACAGGAATTCGCCAAACATAGTCAGGCTATCGAGCAGCTGGCCAACAAGGAATAAGCATGGAACTCGCACTCAACGCCCCGCAACCCTTATTGAAGCGCCTGTCCGCATTCGACTGGCTGTTCGCCCTGGTCCTCGCCGCGGGCGCAGGCTATGCGCTCAACCGCTACGGCGCCTATATGGACGGCTACGACAAGGGCGTGCTGATCGCCGCCGTGCCGGTACTGGCCTGGCTGGGCTGGACCTGGAAGCCGGTGCGTCCGTTCGTGGCGGTTTCCTTTGTCCTAGCCCTGCTGGCCATTTATTTCTACCAGGGCGACCTCGCCCGCATGGAACAGGCCTTCTTCCTCAAGTTCCTGATTTCCAGCCAGGCCGCCATCATGTGGATGTGCGCGCTGTACGTGTTCGCCACCGTCGCCTACTGGATCGGCGTACTGGCGCGCTCGCCCTTCGCCGGCAAGACCGGCACCGCGCTGACCTGGAGCGCCGCCGCCATGGGACTGACCGGCCTCCTGGTGCGCTGGTACGAGTCCTATCTCATCAGCCCGGACATCGGGCACATTCCGGTTTCCAACCTGTACGAAGTCTTCGTGCTGTTCACCCTCATCACCGCGCTCCTGTACCTCTATTACGAAGGCCGCTACCGGCAGAAAAGCATGGGCGCCTTCGTGCTGCTCGTCATCAGCGCGGCGGTGGGCTTCATCCTGTGGTACACCTTCGACCGCCAGGCGCATGAAATCCAGCCGCTGGTGCCGGCGCTGCAATCCTGGTGGATGAAGATCCACGTGCCCGCCAATTTCATCGGCTACGGCGCCTTCTCCATCGCCGCCATGCTCGGGGTGGCCTGGATCCTGGCCAGCAAGGGCATCCTCGCCTCGCGGCTCCCCTCCCAGGAAGTGCTCGACGACGTGATGTACAAGGCCATCGCCATCGGCTTCGCCTTCTTCACCATCGCCACCNNGCCTGGGGCGGCTACTGGAGCTGGGACCCCAAGGAAACCTGGGCGCTCATCGTGTGGCTGAACTACGCGGCCTGGCTGCACCTGCGCATGGTCAAGGGCCTGCGCGGCAAGGTGCTGGCGTGGTGGGCCGTGGTCGGCTTGCTGGTGACGACCTTCGCCTTCCTCGGCGTCAACATGTTCCTGTCCGGCCTGCATTCGTACGGCGAACTGTAATCCCGGCGCCCCTAAAAACCCCGCCCAGGCGGGGTTTTTGTTGCCTGCCGAAATAATTCCGGCAGGCGTGGAATAAATTCGACCACAAGGCTGTTTACCCATGGAAGGCGAGTTTCGGCTCGCGTTCTTCCCATTCCATTCAGCCTCAGGAGGATTTATGCGTCCCTACAACTTCTTGCTTTCCACCGCGGCCGGCATGGCCCTGATCAGCGCCTGCACCGCCAACCCGCCCACGCAAGCCACGAGCGGCGTGCTGACCAATCCCGCCGGCATGACCCTGTACACCTTCGACAAGGATCCCGCCGATGCCGGCAAGAGCGCCTGCAACGGCGAATGCGCGGCGAAATGGCCGCCGCTGATGGCGACCGCTACCGACAAGGCCAGCGGCGGCTACAGCATCGTCACCCGCGACGACGGCAGCAGGCAGTGGGCCTACAAGGGCAAACCGTTGTATCTTTGGGTCAAGGACCGGAAACCCGGCGACATGACGGGCGACGGCGTCAACAACGTGTGGCATGCGGCAAAACCCTGATTGAGCCAGGCCGAACTCATCCAGCACATCCCGCGCCTGCGCCGCTATGCGCGCGCCCTGGCGCGGGATGCGGCGCGCGCCGACGATCTGGTGCAGGACACGCTGGAACGCGCGCTGGCCAAGCTCGACTTGTGGCGCCCGGACAGCGACCTGCGTGCCTGGCTGTTCACGCTCATGCACAATCTGTTCGTGAATCAGATGCGCTCGCCAAGCAATCAGCCCTTGTGCGAACTGGATGAAGCGAACGACGTGCCGGTCAGCGGCGGCCAGATGGAAGCGCTGGTCGTGCGCGACATCCACGCCGCGCTCGCGAAGCTGCCGCCCGAGCAGCGCGAAGTGATGCTGCTGGTCGGCCTGGAGCAGTTCGCCTACGCCGATGCCGCGCGCATTCTCGGGGTGCCGCCGGGCACGGTGATGTCGCGCCTGTCGCGCGCGCGCGAACGCATGCGGCAAATGCTGGAAGGACAACAGGTAACCAAGTTGCAGGTAGTGAAATGAACCACATCAACGAAGACGATTTGCACGCATATGCCGACGGCCTTCTGCCGGCTGATCGGCGCGCGGAAGTCGAGGCCTGGCTGGCGGCGCACCCGGAAGACGCCGCGCGTGTTCAGTCCTGGATCGCGCAGAATCGCGCCCTGCACGCCGTCTTCGACGAGGTGCTGAACGAACCGCTGCCGCTGGAACTGGTGCGCGCCGCGAGCAGGCGGCAAGCAAAGCCCGTGCGCTGGTACCGGGCCGCAGCGGCTTTGTTCGTCGTCGCCGGCGTCGGCTTTTTAGGCTATGGCATCGGCCTTCGGAGCGCAGAAGCGCCTGCGCTATTTGCCACACTGCCGCAGGCCGCGGCCATCGCCCATGTGGTGTACAGCCCCGAACAACGCCATCCGGTCGAGGTCGACGCACAGCACGCCGATCACCTCGTGGCCTGGCTGTCCAAGCGCCTGGGCCATGAACTGCATGCCCCCGATTTCAAGAAGCAGGGCTTCGAACTGCTGGGCGGTCGGCTGTTGCCGGGCGAAACCGGGCCGGTGGCCCAGTTCATGTACCAGGATGGGTTGAACCGTCGCATCACCCTGTATGTGCGGCGCGATGAAGCGAAACAGGCAGAAACCAGCTTCCGCCATGCGCGCGAGGATGGGGTGGAAGTGTTCTACTGGGTCGACCGCGGCCTGGGCTATGCGCTGTCAGGCAATGTCGACCAGGCCGAGATGGGCCGCCTGGCCGACGCGGCTTACCGCCAGATCAGCCCCTGAATCTGGAAAGTGTTTGGCCACGGCAAGAAAACAAAAGACAGGAACAAGGAGGACATGAGGACAAGAGGAATCTGGTTCAGCCATGAAACTTTTTTAAAGTTTTTCTCCTGTCCTCTTGTCCTCTTTGTTCAAATTCGTTATTTGCCCCGTGGTTAATGCCGTTCCCTAAATCTTCGCGAACGCCCGCTTCGCCGCCTCGATGGTGGCATTGATTTCGGCATCAGTGTGCGCAGCCGAGACGAAGCCGGCCTCGAACGCCGACGGCGCCAGGTACACGCCTTCGTGGATCATGGCGTGGAAGAAGCGATTGAAGCGGTCCTTGTCGCAGGCCATGACCTCGGCATAGGTGCGCGGCGGCAGGGCGCTGAAATACACGCCGAACATGCCGCCCACGCTGGCGGCGCTGAATATCTCGCCGGCTTCGCCCGCCGCCTTGGCCAGGCCCTCGACCAGGCTCAGGGTGCGCGCCGTAAGAGAATCATAGAAACCGGGCACACGCGTGGCCTTGAGTGTGGCCAAGCCCGCCGCCACCGCAACCGGGTTGCCCGACAGCGTGCCGGCCTGATACACCGGGCCGACCGGGGCAAGATAATCCATGATGTCGCGGCGCCCGCCGAAAGCGCCCACCGGCATGCCGCCGCCGATCACCTTGCCCAGCGTGGTGAGGTCGGGAACGATGCCGTACAAGCCCTGCGCGCCCGTGGGGCCCACGCGGAAGCCGGTCATCACTTCGTCGAAAATCAGCACTGCGCCGTGCCTGGTGCAGAGTTCGCGCAGGCCTTCGAGGAAGCCCGCCGCCGGCTGCACCAGGTTCATGTTGCCGGCGACCGGCTCGACGATGACGGCGGCGATTTCGCTGCCGATCTTGTCGAAGGTGCGCTCGACGCCGGCGAGATCGTTGTAATCCAGCACCAGGGTCTGCGCAGCGACTTCGGCCGGCACGCCGGCGGAAGTGGGATTGCCGAAGGTGAGCGCGCCGGAACCGGCCTTCACCAGCAGGAAATCGGCGTGGCCGTGGTAGCAGCCTTCGAACTTGACGATCTTGCTGCGCCCGGTGAAACCGCGCGCAAGGCGAATCGCGCTCATGGTCGCCTCGGTGCCGGAACTCACCAGCCGCACCTTGTCGAAACCCGGCAACAGGCTGGTCAGGAGCTCGGCCATTTCCAGCTCGATCTCGGTGGGCGCGCCGAAGGACAGGCCCAGCGCGGCTGTTCCCTGCACGGCCTTCACCGCGTCCGGATGCGCATGGCCGAGGATGGCCGGCCCCCACGAGCCGACGTAGTCGATGTATTTCTTGCCGTCGGCGTCCCACAAATAGGCGCCCTCGCCGCGCGTGAAAAAGCGCGGCACGCCGCCCACGGACTTGAACGCGCGCACCGGCGAGTTCACGCCGCCGGGAATGATTTTCTGGGATTGCTCGAACAGGGTGTGGTTGCGGTCCATCAGTCTTCCGATTCACAAACAAACAAACGATTCAACCCGCGCGCGGCGGCCTCGATATCCGGCGCATCGAACAGCGCCGTGATGACGGCAATGGCGTCCGCGCCGGCGGCGATGACTTCAGGCGCATTTTCCGCCGTTATGCCGCCGATGGCCACCACCGGCAGCTTGAGGCCGGCGGCATCGTGCAGCAGCTGCAGCGACGCACGCAAGGCCTGCGGTTTGGTGGGCGATGGGTAAAAACTGCCGAATGCCACGTAATCGGCACCCTCCGCCTGGGCCTCGCGCGCCAGATCCAGGCTCTGGTAGCAGGACACGCCGACGATCTTTTTCGGCCCCAGGATCAGCCGCGCCTCGCGCAGGCCGGCATCCTCGCGACCGAGGTGCACGCCGTCCGCATCGGCGAGATCGGCAAGGCGCAGGTCGTCGTTGATGATGAGCGGCGCATGGTATTGGCGGCATAGCGGCAGCAGTTCGCTGGCCTGTTCGTGGCGCAGGGCGACATCGCCGGTTTTTTCGCGATACTGCACCGCCGCCGCGCCGCCTTTCAGCGCGGCTTCGACCATTGCAAGGAGACGGCCGGTATCCGCACATTCGGGCGTCAGTGCGTACACGCCGGAGGGAAATGCAGCCACTATGCGCTGCCCTGCACCGGCGTTTCCTGCGCCCAGAAGAAGCGGTCGGGAAGGTATTGCCCCATGCCGGGCCGGAACGCGGCTTTCAGGGTTTCGTAAGTGAAATCCTGGCCGTCCTTCACCGCGCGCTGCAGTTCGTTGCCGAAGGCGAGGCTGGCGGCGATGGCCGAAGCCAGCGTGCAGCCGGAACCATGGTAGCTGCCGGGCAGGCGATCCCAGGCGTCGGTCTGGATCACGCCCTCCAGCCCGTACAGCACGTTGTACACGCGCGGCGTGTTTTCGTGCGTGCCGGTAATGAGCACCGATTCGCAGCCCATCTGGATGAAGCGGCTGGCGCATTCGGCCAGCGGCAGGTGGTCTTCCTCGCCCTCGTTCAAGGCCAGGCGGCGCGCCTCGATGCTGTTGGGCGTGATCAGCGTGGTCTGCGGGATGAGCATGTCCCGCATGGCCGCAATGATGTCCTCGCCGGACAAGTCGTCGCCGCGTCCGGAGGCCAGCACCGGATCCAGCACCACCGGAATGTCCGGATAGTCGGAAAGGATTTCGGCGATCACGGTAATGTTCTCGACGCTGCCCAGGAGGCCGATCTTGAACACCTCGACCGGCATGTCTTCCAGCAGCATGCGCGCCTGGTCCGCCACCCA
>DCVO01000185.1 GCA_002327405.1 Thiobacillus sp. UBA2186 | reverse complement strand
TCGACAAGCCGGAAGCCAATCCCGAGCGCATCCGCCAGGAACTGGCCACGCACGAAATCGTGCCCGAGGAATGGGGCGGCGAAGCCATGTTCGTCGATGTCTCTGCCAAGACCGGCCAGGGCATCGACAGCCTGCTCGATGCCATCCTGCTGCANNGACAAGGGCAAGGGCCCGGTCGCCACGGTGCTGGTGCAATCGGGCACGCTGAAGCGCGGCGACATTCTGCTCGCCGGCCAGGCCTTCGGCCGCGTGCGCGCCATGCAGGACGAAACCGGCAAGAACATCAGCGAGGCCGGCCCCGCCATTCCCGTGGAAATCCAGGGCCTGTCCGACGTGCCCAATGCCGGCGACGACGCGCTGGTGCTGCCGGACGAGAAGAAGGCGCGCGAGATCGCGCTGTTCCGCCAGGGCAAGTACCGCGACGTCAAGCTGGCCAAGCAGCAGGCCGCCAAGCTCGAATCCATGTTCGAGCAGATGGCCGAGGGCGAGGTCAAGCAGCTGCCGCTCATCATCAAGGCCGACGTGCAGGGTTCCTACGAGGGCCTCACCCACGCGCTGACCAAGCTCTCCACCGAAGAGGTCAAGGTCAACGTGATCCACAGCGGCGTGGGCGGCATCACCGAATCCGACGTCAACCTGGCGCTGGCCTCCAAGGCCGTGGTCATCGGCTTCAACGTGCGCGCCGATGCCAATGCGCGCAAGCTGGCCGAATCGTCCGGCGTGGACATCCGCTACTACAACATCATTTACGAAATCGTGGATGACGTGAAAGCGGCGCTCTCCGGCCTGCTCTCGCCCGAGAAAAAGGAAAACATCCTCGGCCAGGTCGAAATCCGCCAGGTCTTCCAGGTGCCCAAGGTCGGCGCGGTCGCTGGCTGCATGGTGCAGTCCGGCCTGGTCAGGCGCGGTTCCCGCGTGCGCCTCCTGCGCGACAACGTCGTGCTGTTCGACGGCGAGCTGGATTCCTTGAAGCGCTTCAAGGATGACGTCAAGGAAGTCAAGGAAGGCTTCGAGTGCGGCCTGTCGCTCAAGAACTTCAACGACATCAAGGAAGGCGACCAGCTGGAAGTCTACGAGGTCGTGGAAGTGGCACGCACTCTGTGAGTGCGGTGAGGAGTGAGGGGTAAGGAGTAACTTCCGAACTTCCCACTCCTAACCCCTCACCCCTTACTCCTCACTCCCCATGCCAAAAGATTTCCCCCGTTCCCGTAGAGTCGCAGACGAAATCCAGCGCGAGCTGGCGGAAATCATTCGTCTCGAACTCAAGGATCCGCGCGTCGGCCTCATCACCGTCACCGGCGTCGAAGTCACTTCCGACCTTGAACACGCGAAAGTCTTCGTCACCAGCCTCAATCCGCAGGCCACGCATCAGGACGTGCTGGCGGGGCTCAAGCGCGCGGGCGGTTTCCTGCGCAGCCATCTTGCCCGCCGCATGAAACTGCGCCTGGTACCGCAGCTTTCCTTCGCCTACGATGAGTCGGTGGAACAGGGCATGCACCTGTCCCAGCTCATCGACCAGGCCGTCGCCGAAGACGCAAGGCATCCGAAAGATGAATAACAGCGGGCAAAAAAGCTTAATGACAGGAAGGTAAAGGAGGTAATGGAGTAATTGCTTTGGTTTCCTCTCTTAACCTCCCCTACCTCCCTGTAAATGCCTTTAGCGTTTCTCTGCGTCTGTGCGCCTCTGCGTTCAACATGAATTCCCGCCTAAACATCGATGGCGTGCTGCTGCTCGACAAGCCGGCCGGCTGGACTTCAAATGCCGCCCTGCAAAAAGCCAAACGCCTGTTCAATGCCGCCAAGGCCGGCCACACCGGCACGCTCGACCCCTTCGCTTCAGGCCTACTGCCCATCTGCTTCGGCCAGGCCACCAAGTTTTCCGGCTATGCGCTGCACGGCGACAAGGCTTATCGTGCCGTACTCAAGCTGGGCACCACCACCGCCACCGGCGACCTCGAGGGCGAAGTGCTGGAAACCCGCCCCGTTGCGGTAACACTTGATGCCGTCCTGCAACTGCTGCCGAAATTCACCGGCACCCGGTTGCAAACACCGCCCATGTATTCCGCGCTCAAGCATCGGGGCCGGCCGCTTTACGAATACGCGCGCGCCGGCATCGAAATCGAGCGCAAGCCGCGCGAAATCACCATCTACCAGCTATCGGCCGAGAAGCTGGAAGGCGACGAGCTGACCATCCGGGTGCGCTGCTCGGGAGGCACCTACATCCGCACCCTGGCCGAGGACATCGGCCAGGCTTTGGGTTGCGGGGCACATCTGATCGCCTTGCAACGCACTGCCAGCGGTGCGTTTTCGCTCGACCAGGCAGTCAGTCTGGAGGCCTTGGAAAACCTGGGCCAGGATCAGCGCCTGTCCACCCTGCTCCCACCGGACACCCTGGTCGCCCACCTGCCCCGGCTCGATATCGATGCCGAAACGGCCAAACAGCTCGCACAAGGCAAGCAGCCAGAGCGGCCGGCCATCTGCGCCATACAGGGCAAGATTCGCGTCTATGCGCCGCAGGGGTTTCTGGGACTCGTCGAGGCAGGCGGGAAACTCGTGGCATCACGCCTCATGGCAACTGCGTAAACAACACAACTGCTTGAGCCGAAAGCCTTTTTAAGGTAGTATTTCGGCCTTCTGAACGAAGCCCGCCAAGCTGAATTGGCGGCTCGTTGAACGAAGCCCGCCAAGCTGAATTGGCGGCTCGTTGAACGAAGCCTGCTGGATCGATAGCGGGTTTCATGAACGAAACCCTCCGGGCCACCGGGTTTCGCGATTCCATAAACCCTGATTTTTAGGAGAAACACATGGCTGTCACGACTGCCGAGAAGGCACAGATCGTCAAGGATTATCAACGCGCGGCTGCCGATACCGGCTCCCCGGAAGTGCAGGTCGCCCTGCTCACCGCACGCATCAACCAGCTGACGGACCACTTCAAGGCCAACGCCAAGGACCACCATTCCCGTCGCGGTCTGCTCAAGATGGTGAGCCGCCGCCGCAAGCTGCTGGACTACCTGAAGTCCACCAATCTGGAAAGCTACAAGTCGCTGATCGAGCGCCTGGGCCTGCGTAAATAACGCAGCGTCTAGCGCAAGTAAGCGTCCCAGGAACGGACACCACTATCGCATCAAAAAACAGCCGCCCCGCCAGCCAGCGGGGCGGTGTCGTTTAGAGGAAGAGGAAAAGCATGAAAGTCACCAAATCATTTCAGTACGGCCGCCATACCGTCACCCTGGAAACCGGCGAAATCGCACGCCAGGCCGACGGCGCAGTACTGGTCAACATGGACGACACCGTGGTGCTGGTCACCGTGGTTGCCAAGAGAGACGTGAAACCCGGCCAGGACTTTTTCCCGCTGACCGTGGACTACATGGAGAAAACCTACGCCGCCGGCCGCATTCCCGGCGGCTACTTCAAGCGCGAAGGCAAGCCCACCGAGAAGGAAACCCTGACCTCGCGCCTGATCGACCGCCCCATCCGCCCGCTGTTTCCGGAAGGCTTCTTCAATGAAGTGCAGGTCATCGCGCACGTGCTGTCCTCCAATCCGGAAGTGGATTCCGACATTCCCGCCCTGATCGGCGCCTCCGCCGCGCTGTCGCTGTCCGNNNCCGAGGCCGCCGTGCTGATGGTCGAATCCGAAGCGATGGAACTGCCCGAAGACATCATGCTGGGCGCCGTCGTGTTCGGCCACCAGCAGATGCAGGCCGCCATCAACGCCATCAACGAACTGACCGACGAAGCCGGCAAGGATGCCTGGGACTGGCAAGCCCCCGCCACCAACACCGAACTCGTCGGCAAGATCGAGTCCCTGGCCAAGGCCGAGCTCGAGCAGGCCTATTCCATCAAGCAGAAGCAGGCACGCACGGTGGCAGTGGACGCCATCCGCGACAAGGTGTTTGCCGAACTGATCACCGCCGACATGGACACCCTGGCGGTGAACGTGGTCAAGGACGAGTTCTTCAAGCTGGAAGCCAAGGTCGTGCGCGGCCGCATCCTTTCCGGACAGCCCCGCATCGACGGCCGCGACACCCGCACCGTGCGCCCCATCAGCATCCGTACCGGCGTGCTGCCGCGCACCCACGGCTCCGCCCTGTTCACCCGCGGCGAAACCCAGGCCCTGGTCATCACCACCCTGGGCACCGGCCGCGACGAGCAGACCATCGAGTCGCTGATGGGCGAGTATTCCGAGCGCTTCCTGCTGCACTACAACATGCCGCCCTTCGCCACCGGCGAGACCGGCCGCGTCGGCAGCCCCAAGCGCCGCGAAATCGGCCACGGCCGCCTGGCCAAGCGCGCCCTGCTGGCCGCGCTGCCCTCCAGGGAAGAATTCGGCTACACCCTGCGCGTGGTGTCCGAAGTGACCGAATCCAACGGCTCCTCCTCCATGGCTTCCGTGTGCGGCGGCTGCCTGTCCATGCTGGACGCCGGCGTGCCGATGAAGGCGCACATCGCCGGCATCGCCATGGGCCTGATCAAGGAAGGCGGCAAGTTCGCCGTGCTGACCGACATCCTCGG
>DCVO01000062.1:14133-14277 GCA_002327405.1 Thiobacillus sp. UBA2186 | reverse complement strand
GCGCCGCCCTTGCCGACGTCGTCGAAGGCGGCGAGGATGACCTGGGCGCGCTCGGGTTTCGGCAGCAGCTTCACCGTGATTTCGAGAATGACCGCGAGCATGCCTTCCGAGCCGGTCATCAGCGCGAGCAGGTCGTAGCCGGGC
>DCVO01000062.1:0-14096 GCA_002327405.1 Thiobacillus sp. UBA2186 | reverse complement strand
AGGCAGTGCACGCCGCCGGAGTTTTCCGCCACGTTGCCGCCGATGCTGCAGGCGATCTGCGAAGAGGGGTCGGGCGCGTAGTAAAGGCCGTATGCGGCGGCGGCTTCGGAGATGGCGAGGTTGCGCACGCCGGGTTGCACGCGCGCGGTGCGCGCGAGCGGGTCGATTGCCAGGATGCGGCTGAACTTGGTCATCGCCAGCAGCACGGCGCCGTCCACAGGCAGCGCGCCGCCCGACAGCCCGGTACCGGCCCCGCGGAACACCACGGGCGTGCCGGTCTCGCGGCAGACGCGCAAGACCTCCCTGACCTGATCCTCGGTTTCCGGCAGCGCCACCGCATCGGGCGTGTTGCGATACGCAGTGAGGCCGTCGGTCTCGAACGGCTTCAGATCCTCGCGCGCCAGCAGCAGGCAGTGCGGCGGCAGGACGGCTTGCAGGCGGCGGACGGTTTCGTTGGCGATCATGACTTCATTCTAAGCCAAGTATCCGGGCTAACGGACATGGCGACTGCGCCAACCCGAATCATGAACGCAGCGCACCGCCGTGTCCGTTCCCTCTCCCCGGCCCTCTCCCCGAGGGAGAGGGGGACGGGGAAACGCTACGCGTTGTTTCACGTTAAAATCCGGGGAAACCGGGAGATTTCCGATGGCCACGCATGCCACGAAGTACGAATGGGCCGCCTGGGGTCTGATGGCGGTAGCGCTGATTTTCACCCTCTCGGCCAAGCTTCTGCCCGCGCTGCTGGCCGGCCTGCTGGTGTACGAGCTGGTGGTCATGCTGTCGCCGCGCTTCGTCGGCAACAAGCTGTCGCACAGCCGCGCCAAGATGATCGTGGTGGCGCTGATTTCCGCCGCGGTGCTCGCCGCGCTGATCGGCGCCGTGCTGGGCGCGGTCGCCTACTATAAGGCGGAAGGCGGGAGCTATGCCGCGCTGCTCAAGAACATGGCCGAGGTCATCGAGAATTCGCGCGACCTCTTGCCGCCGTGGATTGCCGAATACCTGCCGCAGGGCGACGAGTCGCAGATCCGCGCGACGCTGTCCGAGTGGCTGCGCGCGCACGCCCAGGAAATCCGTACCATCGGCGGCACCGCCGGCCACGCACTGGCGATGGTGGTGATCGGCCTCATCATCGGCTCCTTCGTGTCCCTGAACGAAGGTCGCGAGCATCACTCGCTCGGCCCGCTGGCGCAGGCGATGGCGAAGCGCGTCACGCATCTGGGCCAGGCCTTCCGCAAGGTGGTGTTCGCGCAGGTGCGCATCTCGCTGCTCAATACCGCGCTGACCGGTCTGTATCTTGCCGTCGTGCTGCCGGCCTTCGGCGTGGAATTGCCCTTCATCAAAACCATGATCGTGATCACCTTCGTCGTGGGCCTCTTGCCGGTGCTGGGCAACCTGATTTCCAACACCGTCATCGTCGTCATTTCCTTCAACCATTCGCTGCAGATCGCTTTCGCCTCGCTGGCTTTCCTCGTCATCATCCACAAGCTCGAATACTTCGTGAACGCGCGCATCATCGGCGGCCAGATCAAGGCCTACACCTGGGAGTTGCTGACCGCGATGCTGGTGATGGAAGCGGCTTTCGGCGTTGCCGGCGTGATCGCGGCGCCGGTGTTCTACGCCTACATCAAGCGCGAGCTTGGCGAGCGGAGCCTGATCTGAGCGCCTTGGCGTTAGCGAGCCGCCGGTAGACCGTGGCCAGCGCCGGCTCGTCGCCCACATTGCCGGGGAAGATCACTACCGGCAGGTCGGGATAGCGCGGATGGTCGTGCGGACATTTCACCACCGAGCAGCCGGCCAGGATCTGGCCGAGCACGCGCGAAGCTTTCAAGGCCAGGCCGTCGGACAGCACGTCGTTGGAGGTGATGCCGCCCTTGCTGATCAGGAAGCCGAGCGTCTCCGGCAGCCGTTTGACGATGTCCATCAGTGTGCCGGAAACCTGCTCGCCGAAGACGAGGCGCTGCTGCTGGTCGGCGAACTGGCGCTCGACGCGGCTGGTGTAGATCACCGGCGTGAGCCCCAGCGCATGCAGGCTTGCCGCCGCCCTCACCGTCTCCTCGACGATGCGCGCACGTCCTTCGGGCAGATGCGCCACGTCGATTTCCAGCGGCGCAACACCGGGCTGCTGCAGTAATTCATTCAGTTGCGCGGTGGTCTTCTTCACGTGCGACCCGACGATGACTGCGCCCGGCTTGCCTTCGCGCACGAAGGCCGACATGTCCTCCGCCGCGACCGGCTGCGGCGGCAGCGCGGCGAGCGCGGTGAGCAACGAGGCGCCGCTCCGGAACAGGAAGCGCTTGCCTTGCGATGCCGCTTCCTTGAGTTGCGCGGCAAAGTGGTCGAGGTCGGCCTGGGTCTCGGCATCCACCACGCAGCACACATTGTTTTCCAGCGCCAGCAAACGCGGCAGCGCATCGCCGCGCACGTCGGCCAGCAGGAAGCGCTCGACTTCGCCCGCCTGGATGCGGCCGGCGGTTTTTTCCTCGACATAATCCGGCAGGTAGCTGTGGCGGTAGCCGAACACCGAATCCTTCGCGAATTCGGTGTCGGCGACCGGCACCGGCTTGCCGTCGACCATCAGGTAATGCACGCTGTCGCGCGTCACGCGCCCGCCCTCGAAGAAGGCCGGCACCAGGAAGTGCGCGTCGAACGGGCCGAGAGTCTCGGCGATGACGTCGGTTTCCACCGGATAGTGGCCGCGCAGGGTGGAGTCGGAACGGCTCACCAGGATGGGCTGGATCGCACATCCTTGCGCTGTCAGGCGATCCAGCGCCGCGCGCAGGTTGGCGCAGATTTCGCGCGTGACCGCCGCGGCCTTCGCCGCATCCATGCCGCGCGTGTTGGACAGCACGAAGAACAGCGGCGAGGCGTCCTGCAAACCTTCGCTCAGCGTGTCGACATCCCAGCGCGTGAGCAGCAGGCAGCCATGCACCGTCTGCGAGCCGGTGGGATCGTCGTCGATGACGATGATCTTGTTTTCCACCGCATTATCCCAGCAGGCCGTTTGCACGCTTGGCGATGTCGCCGGCGCTGAGACCGTTGAAGGCCATGACCTCGTTTGGGCTGGCGGTGGTCTCGCCGCGCTTCCAGCACATCACGTCGCGACGGGCGCGGCTCCTCAGGATCACCGGCTCCAGCGTGGCGCTGGGGCCGCCTGATACGGCGAGCAGGGCCTTGGCATCGAACAGCCGGTCGAAATCGGCATCATTCATGAAGTTGCCGTCCGGTTCGGACACCGTGTCCCAGGCCACGTCGGCCGCACGGTATAGGCGGCGCGGATTGGCCACGGCCACGATGCGCACGCGGCGGCCTTCGGCTTCGAGCGCGTCCTTGGCCTCGAACACCGGCAGCAGGATCATGTCGCCGGCTGCCGCCAGCACCATGTCGATGTCACCCGTGCCGGCAGTTTCGTACAACGTGATGGCGCCGTCACTGATGGCTTTGCGCGACTGTTCCAGCGTGGTGTACACCGGCAGCGGCGACTTAGAGGCGAAAATGGCGATGCTCTTGTTGTGGCTGCCAAGCGCCCATTCGTAAGACGCCTGGATCATGTTGGCGTCAGCCGGGAACAGCGCGAAAGTATTGCCGTTCTTCATCTGCGCGGCGACGTAGTTCTCGATCTCCGGGCGCTGGTGGGTCCAGCCGTTGCGGCCCTGCTCGAGCGCGCCGGCGGTGAACATGCATACGGCCGACGGCGTCTTGCGCCTGAGTTCGGCCATGGCCTGGGCCACGGTCTGGTAGATGGGCCAGCCGTTGATGGCGAAGCTCTCATATGACAGCCAGATGCTGCGGCTGCCGAAGAGCGCAAGACCCGCGGCGAAGCCCGCGCAGGCGTCCTCGTTCAAGGGCTCGTACACCTGGCCTTCGGGCTGCTGATGGTAGAGGCCGTCTTCCGAGGGGTGGCGGATCTTCAGGGCCTCGTTGATGTTGGCCATGCCGGAGGCCTCGTTGCCGTCGGCGTTGGTCACCACGAAGTTGGGGTCGGCACGGCCCACGGCGGCAATCAGGTTGCCCAGCGCAGTGGACGGCACGACTTTTTCGCCGATGTTGAAGTCGCGAATGGGCAGCTCGTTGATCGGGGCGAGTTTCAGTTCGCTTTCGGTCACCGCCACCTTGGCGGCCGGCCCGCCGGCGGCACGCAGGCACAGGGTGCGCACCAGTTGCCAGGCTTCGGGCGAGAGCGCGCGGCGCTCGAGGGCGCCGGAGATGTGCGGCGCGTCGAGGGTGTCGGCCGGATACAGGTTGTGCGCCTTGGCGCCGGTCTTGTGCACGCCCGCGCCCTTCAGCTGCTTGATGATGAAGGCGGTGGGGGTGCCCGACAGCGCGCTCCTGGCTGCGCCATCGATGCCTTTCAGCACGGCGGCGGCGAATTCCAGGCGCTTGCCGAAGGAGAACAGGCTGGAGTCGACGTAGGCGCCGTGCTGCATGGCGTCGTCGTAATCCTTGGCATCGACCAGGATCACGCGCTTGAAGCCGTGCGCGTGCCAGTAGCGCTGCATGCCCTCGTTATCAAAGAGCGACACCATGGAATGGTGCTCCTGGCTGTAGCCGTTCCATACCAGCACCGGCAGGAAGTTGGTGACATCCGGATAGGCGGTGATGAAGTGCAGGAAGGAGGACAGGATGTAGGGCTCGCCCATGCCGCCGTCGCCGATGGTCACCGGGAACAGCTTGTCGCGGTGCAGATACGCGCCGGCCATGGCGAAGTGCTGGCCCTGGCCGAGCGGGCCGGCGGGGGCGAGCAGGCCGGGGATGGCGCCGGACAGATGGCCCAGGAGTCCGTGGCGCTCGCGGAAGCGCGCGCGCATTTCCTTCACGCTCGAAATGCCCATGGCCTCGAGCGAAGTGTCGAGGAACATGGCGCTGTAATAGCCGGGAGCGTGGTGGCCGACTTCGGTGACGAGGTTCTTGTGGCCGAGCAGGGTGAGTGCGGCCACGGCCTCGGCGCTGGAAGCGAAGCCGCCGGGATGGCCCGAGGCCTTGGCGCCGGTGATCTGCAGAGTGAGGTAGCGCAGCGCGTCGGCCACCAGCAGGGTCTGGTAGGCGGCGGCAGGGTCGGCGGCGTCGGCGATCGCGGTCAGGCCTTCGCCGATCGCGGGTGCAGCTCCCAGGGTGTCGAAGTGCGGCCAGGGCTGGCCGAAGGTGTCGATGCCATCCAGATAGGCAGGATAGGCGCTGGTCTTGCTGTCGGGTTGGGCGGACATGGCGGGCTCCAATATCAAAAAAGTTTGCGTTGGGCCTACCTTAGTGGAATACTGAAATTTTCACAATACAGAATCGTTTCCACCATATGAAAAACACTACAACCGCCATACAAGTGTTGGACCGCGCCGTGGGCCTGCTGGATGCGTTGTCGCATTACGCGGAACCGGTACCGCTGAAGTACCTGACCGCCGATACCGGCCTGCATGCCTCGACGGCCTTCCGCATACTCGGCTCCTTGGTCGCGCACGGTTTTGTGGAACGCACCGAGTCGGGCAATTACGTACTGGGCACGCGCCTTTTGCAGCTGGGACACCGCGTGCGCGCCGGTACCGACGTGCGGCGCGAGGCGCATGCGATCATGGAATGGCTGCGCGACCAGATCGGCGAGTCGGTCAACCTCACTCTGCGCGAGGGCGATGAAGTGGTATATGTCGAGCGCGTGACGCCGGCACGCTCGATTCGCGTGGAGCAGGTGATCGGCGCGCGCGCCCCGCTGCATGTCACCGCGGTGGGCAAGCTCATGCTGGGGGAAATGGACGATGAAGCCTTGCAAGGCTATGCCACGCGCACTGGCCTCGAGCGCTACACGCGCAATACCCTTACCGAACTTGGCAGTTTGAGAAACGAGGCGCGCCAGGACCTTGTGCAGGGCTATGCACTAGACAACGAAGAGGCTGAACTGGGCGTGGGTTGCATTGGGGTGCTGATTCGCGATGGCAGCGGCAATGTGGTCGCCGGTTTGTCGGTTTCCGCGCCCATCGAACGCAGAAAGGAAGACTGGATACCGCTGGTGCAAGAAGCCGGGCGCAGGATTTCCGCGCGCCTGGGTTATACGAACCTTAAATCCGCAGATGGCGCAGATTTACGCAGATAAAACACGAGCATTCAACAGATTGGCGCCCAGTCATTTACTGTCGGGGCATATTAAGCCCTGGGGGCAATAATCTGCGCCAATCTGCAAAATCTGCGGTCAAGCCGCTTTTTCTAGGATGAGCCAGCAAGACGTTCGAGTGCCAGCATGATCGCGGTGGAGTCGAGTTCGGATTCGCCCGCATCCATCAGCGAAGCGATCTGCCTTGCGACCACTTCCGCGCCCGGCAGCGGCGTATGGTTTTCATGCGCATTGTCCATGACGATGCCCATGTCCTTGTGGTGCAGCTTGACCTTGAAGCCGGCCTTGTAATTGCCCTCCAGCATTCTTTGTCCGTGCACCTCCAGGATCTTGCTGTTGGCATAGCCGCCCATCAGCGCCTCGCGCATCCTGGCCGGATCGACACCGTTGTTTCTGGCGAGCAGGATCGCTTCGGCCACGCCCTCCATGGTCAGGCTGACCACGATCTGGTTGCAGGCCTTCACCACCTGGCCGGCGCCGTGGCCGCCGACATGCACGATGTTCCTGCCCAGCACTTCGAACAGCGGCTGCACGCGCGCGAAGGTTTCCGCGTCGCCGCCCACCATGATGGACAGCGTGCCCTGCTGCGCGCCTGCCTGGCCGCCGGACACCGGCGCATCCAGCATGCGGATATTGCGGGTTGCCAGCTGTTCCGCGATGCGCCGAGCGGCGGAAGGCGCGATCGTGCTCATGTCGACGATGATGCTGCCGGGCCGTGCGCCGTGCATGAGGCCGCGCTCGCCCAGCACCACCTGTTCGACGTCGGCCGTGCTTCCCACCATGGTGATGGTGATGTCGGCGGCGGCCGCGACTTCGCCCGGCGTGCCCTTGCCGGTCGCGCCGGCGACCAGCAGCGGCTCCACGGTGTCGAAGCGGCGCCCCCAGGTATACAGTTCGTGACCGGCCTTGATGAGATTGAGCGCCATGGGCCGGCCCATGATGCCCGTGCCGATGAAGCCGATTTTCATTGCGTCCCTCCGCGAAGCTTCCTCTGTGACTAGCAGCCTGTCGGACTTGAGCGATCGTAGCGAGCCGGGTGGGAGAGCGAGGACAGTTTTTCACGATTTCGAGGCGCATAGCGGGCCTATGCAACGAGAAATCGGGGAAAACGAGCTTGCCAGTTTCGGCGCAAGCCAAAAATGGACCGATCTTCCCACCGGCGCAGTAGATCAGCCTCAAGTCCGACAGGCTGCTAGCCTAACATGATCAGCCACACCGGCAAGCTCAGCAGGAACAGCACTGTGCCCCAGGCCACGGTAAGCGCGACCCTTTCCACATCGAGCTTGTAGCGGTCGGCGATGCCCACCGCCATGAGCATGGTGGGTACGCCGGCCTCCAGCACGGCGCCGCGCTGTGCGTCCGTCATTTCCGGGAACAGCAGAAGCGCGAGCAGAAAGGTGGCCAGCGGCATCAGCAGCAACTTGAAGCCGACGACCATCAGCACCGGCTTGCTCGGCACCAACCGATTCCAGGGAATCGACAACCCCAGCATCAAGAGCATGACCGGCACCGTGGGCCGGCCGATGAAATGGGCCGCATTGACGAGGGGCTGATGATCGATCGGCAGCTGCACCGCCAGCACGCCGGCGGCGAAGGCCCACAGCGGCGGCAGGCTGAAAAGCTGCCTGAGCGGATGGCCTGCATCCTTGGTCTGGCCGCCCAGCTTGACCGCGATCCACACACCCGCGGTCCACAACAGCGGCGTGGTGGCGGCCATGTCGGCGAAGGCGGCGTATTGCCCGCCGGCCTCGCCGTACAAATAGGCGAGCAGGGGATAGCCCATGAACAGCACGTTGCCGAATATCCCGCACAGCAGAAGCCCCGCGCGAGCGGCCTGGGAGCAACTGCCGCCGAAGCGGGTCCTGAACAGCAGAAAATAAAGCGGCACGCCGGTCACCAGCATGCCCAGCGCGACCAGCAGCGGCACGCTGAGGATGTTGGTGTCGATCTGCGCGGTTGCCGCTGCGGCGAACAGCAGCGCCGGGGCGAACAAGTTGATGGTGACGGTGGTGATGTAGCCGCGTATGGCACGGATGCCGGCCTCGTCCAGACGCGTGCGCCAGATTGCGCCGGCGGCGATGAGCAGGCCCATGGGGAACAGCACCTGGGCCAGCAGGTCGAGGTAGAAGGAGAAGGACATAAGGGGCTAGGAGCTAGGATTTAGGGACTGTGCTTCGCGCAATATAAACGGCGCAGCTTTCGCCGCGCCATCCCTAGCAGCCTGTCGGACTTGAGGCTGATCTACTGCGCCGGTGGGAAGATCGGTCCATTTTTCCCCGATTTCTCGTTGCATAGGCCCGCTATGCGCCTCGAAATCGTGAAAAACTGTCCTCGCTCTCCCACCCGGCTCGCTACGATCGCTCAAGTCCGACAGGCTGCTAGCCCCTAAATCCTAATTCCTGGTCCCTTGTTATGTGCCGCGCGAGGCCGGCGGCGAGGCCATGGTGTGGCGGCTGATGTCGCTGCCTTCCAGCCATTGCTTGATGCGGTTGGCGTCGCCCAAACGGTTGTATTTGCCGATGGCGTCCAGCAGAACGATGATGACCTTGCGCTGCGCGATTTCGGCCTGCATCACCAGGCAGTGCCCCGCCTCGTTGATGAAGCCGGTTTTCGACAGGCCGATCTGCCATTCGCCGGTGCGGGTCAGGCGGTTGGTATTCACGTAGGCGAGGTTGCGCCAGTAGACGCGGGTTTTCTTCTTCTTTTTGACCACGACACGGTGCTTGCCGAGGCTGTAATCGGTGCTGGTCGAAATTTGCCGGATGTCGGGATAGTGGCTGTAGGCGTGGTCTACAAGCTTGACGAGGTCTTCCGCCGTGGACTGGTTGAAGCTGGACAGTCCGGTGGGGTCGACGAACAGGGTTTTGTTCATCCCCAGTTCCCGGGCCTTGCGGTTCATGGCGGTAACGAAGGCGTCGAGCCCGCCGGGATAATTGCGGCCCAGCGCATGGGCAGCGCGGTTTTCGGAAGCGATCAGGGCGAGGTTGAGCAACTGCTCGCGCGAATAGACGGCGCCGATGTGCAGTCGTGAACCGGTTCCCTTGAGGCGGTCGATGTCATCCTTGGTGATTTTGACGCGCTCGTCCAGCGGCTGCTGGGCGTCGAGCGTGACCATGGCCGTCATCAGCTTGGTGATGGAGGCGATCGGCGTCTGCAGGTTGGGATTTTTGGCGTACAGCGCCTCTCCGCTGTACTGGTCGTAGACCATGACCGAGAGCGAGTTCAGCTCCAGCCCGCTGTTTTGCGCGTAGGGACTGGCGTAGGCGGCAACCGGCGTCTGGCCGCCAGCCGCGATTGCATGGCCAGTCGCCAGAAAACCGAGAGTAAATATCAAGAAGTTGCGTAGTTTCATTTGCCTGCCTCCCCCGCTTGCGCAAGTTAGCCCTGCAACGACCGTTATAGAGCATAACTTTAATGCAACATCAGTACTTGTTTGCTTCCATTAGTAACATATTTTTCATTGACCGTAAAAGAAAATAAGTTATATATAGCAACTAGTTGGGAGGATTTTCAAGATTTCACTCAAAAATGCGACGCCAAATTTGCTGGAAATGCACCCCGGGGTGCTGGCAAAGCTCGTCTCCGCTCTGGGGCGAGAGGGCCTATCCGGACCGGCGCTGGCGGCGCATGTCAGCTTTGACGCACCGCTGACGCTTGCTGTCCTCAGGTGTGCCCGCCTGCTTGATGGGCAAAAGAATATCCCGGCAAGCCCCTTGCTTGCCGACATCATCGGACGGCTGGGCGCGGATTTCGTTCGCGCCCTGGTGCTGTCCGCATCCCCCCGCTCTGCAGAGCAGCAGGCCGCATGGGAAACCGGCATCCGCGTCGCCTACCTGGCACGCCTCATTGCCGCGCATACCCGGGCCTGTGACGACGAGCAGGCCTGGCTGGCGGGCCTGTCGCACAATCTTGCGGATTACCCAGGCTTCGCCGAGGCCGGCCAGCTGGACGAATGGCTGCTGGCGGCGGACCCCAGCGGTTTCGTTGCGGATGCCGTGCATTTTTGCCGGGCGTCGCCTGCACGGGTCAAGTCTGCCCACCCGCTCGTCAGGGTGCTGCAGCTCGCCGCATCGCTGATCTACAGCGTGCATGTCAACGGCAACGTGGGCGTGCGTGCCTCGCTGGGCGGACTCGGGCTCGATGTCGCCGAAGCCGAACGCCTGCAGACCGAGGCCGACTATCTGGCACAGGAAGCCATTCATCGTTATTCGTCCCATGAAATCGTGTCGACTTCGTCGGGCGGGCTGACGCAGGCATATGCTGCCCTGGCCCGGGCTTCGACTCTGCAGGATTTCCTCAGCGCTGCGGCAGACCTCGAATCCCTGTCACGCAGGGCGACGCTCGCCTTGCAGGCGTTGTTCGGTATCGGTCCGTCCGTGGTCTTGCGCACCGAAGGCAATCTGCTCATGCCGGTTCCGTGGTGGCCTGCGCCGCCAGCCCTGGCCGCACTCACGCTGCCTGCCGATTTTGTGCAAAGCGCCTTGTCGCGCGCAGCGGCCGGCACGACCGCTTTCTGGCAGAGCCCGCAGTCGGACCAGTTCCCCGTGATCGACGCACAGGTTGCGCGCCTGCTGGGCGCTGAAAGCCTGCTGTGCGAACCCCTCGGCAGCGGCGGACAAAGCCGGTCAGTGCTGATCGCAGGCAACGCATCCGAAGCCATTGCCGAATTGCCGAGATGGAAGGAATTCCTGCGCAGCCTGTCCGCGCGCATCGACACCTTGCAGGGCGGCGATGCTTCCAAAAGGGGGGACGCGGATGCGATTCCGCGCCATGAAGTGCGCAAGGCCGTGCACGAAGCCTCCAATCCGCTCACCATCATCCGCAATTACGTCAACCTGCTGTCGGCCAAATTTGCCGGCGACAAGGAAACCCAGCGCGATCTTGCCATCGTCGGCGGCGAGATCGAGCGTGTGGCCGGCATCCTGCAGGGCCTGGGCGCGAAGCGCGATGCGGCTGCGCCGGCCGAACCCGGGCCCGGCACTTGGGTGGACGTCAACCAGGTGATTTCCGAACTGGTGAGGATGTCGCTCGACACGCTGTTCCTGCCCAACAAGGTCAATGTGCAGATCGATCTCGATCCCGGCATCGGCAGCATCGTCACCCAGCGCGACCAGTTGAAGCAGGTGCTGCTCAACCTGGCGAAGAATGCCGTCGAGGCGATGCCGCGCGGCGGCAAACTCACTTTTGCCACGATGCGCAACGAACATGGCGGCCGCGACTGCGCCGTGATCGCCGTGCAGGACACCGGACCGGGGCTGCCGCAGCACGTGCGCGAGCAGTTGTTCCAGCCCGCGGTCAGCACCAAGGGTGGCGAGCATGCCGGCCTCGGCCTTTACATCAGCCAGAACCTCGTGAAGATCATGGGCGGCGAAATCGAATACGACAGCGACGCCGGCGGTTCCACCTTCAGGATTTATTTGCCTTTGGCAGCCAGAGAAAATGAACGGAGAGCATGATGCAAGCCACAACCGGTGAAGCCAAGACCAGCGTAAGCAGCCTGAACAGGCGGCCGCGCATCCTTATCGTGGATGACGACCCGCTGATCCAGGAAAGCCTCTCGCGCCTGATTGGCGCGCAAAACTACGAGACGGCCACGGCAGGCGGCGGACGGCAGGCGCTCGATGCGGTCGGCAGGATGCAGTTCGATGTGATCCTGCTCGATCTCAACATGCCGGACATCGGCGGAGTCGAGGTGCTGGCCGAATTGTCCAGGCGCGGCGTCGCCACGCCGGTGATCGTGGTCTCGGGGGACAACGCCATCGACAGCGCCGTCAACGCCCTGCGCCATGGCGCCGCCGATTTCATCCGCAAGCCCTACAAGCCCGAGGAGCTATTGAAGCGCATCGGCAACACGCTCAGCAACCAGCAGCTGGAAAAGGAAAACAGCCAGATCCAGCAGCGGCTGCAGCAGTCGGAAAAATGGCATCGTTTCCTGGTCAACACTTCGCCGGATTTCATCTATACCCTGGACAACGAGGGCCGCTTCACCTTCGTGAACGACCGGGTGGAAAGCCTGCTCGGCCATACCCGCGACGAACTGGTCGGACGCCATTTCAACGAAATCATTTTTGAAGAAGACCAGTTTCGCGCCGAACATGTCTTCAACGAGCGCCGCGCGGATGCGCGCGCCTCGCGCAATGTCGAATTGCGGCTGAAATGCAAGGACGGTCAGCAACGCCCGCGCGTCATGAACGGGCGCTACCGCACCGTGGAAGTGACCGCCACCGGCATGTACGAATTTCCCGAGTCGCGTTTCGAAAACCGCTTCATGGGCACCTACGGCGTGGTCAAGGACATCAGCGACCGCAAGCAGGCCGAGGAGACCGTGCATTACCAGACCTATCACGATCTTTTGACCGGGCTGCCCAACCGCGCCAAGTTCCGCGATCATCTCGGCCGCGCGCTGGTTTACGGCAAGCGCAAGCAGCTGGCACTGTCGGTGATGATTCTCGACCTCGACAACTTCAGGGTGGTCAACGATTCGCTGGGCCATGGCGTCGGAGACGAGCTGCTCATTCACATCGCCACCCGGCTGCGCCAGTGCCTTGCGGACGATGACGTCCTTGCCCGCCTCGGCGGCGACGAGTTTGCCGTGCTGCTGCCGGATGCCTCATCGAGGCTGGAGGCCACCGTGGTCGGCCACAAGCTGATCGAGGCCCTGAACACGCCGCTGCGCATCAAGGGCCATGAACTGTACATCACCGCGAGCATCGGCGCGAGCTTTGCGCCGGAGGACGGCGCCGTGGCCGACACGCTGATCCGGCAGACCGAAATCGCCATGTACCAGGCCAAGTCGCAAGGCGGCTGCCGCATCCAGCACTGGCAGCCTGCGATGCAGGAAGCCTTTTCCGGCCGTATCCAGATGGAGGCGGACCTGCGCCGCGCGCTGGCCAGCGACGAATTCGTGCTGTTCTACCAGCCGCAGGTCGACACCGTGACCGGTGCCATCAAGGGCTTCGAGGCATTGATCCGCTGGTGGCATCCGGAACGCGGCATCGTCCTGCCCAATGCCTTCATTCCGCTTGCCGAGGAGACGGGCGTGGTCGTGCCCATGGGCGAATGGATCCTGCGCCAGGCCGCGGCGCAGCAGGCCATATGGCGAAAGAGCGGTCTGCCCCCGGTGCGGGTTTCGGTCAACATTTCGCCGCGCCAACTGGAAACCGCGGACTTCGTCGGCAGCGTATTGCGTGCGCTGGAAGTCAACCAGCTCGAGCCCGGTGCGCTCGAACTCGAGATCACCGAAAACGTTTTGATGCGCGACGTGGAAAGCAACGCCGCCAAGCTCACCCAGCTGGCCGAAGCCGGCGTCATGCTGGCGGTCGACGATTTCGGCACCGGCTACAGCTCCTTGAAGTACCTCTCCCGCTTCCCCATCCACACCCTCAAGATCGACCGCGCTTTCGTCAAGGATTCGGAACTCGACGGCATGTCCATCGCCAATGCCATTGTCGGCATGGCGCGCAACCTCAATCTCAACGTGATTGCCGAAGGCGTGGAAAGCATCGCCCAGCTCGAACAGCTGCGCAGCCTGCAGTGCAGCGAGGTCCAGGGCTATCTGTTCGGCATGCCGATGTCAGCGCAGGAGGCGACCCGGCTGCTGCAGGAGCAGGTCCAGGGAGAAGTTGCCAAAGCGGGATAGAGGGTGTGGTGGCCAGGGGCGGAATCGAACCGTCGACACGCGGATTTTGGTTCCGGCCGCTCGCTGGCGCGAGCTTCACATCTGCTGCGCAGATATGAGCCTGCACCGAAATCCGCTGCATCGTGGATATGGTGAGGGTTTGCCTTATTGGGGAATGGTGGTCAGGGGCGGAATCGAACCGTCGACACGCGGATTTTGGTTCCGGCCGCTCGCTGGCGCGAGCTTCACATCTGCTGCGCAGATATGAGCCTGCACCGAAATCCGCTGCATCGTGGATATGGTGAGGGTTTGCCTTATTGGGGAATGGTGGCCAGGGGCGGAATCGAACCGTCGACACGCGGATTTTCAATCCGCTGCTCTACC
>DCVO01000033.1:17082-20191 GCA_002327405.1 Thiobacillus sp. UBA2186 | reverse complement strand
CCCATATTTCTGACTTATTAGTAATCCTATCGCGGCACCACGCGCGCGCTTTCACCGCTGCCTTCGACCCGCACCTGAATGCCTTCGCGCAGCCGGCTGTCGGGCGGCTGCGTGATCGTTAGGCGGCCGCCGGTCGACATTTCCACCACGACGCGCTGCGCATCTTTCTTCTTGAGCTTGCTCTCGGCATAAGTACCGGCGGCGCCACCGACGACCGCACCGACCACGGTAGCCGTCTTGCTGTCCCCGATTCCGGCGCCGATCAGCCCGCCCGCAACGGCGCCGACGGCAGTACCTACACCCAGCTTGTAGTTTTCATCCACCTTGATGTTTTCCAGCTGCACGATCGTGCCGTTCCGTTCCGGCTGGCTCGCCGTCGTGGTGCCCGTCTCGCCGTATTTCGTGCCGCCCAGGTTGCCAAGCTCCGCGCACCCGCCCAGCAGGATTGCCAGCAAAAATGCCGGCAACGCTATTCTCCGATCCATGATTCGTCTCCTGAAGAAAATCAGATTCCCAGTATAGGAAACGAAAACGAGGCTTAATCCCAACGCTTTAATACTTGGTCCGGCATCGGGCCTTTCAGCATGTCTCGTGTCTCTTTATTAACTAGCGCCAAAACGATTTGCCGCCTTTTTTCTCCAGTTGGCGCAGGCGCTCGAAAACTTCCTTCTGCGCATCGGTCAGCTCTTCCGGCACGTGCACTCGCAGTCGCAGATACAGATCGCCGCGGGCTCGGCCCCCGAATTCCGGCAAGCCTTTGCCCTTGAGGCGCAGCACCGTGTCGGGCTGCGTACCCGCCGGCACGCGGGCGGTGGCAGTCGCATCGAGTGTGGGCACGGTCAGTTCGGTACCGAGGGCGGCGTCGGCTACCGAAAGCGTTTCTGTTCTCCAAAGGTCGGGGCCGTCGCGCGCAAAGCGCGGGTCGGGTGCGCTCCTCACCACCACGTAGAGGTCACCCGGCGGACCGCCCGCGACCTCGCTCGGCATGCCCTTGCCCGGAACGCGCAAAGCCATGCCTTCTTCGGCGCCGACCGGAATGTTCACCTTGAGACGCTCCTCGACAAGCGCGCTGCCCGTTCCGCCGCAGGCGGGACAGGGCTTGTCGATGATCTCGCCCGACCCGCCGCACACCGGGCAGATCGTGACATGCTGGATCAGCACATTGCCCTGTTTTTCCTTGCGTGTTTCCTGTCGCGTCTGCCGTCCGCTGCCGCCGCAGGCTTCGCATTTGCGCGGGCTGCTGCCGGGGGCGGCACGGCTGCCATGGCAGACGGGACAGATCTGGGGACGGGTGAAGCGGATTTCCTCCTCGCCGCCCGTGACGATGCGCGACAGCGGCACGGTCAGATCCACCTCCACATTGGCGCCGCGCGCCGCACCGGCATGGCGGCGCCCGCCGAAGAAGCGGTCGAACAGCCCGCCCCCGCCAAGGCCGAAGTCGAAGCCGCCGAAAATGTCCTCGAAATTGATGCCCGAGAACAGGTCCTCGGGCGAAAAATCGGCCACCCCGGCAAAGCCGCGGCTGTCGTATTCCGCGCGCTTCTTGGGATCGGACAGCACGGCATAGGCGGCGGCGATCTCCTTGAAGCGATCTTCCGCGCCGGGCTCCTTGTTGCGGTCCGGGTGGTACTGGAGGGCGAGCTTGCGGAAGGCGTCCTTGATCGCCTTGAGGTCGGCATCCCGCGGAACGCCGAGCACTTCGTAGTAGTCGCGTTGATCGGCGATGGTTCGTCCTCCGGGGGGCTGCGGCTTGTCTAATATCCATACTAGCCTATGGTTAAAAACAGGCACAGAAGCGTGCCCCGTTCTGTTTACTGCAACATTACGAATTCATTCAGGAGCATTCATCATGGCAGAAGAAAAAGGCAAGGAAGTCGCAGTCAGGAAGGAAGAAGCCAAGCCGGTGCCGGCACGGCTATTGAGCCCATTCGAGGAGATGGATCGCCTGTTCGAGGGATTCTTCCCGCGCGGCTGGATGCGCCCGATGCGCTGGGAATGGCCATCCTTGGCCGAAATCGAGCGGCGTTTTCCCAAGGTCGACGTGATCGACCGCGACAACGAGATCGTGGTCAAGGCCGAGGTGCCGGGGGTGGACAAGAAGGACATCGAAGTCACCACCACCGACAACACCGTCACCATCAAGGGCAAGACCAGCCACGAAGAGAAAGAGGAAAAGGGCGACTTCTATCGCTGCGAGATTTCGCGCGGCGCCTTTTCGCGCACCGTCGCCCTGCCGGGCGAAGTGGACGGCAGCCAGGCCAAGGCCAGTTTCAAGGACGGCGTGCTGGAACTCACCCTGCCCAAGCAGGCCAAATCCAAGCGCGTGAGCGTCAAGATCGACTGAGCCGCCGGGCGACGCCTTCTTTATTCCTCCCCTGCCAGCGGGGGAGGAAAATCAGTTCACACAGCCCCCTCCGTGTCCCTTGTTCCAAGGGACCTCTGCGCAAGGCGATTCAGCTTTCCCGGTATTCCGCGTCCACCACCTTGCCGCGCGGGCCCGCACCGCTGGGGCGCGGCTCGCCCGTCGGTTCGCCCACCCGGGTTTCCGCGTAGGGACCGGCCTTGGGCGCCTGCGGGGTCTGGGCATAGACCACCGCCCCTGCCTCCTGCAGCACTTTCTTGAGCGCCTCGGCCTTTTCATTGGCCAGCGCCGCGTCCTTGCGGCCCAGCGCTTCCTTGATTTCGCGCAGGCCCGCCTCGATGCGTCCCTTCATGTCGGCGGTGAGCTTGTCGCCGAATTCCGCCAGCAGGCGCTCGCCCTGGTAGGCGACCGAGTCGGCGTTGTTGAGCTTCTCCGCATCCTCGCGCCGCTTCTTGTCGGCTTCGGCGTATTTTTCCGCATCCCTGATCATGCGTTCCTTGTCGGCCTCGGGCAGGCGGGTGGAGCCGGTGATGCGGATGGACTGCGACTTGCCGGTGGCGGTGTCCCGTGCGGTGACGTTGAGGATGCCGTTGGCGTCNNTGACCTCGATCTTGGGCACGCCGCGCGGCGCCGGCACCAGGCCATCGAGATTGAATTCGCCCAGGCTCACGTTGTCCGGCGCCATGGGCCGCTCGCCCTGGAACACGTGGATGGTGACCGAAGGCTGCATGTCGGCGGCGGTGGTGA
>DCVO01000033.1:0-17007 GCA_002327405.1 Thiobacillus sp. UBA2186 | reverse complement strand
CACGCACTCCATGGGGTCCACGCCCATTTCCGCCTTGCGCCCGAACATGTCCTCGAAGAAGGCGCGTACCACCGGCATGCGCGTGGGGCCGCCGACAAAAACAATGCGGTCCACTTGCTGCGGGGTGATGCCTGCATCGCGCAGGGCCTGCTCCACCGGGGCACGGCAGCGTTCAATCACCGGCCGCACTGCGCGCTCAAGCTCGCTGCGGCCGAGGTCTATCTCCAGGTGCTTGGGCTCGCCGCCCACGGCGGTGATATAGGGCAGACTGATGTGGGTATTGGTGCTGGTGGAAAGCTCGATTTTGGCGGTCTCCGCCGCTTCCCTGAGCCGCGCCATGGCCTTGGCGTCATTGCGCAAATCGACGCCGGTGGCCATATGGAAGCGCTCGGCCAGCGCCTCCAGCAGGCGGGTATCCATGTCTGTGCCGCCGAGCTGGGTGTCGCCGCTGGTGGCCTTGACTTCGAACACGCCCTTGCCGAATTCCATGATGGTCACGTCCAGGGTGCCGCCGCCGAAGTCTATCACCGCAATCCTGAGTTCCTGGCCTGCCCTGTCCAGCCCGTAGGCCAGCGCGGCGGCGGTGGGTTCGTTCACCAGGCGCACCACCTCCAGGCCGGCAATCTTGCAGGCGTCCTTGGTGGCCGAGCGCTGGTTATCGTCGAAGTAAGCGGGCACGGTGACCACTGCCTGCGCGACCGCCTCGCCAAGAAAGGCTTCGGCGTCGCGCTTGATCTTCTGCAGCAGGAAGGCGGACAGTTGCTCCGGCGTGAACTCCTTGTCGCGCAGCCGAATCGTCTGGCGCTGACCCATCTGGCGCTTGAATGCGGTGGCGGTGCCTTCAGGGTTGGCGACCGCCTGGCGCCGCGCCGGCTCGCCGACGATCATCTGCCCGTCGGCCGTCACCGCCACATAGCTGGGGAAGGCCTTGCCGCCCAGGCTCACGCCCTCGGCGCTGGGGATGATGACAGGACGCCCGCCGCGCAGCACAGCGGCGGCGGAATTGGAGGTGCCGAGATCAATACCGATGATGGCCATCACACTCCTCTCTCTTCATGTTTAAATCCAGACGCTAAGCAGAAAAAATCTTGCGCAACAACCGGATCGCTCAACCCTCATCCGGCTCATGATCATTGTTGCTGCCGACGCGAGCCTCGATTTTCATGGCATAGGCACGGCGCAGCTCGGCCAGGTAGATGAGGCGCCCGGCGACCAGGGCATTGAGGCTGCCTTCCGGCAGATAGCCTTCGGCGTCGGGTTCGCCGGCCGGCAGGCCGGTCAGGAGTTCGAGCGCCTCGTCCACGGTTTCCACGGCGTAGATGTGGAAGCGTCCGGCCGCCGCGGCCTCCACCACGTCCCGGCGCAGCATCAGGTGCTCAACGTTGGAGGCGGGAATGATCACTCCCTGGCCGCCGGTAAGGCCGCGCTTGCTGCAGATGTCGAAATAGCCTTCGATCTTGTCGTTGACCGCCCCGATCGCCTGAACCCGGCCGAACTGGTCCACCGACCCGGTCACGGCCAGCGACTGCCTGATGGGCACGTCCGCCAGCGAGGACAGCAGCGCGCACAATTCCGCCACCGAAGCGCTGTCGCCTTCGACCTGGCCATAGGTCTGCTCGAACACCAGGCTGGCCGAGAGCGAAAGCGGCTGTTCGGCTGCATAGCGGGAAGACAGGAAGGAAGTCAGGATGAGCACGCCCTTGGAGTGGATCGAACCGCCCAGCTTGGCCTCGCGCTGGATGTCGATCAGTTCGCCTTCGCCCAGGCGGGTATTGGCCGTGACGCGCGAGGGCTGCGCGAAGGCGAAGTCGCCGAGCTGGAAGACGGACAGCGCGTTGATCTGGCCGACTTTCTCGCCTTCGGTATCGATGTGGAGAATGCCGCGCAGGATGGTTTCCTGGGTGCGGTCGCGCAGGCGGTCCATGCGTTCGATCTGGGCCTGGATCGCACGTTCCACATCACTGCGCGTCACCACCTCCCTGTCTTCTTTCACCGTCCAGTAGTTCGCCTCGCGCACCAGGTCGGAGAGGCTTTCCATGTGCGTGGACAGTTTTTTCGCGTCCTCGGCCCGGCGCGAGCAATGTTCGATCACGCGCGCCACGGCGTGGCGGTCGAAAGGATGCAGTTTTTCCCGGCGCGCAAGAGTGCCGATCAGCCGCGCATACAGCAGGTCGTTGTCAGCATTCCGTTCGACTTCGTCCTCGAAGTCGGCAGCCACCTTGAACAACTCGCCGAATTCGGGATCGTATTGGGCCAGCAGATAATACAGCATGCGGTTGCCGAGCAGGATCACCTTGACGTCGAGGGGAATCGGTTCGGGCTCCAGCGATACGGTGCTGACCAGGCTGTACATCTGGCCAAGCGACTCGATGCGGATTTCGCGCGTGGACAGCGCGCGCTTCAGCGCCTCCCAGGAAAACGGCTGGGTCAGCAGCTTGATCGCATCCAGCAGCAGATAACCGCCATTGGCCTGGTGCAGCGCGCCTGGCTTGACCAGCAGGAAGTTGGTGACCAGCGCGCCCAACTGGGACACGTGCTCGACCCGTCCCATGAGATTCTGGAATGTGGGGTGCTCCTCGTAAATCACCGGCACATTCTCGTTCGCCTCGCGCCCGACCAGAAGATTGACCCGGTAGCGGTTGAAATTCGTCTGTTCGCCGGTAAGGATGGCGAGCCCAGACAGCGCCTCTTTGGGCTTGCGGAACTCGTCCATGCTCTCGATGACGTTTTGCTGCACCTCGTTCAGGTAGCCGACCACCGCTGGGTAGGCTGCGTAATCGCTGCGCAGGGCGTCGATCAGGTGGCCGACGGCGAACAGCACCACCTCTTCGTTGAGCTTACGCACGCGCTCGATGCGCTCTCGCCGCCATTGATGAACCTGGCGGATGACTTTTTCCAGCTGCTCCTGCAGATTGCTGACTTCGTCATCTATGCGCGTTTTTTCCTCGGACGTAAGCTTGTCGTAATCCTCCGGGCTCATGACCTCTTCGCCCTTGACCGGCGCAAACGAGAAGCCGTTCGGCGTGCGCAGCAGCATGATGCCGTGTTTGTTGGCTTCTTCGTCCACATTTCCGAAGGCCTGCGCCTGGCGCCCTTCGTATTCCTCGTCGATCTGGGCAAGGCGGCGTCGGTATTCTTCGCCCTCGAAGACGGCAGGGATGGTGGCCTGCAGTTCTGCCAGCAGCTGCTGCATGTCGGCCTGCAGGCGGGCACCCATGCCGGCCGGCAGCCGGATCACCCGCGGCTTGTGCGGGTGGCTGAAATTGTTGACATAGCACCAGTCCGAGGGCTTGGTCTCGCCCGGCACCCGCTGTTCGAGCAACTGGTAGACCAGGAAGCGCTTGCCGATGCCGGCCGGCCCCATGACGTAGAGATTGTAGCCGGCATGGCGCATGCCGATGCCGAACTGTGCCGCTTCTATGGCGCGCATCTGTCCGACGGCTTCGGCCAGGTCTTCCAGTTCGGCGGTGTTTGCAAAGGTGAAGCGGTCGGCATCGCAGGAATGGCACAGGCGATCCGATGAAAGCGGCTGGATGGGAGGCATTTTTTCTTCGCGCTATTTTCAGGGTTGATTGTCGGGCAGCCAGATGCGGGAACATTATCTGCTATATATTAAAAATAGATAGTGAGATCGAAAAAAGCATCATCAGTTTAGATCCGCTCGAAATATACGGGGGAAGGCCATGATCCATCATCCTATCGATGTCGCGACGCGCGTCAGTCCAAGATTGTCCGAACTGCTCAGAAGCCGGGTAAACGACCCGGACAGCGAACAGCCCATTACGCTGATAGTCGCCCGGCGTTTTCTTGCCGGCCTCTTGCCTGCCGATTTCAGGGAAGCAGAGCGCCTGCATCACTTCGACGTCGATGCATCGATGCTGGACGAAATGGATGCGCTGATCGAGGAATTCGGCGAAAGCGCGCTAGCCGTGGATTTCGTTCAGAGCCATGCCAGCGAGCAGTTGTCCCGCGTGATCGAGTCCCTGGTCAACGACGAGAACCGCGAAAATCCCCCCACGTTGTCGGTGGTGAGGGATGCGATCGTTTCCGGCCTGGGCGTGCGGCTGGTCGGCGAAGGGGTGCTCGACGAGGACGAGGACGACACCCTGCTTTCCGAGATAGAAGACCTGATCGAACAGTTCGGCGCCGATACCCTGGCCGAGGAATTTCTGCGCTACGAGTAGGCCATCAGATGCCGTCCGGTCCGCTTCCACCCCCGATTCTGAATGCCCGGCATGACGCGCAAACGTAGCCTCAGGCGGAGCGTCGCCGTAATGCTGGTGATTGCGGGCGGCGTATTGATGTACCTGGCGCCTGGCGACATGGCCGGGCTGGTACTGTTGGCATCTGGAATCGCCCTGGAACTGGTCGGCATTGCGCTGGAGCGCAAGGGCTAGCCAGAACCGCTTTTTCATCAGACCCGACTGCCATTCAGCAGCCCGCTCACCTGAAATTGCCATGAAAGCGATCATCATCAGCGCGGATGGTTTCGAGGATATCGAGCTGCTCGTTCCCTATTACCGGCTGAAGGAGGAAAAGATCGAGGTCGACATTGCATCAGTCGGCAAGGGAAAAATCATCGGCAAGCACGGCTATGAAGTTGCCGTGGACAAGGCGCTGCACGAAATCGATCCCGACAACTACGATCTTCTCGTCCTGCCGGGCGGCAGGGCTCCCGAGGCGCTGCGCAAGGAAGGAGACGCGGTCGGAATCGCGCAATATTTCATGCGCAGGAACAAGCCGGTCGCAGCCATCTGCCATGGACCGCAAGTATTGATCACGGGAGGCGTTTTACGGGGACGGCACGCTACCAGCTGCCGTTCGGTCGCCGGGGAGTTGAAAGAATCTGGGGCCTTCTATGAAGACAGCGAGGTCGTGGTGGATGGCAACTTGGTTACATCCAGGCAACCCTCCGATTTGCCCGCTTTCATGCGCGAAATGCTCAGGCTCCTTGAGAAAGGATCGGGATGAAAAATCCAGTGCTGCTCGCGCGTTCTAATATGAACATTGAGAGAGGCTTTTGAATGTTGGCCAGGCCAAAAGGAGTGCAAAATGAAAACCCAATTCACTGACTTCCATCCCGTCCGGCGCGACCGCATGGTCGTGGACACTCGGCACGACACCTACAAGGTCAAGCACAAGCTGCATGAGCCCACGGTTTGTCCTGGGTGCGGCGCGGTCTACCACGAGGGGCGCTGGCAATGGCTGCCCAAGCCCGCCGGCGCGCATGAGGAAATGTGTCCTGCGTGCCATCGCATTCAGGATGAATTCCCCGCAGGCTACGTGACGATCGGCGGCACGTTTTTCAGGGATCATCGCGAGGAGTTGCTGCATCTCGTCAAGAATGAGGAAGCGAGAGCCAAGGCCGAACACCCCCTCAAGCGGATCATGAAGATCGAGGACCGGGACGACGGCATCCTGGTCACCACCACCGACATCCATCTCGCACGCGGCATCGGCGATGCGCTTCATCACGCCTACCAGGGCGAGCTGGAGTTCCACTACAACGAGCAGGAAAATCTGTTGCGCGTGGTGTGGGAACGCTAGGGCCGCTGCCGGCGCAGGGCCTGGATAATGCCCTGCAGCCAGCTGTTTTCATGCCAGGCTTCGAGGCCGACAGGCAATTTCAGGCGCCAGCACGGATAGACCGCTTCCGTCGTTCCCGGCAGGTTGGGCTGTTCCGCCACGCCAAAGCCGTCTTCCATCTGCACCAGCAGCAGTTTCGAGGGCGAACGCGCGAGATAGGCGTAGACCGCTTGCGCGAGTTCTGGCGTCATGTCCGGGAAGGACTCGGCTTGCGTGCTACCGCTGTCCGGCAGCAGCCCTTCCGCTTCCAGTGCTTGCAGCAGATGGGGGCGGTCGGCGTTGCGCGCCGCGATCTGGCGGCCGCGCACCTCCTCTGAAGGAAAAAGCCGCAGGCGGTCGCGCAATTCGATGTCGATTCCTTTCCAGAATCCGGCAAGCGTAGGCAGGTCGTGCGTCGTGACCGTGGCCGCCGCCTGCACCGGATAGTCGCGCGGCGGCTTCATGCGGCCGTCATTCCAGCGCTCGAAATACAGCACCCGCGTGGACAACACGCTCATCGGGTGCAGCGCATGGCGCACCTCGTCCGGCACGGTGCCGAGGTCTTCGCCCACCACCAGGCAGCGGTTGCGCTGGCTTTCCAGCGCGAGTATTCCCAGCAGATCCTCGAACGGATAGCTGACATAGCAGCCTTCTGCGGCTGTCAGGCCGCGCACCACCCAGAACAGGCGGTACAGTCCCATGACGTGGTCCATGCGCAAGGCGCCGGCAAAGCGCATGTTGGTGCGCAACAGCTCGATGAAGGGCTCGTAGGCGGCCTCTCTGAGCTTGTGCGGAATCCACGGCGGCAGTCCCCAATCCTGGCCGAGCAGGTTGATTTCGTCCGGCGGCGCTCCGGCGCTGGCCGTGCGCGCGTAGAGTTCGGGGCGGGTCCAGGTGGCCGCCCCCCCTTCCGCCACGCCAATGGCGAGATCCAGCATGATGCCGATGCCCAGGCCGCGCTGCCATGAGCCTTGGCCAACGGCTTCGAGTTGCAAAAACGCCTGCCATTGCAGGTATTCGTGGAACTCGATCCGCTCAAGGTTCGCATTGGCAAACGCCGCCACCTCGGGCGCGTGTTGGTCGCGATAGGCTTCCGGCCATGACGGCCAGCCCCATGCCGACCCGTTCTGCGCATGGAAATGCGCCTGCAGGGCCTCGAACTCTCCCAGCTTGCGCAGACTTTCGCCGTGCGCATTCTGGAAGGCGCGGAATTCAATGGCCCGCCGGCTGGAGCGTTCCAGGTGCGCGGAACGGAAATGCCGGTACAGCTGCTCAAGCAATTCACGCTTGGCGGCAGCGACCTCGGGGTAATCCACCTGAGGGCTGTTTCTCAATTTTCCCAGCTTCTCCCGGAAATCGGCCGTGGCCACTCTTTCACGGGCCGCATCGCATTCGGCGAAGTCGGCTATGGCCTCGACATCGAGGTAGAGCGTGTTGAACCAGGTCCGGCTCGAAGGGCTGTAGGGGCTGGCGTGCTCGGGTGCATCGGCAAACAGTGCGTGCAGAGGGTTCAGGAGCACGGTACCGGCGCCGACATCAGCGCAGAATTCGACTATTGCACGCAGGTCGCTGAAGTCGCCCATGCCCCAGTTGCGGGCGGAGCGTACGCCATAGAGCTGGGCGGCAAAACCCCAGATCCGCCGATGTTCCTGGATCGCCGGCGGCGTATAGCAGGCATGCGGCACGATGATGAACGGCATCTCGCCGCTTGTGCCGTTGCCGCAATCGACAAGAAGGCGGTGGTAGCCGATTTCGACGCACGGATCGAGTATGAGCACGCGCCGCACGAATTCCTGTTCGCCCAGGCGCTGGCGGCCGCCCTCTTCCAGCGCGGCCGGCACGAATTCCCCGCCCAGTTCCTGCCCGAATTCGGTGCTTAGCCGCCAGCGGCAAGCGGCCTGATCGAGTATGGCGGGAATGTTGAGCGGGATGCGGCATGGCCCGGAAAATTCGCGCACCACAAGGACCGGCGGCAACAGGCGACGCCACTGCCGATCTTCATGTTCGCGCAGGGAACGCTCCACCGCGGCATCGTCATCAGCCGCTACGCCCATGGCGCCGAGGATCGCGCGCTTGGTGCGCTCGCTGGTGGGATGATGCGCCCCCCAGATGGTGTAGTACTCCTGGTGTACTCCGTATATCGAGCACAAGTGGTCGAGCGCGCTCACGCCAAATTTGTCCCCATGTTGCATCCACGATCTGCCGGTTCCTGCCAAGACCGGCATTTGTTTGCATATTCCCCCGCCTCGGCAGGGAGAAAACCGATGTTGGCACGGATTTATGTCGGTTGATGCAGCGGCGATTCGCCGGGCAGTCTATCCGCTCTGACTGAATCCCCTTCAATTAAAGATACGACCCAAATGCCTGGCGCGCCAGTCTGTTTGCAATGTTTTCGAAGCTTTCGTCGGCCGCCGCAGTGCCATCCCGCGATTGTGTCCTGGTTTCGCCGATGTTCATGGCCTAAAGTTGAACTGCCCGTGGCCGGACAAGCCAGGGGTGTACTTCAGCCTTGAAATGCAACACTGATTCTTTCCCGACAAGGAGACAACAATGAAGCCAAGCATCATCGGAATCACGGTATTTTTGGCAGCAACATCGGTCGCATTCGCGGAGGGCGTGGTGAAGCCGACCGGCAACCCGCCCCAATTTCCAAAGGCCTACAAGGAGCTGTCCAAACAGACCAAGCCGCCGACAAACAACTGGCTGCTGGACGCCAACGACGATAGCGAACGCTTTCGCCGACTGCAGGTTGCCATGAGCGGGACCGACATACCGATGTGGGAAATAACCTACCGTTACGAAGAGTTGTATACCGCGATCAAGAAAAACAACTGGGAAATGGGGGTGTACCACTGGGACAAGATACGTGATCGCATGAATGTCTCCGGCATGAAGCGCCCGGTCCGCACCCGGAATATCGAGGGCATGTTCCTGGAAAGCGGCGTGTGGCAGTCCATGCGGGGCGCGCTGACTTCGAAGTCGCCCGAAAGGATGCGCGAGCAATTCCAGGTAGTCCGGCAGGTGTGCATGGCCTGTCATGTCGCCGAGAAAGTCGGATTCCTCAATGACAGTTCCACTTTCAAGGAGACCGAATCGTTTCACGATTGAACATGCAGTAACAAGCGTGGCAAGAATCAAAGGGGCCCCGCCCCTCTGATTTTGCAAGCGGATCATTCGTTGCACAGTCCCGCCCGGAACCTCAGGTTTGTTCGGCCCCCTTCTTTGCCAGGGTTGAAAAGATATCCACCGGCAAGGGGAAAACGATGGTCGAGGATTTGTCGCCGGCGATGGCCGACAGCGTCTGCATATACCTCAGTTGCATGGCCTCGGGCTGTTGGGCCAGCATCTGCGCCGCCTGCAGCAGCTTCTCCGACGCCTGCAGTTCGCCCTCGGCGTGAATCACCTTGGCGCGCCGTTCACGCTCGGCTTCGGCCTGTTTGGCGATGGCGCGCACCATGGACTCGTTGATGTCCACGTGCTTGATCTCCACGTTGGAAACCTTGATGCCCCAGGCATCGGTCTGCGCGTCCAGCACCTGCTGGATGTCCGCGTTCAACCGCTCGCGCTCGGCCAGCATTTCGTCCAGCTCATGCTTGCCGAGCACGGCGCGCAGGGTGGTCTGCGCGAGCTGGCTGGTGGCGACCAGGTAATCCTCCACCTGGATGATGGCGCGTTCGGGGTCGACCACGCGGAAATACACTACGGCGTTCACCTTGACCGAGACGTTGTCGCGCGAAATCACGTCCTGCTCGGGCACGTCGAACACCATGGTGCGCAGGTCCACGCGCACCATCTGCTGGATGCCGGGGATGACGATGATGAGGCCGGGGCCCTTCACTTTCCAGAAACGGCCCAGCATGAAAATCACCCCGCGCTCGTATTCGCGCAGGATGCGCAGCGAGGACAGCACCAGCAGAACCAGCAGGATCAACAGTCCGGAAAATCCGATATCCAATCCGAATGGCATGATCATTCTCCTTTCGTTGTGGCAGGTGACACTGTCAGGGTCAGGTCCTTTCTGCCGGTCACCCTCACCTTCTGGCCAGGAGCCAGCGGTTCGGCGCTTTGCACTTTCCAAAGTTCGCTGTGCACCGTTGCCCAGCATTGCCCCGTGTCGCAGTTGACGACGACGCCTTCGCTGCCGACCAGCTGTTCCTCCCCGCTGACCACGGGACGGCGGCGCGCCTTGAGCGCGAAGCCGACGATGGCGGCGATGGTCACAGCGCTGATGATGGCGATGCCGACGATCAGCCCGATGGGGATGCCGAAACCGGGCACTTCGGTATCGATCAGGATGACCGCGCCGAACACGAAAGCGACTATGCCGCCCAGGCCGAGGATGCCGAAACTGGGCACGAAGGCTTCCGCCACCATGAAAGCGATGCCGAGCACGATAAGGGCCAGGCCGGCGTAGTTCACCGGCAATTGCTGCAGCGCGTACAGGCCCAACAGCAGGCAGATGGCGCCGACCACCCCGGGCACGCCAAAGCCCGGGTTGTAGAACTCGAAGAACAGGCCGTACACGCCGATCATCATCAGGATCAGCGCGACGCCCGGGGAGGTGATCGCAGTCAACAGCCGTGTGCGCCAGTCGGCCTCGAATTTCACGATCCCTGCATCGGCGGTGGCGAGCAGGACTTCGCTGCCGCTGGCCAGCCTGATCTTTCTGCCGTCCACCTGCCTGAGCAGATGAGGAATGTCCTCGGCAACATGGTCGATGACTTTCTGTTCCAGGGCCTCCCGGGCGGACAGGCTGACGGACCTGCGTACTGCTTCCTCCGCCCATGCGGCATTGCGCCCGCGCAGTTGCGCCAGGCTGCGGATATAGGCTGCGGCATCGCTCATGGCCTTATCGGTCATGGCGTCCCTCGGTGCCGGCTTGCCCTCTTCACCGGGTTTGGAAGGCGCACCCAGCCCGGGCACGTCCATGGCGACGGGGGTGGCTGCGCCCAGGTTGGTGCCCGGTGCCATTGCTGCGATGTGGCTTGCGTAGAGGATGTAGGTGCCGGCGCTGGCCGCGCGGGCGCCGCTTGGTGCGACATAGGTCGCGACCGGCACGGGCGAGGCCAGGATGTCCTTGATGATGGCGCGCATGGAGGTATCAAGCCCGCCGGGTGTGTCCATGCGCAGGATGACGAGTTGCGCATCTTCTTCGGCGGCATGTTTCAGCCCGCGCGCGACGTGGTCGGCGGTGGCCGGGCCGACTGCGCCATCGAGGTCCATGCTCAATACCGGCCTGGCAAGTGAACCGGCAGAGACAAGCCAGAGCAACAGAACCAGCACACGCGGCAGGAAACGCATCCAGTCCAACGGCAAACGGCCCCCATGAAAGAGATGGCAACAGACCGCAAACAGCCTGTTACCCGACTCTTCTATTTATAGGTGCAATTTGCGCCGGTGTGCATCATGCGATCAGGCTGCGGCTTCCTGGAAGCGCAGCGCCTCCTGCACGTCCACCGCCACGATGCGCGACACGCCCGGCTCGTTCATGGTGACGCCGGCCAGATGCTGGGCCATTTCCATGGTGATGCGGTTGTGGGTGATGAACAGGAACTGGGTATCACTCGACATGCGCTTGACCATTTCCGAGTAACGCACGGTGTTGGCGTCGTCGAGCGGCGCGTCCACCTCGTCCAGCAGGCAGAACGGCGCGGGGTTGAGCTTGAACAGCGCGAACACCAGCGACAAGGCGGTCAGCGCCTTCTCGCCGCCGGACAGCAGGTGGATGCTGGAATTCTTCTTGCCGGGCGGCTGGGCGATGATCTGCACGCCGGCGTCGAGCAGTTCCTCGCCGGTCAGCACCAGTTCGGCGCGCCCGCCGCCGAAGAACTGCGGGAACAGCTCGCCGAGGTTGGCGTTCACGGTGTCGAAAGTGGCCTTCAGCAGTTCGCGGGTTTCCTGGTCGATTTTCCTGATCGCGGCTTCCAGGGTATTGGTCGCTTCCAGCAGGTCGGCGTGCTGGTTGGCGAGATAGGTACCGCGCTCCTGCGCTTCGGTGAGCTCCTCCAGCGCCGCGAGATTGACCGCACCTAAAGCCGCAATGTCGCTGTTCAAGCGATTGATTTCGCTCTGCAAAGGGCCGGCCTTGGGGCTGGCCTGTTCATAATTGACTTTAAGCGCTTCCTGGTCTGCCTGGGCCTGGTTCAAGTTTTCCTCGAACTGGGTTTCGGTCAGCAGCAGTTCCTGGTCTTTCAGGCGCAGTTGTTCCATGCGCTCGCGCAGAGGAGTCAAACCCTGCTCGCACTGGATGCGCGACTCGTCCTCGTTGCGCAGGCGATTGGTGATTTCCTCCAGGGCGTTGCGCGCGGCAGCCAGGGATTCCTCGCGCGCCACGCGCGCGGCCAGGGCGTTCTGCAGGCCGGTTTCCAGCGGCGCTTCGTCCAGCTCGAACAGCTCTTGCTGCAGCGATGCCAGCGATTGCGCGGACCGGTTCTTCTCTTCTTCCAGATCGGCAAGAAGATCAGTCAGTTCGTTGATCTTGTTGGCGGCCGTGGTCTCGATGAAACGGGTTTCCTGCAGGCTGCGCTCGGCTTCGCGCTGCATCTCGCGCGCTTCATGCACGGCGCGGTCCGCGATGTCGCGCGCCTGGCGCGCTTCGTACACGCGCTCGCGGGCGAAATCGATTTCGCTGCGGTGGTTGTGCAGGCGCTCTTCGGTCGCCGCGGCCTCGGCACGCTCGCCAACCAGACTGTTCTCGATGTCGGCCAGCTCGCCTTCAATTTGGCTGCGGCGCTGGGTGACGCGCTCGACTGCCTGCTGGAAGCGCAGCACTTCCATCTGCACAGTCTGGTGGCGGCTTTGAGACTGGTTGACCTGCTGGCGCAGTTGTTGAATAGCCTGTTGGGCTGTGTGGTAGGCAGTCTGTGCCGCGTGCTGGGCCTGTTCGAGTTCGGCCACAAGGGCCTTGTGTTCGGCCAACTGCTGGCCGAGTTTTTCGATGTCGCGGCTCCTGGCGAGCACGCTCTCCACCGCCGTATGCGGGCCGTGGAAGGTCACGCTGTGGCGGCTGAACACATGGCCTTGCGGGGTGACCAGGCATTGCCCCGCTTGCAGCTCACCCTGCCGGCGGCGCGCCTCTTCCACGCTTTCCGCGGTCAGCACGCCGGCCAGCCAGTCGCCGAGTGCGCCGGGCAGGTTGCCGGATTTTGCGCGCAGCTTGGCGAGCAGACTGCCGGCTACGGCGGGATTGCCCTCGCCCGCCGCATCGATCACGGTCATGCGCGAAGGCGGCGCTTCATTGAACCAGTTGTCGCGTGCGCCGGTTTCCAGGGCCTGCAGGCGTTCGCGCAGCACGGCTTCTACAGCGGCTTCCCAGCCGGGCTCCACGTCCAGGCGCTGCCAGATGCGGGCCGCGTCGCCCAAGCTCTGCTGCGACAGCCAGTTGCCCAGCTTCTCGTCGGCCTTGAGGCTTTCCTGCAATTTCTGCAACGCGGAGAGTTCGGCTTCGAGGCGGTGGGATTCGCGGCGCGCTTCGTCGAGTTCGCGCGAAACCGAACTGCGCGCCTGGTCGAGCGCGGGAAGCTCGGCATCGCGGCTTTCCAGCTGCATTCTCGCCTGGGCCAGGGTTTCTGCGAGGTCGGAAAGTTCGCCTTCCTTGGCCGAGAGCGCGGCGGCGTCGGGGCGCGGCAGTTGCGCGAGCTCCCTGTCCAGGCGTTCCTTGCGCTCTTCCAGTTGCTGGACGGTTTTTCTGGCGTGGGAAAGGTGGGCCTCGTCCACCTGGCGATTCTGTTCGGCATTGGACAGCTCGCGCTGGGCTTCGCCCACGGCCTGCTGGGCCTGACGCAGGGCTTCTTCCTTCTCGGGCAGGTGCTGATTGGAGGCGGCGGCAAGGCGCGCTTCGGCCTGAGTCAGGAGGTCGGCCAGATTGGCGAGCTTGCCGGTCTGGCTTTCCTTTTCTTCAACGGCGGCGGCAATGCGCTCGTTCAGCGACTGGTTGCGGGTTTCCAGCTCGCCTTGCTGGCGCGACAGGCGCTCGCGCGTGGTGCGCAGATGCGCCAGCGCCTGTTCGATGCGGGAGACCTCGGACTGCGCCGAATAGTACTCGCCCTGCAGCACATTGAAGCTGTCCTGCGAGGCGTAATGTTCGTTGCGCGTGGTTTCGAGCACGGCTTCGATTTCGCGCAGGCGCGCGGTTTCCGCCTCCAGCCGGTTGCCGGCTTCGCCGAGATCGCGCGCGAGGCGGCCGCGCGCGGCCTGCGCGTCGCGCTTTTTCACATACCACAGCATGTGCTGCGAATTTGCAAGTTGTTCCTGGAACGCCTTGTATTGCCTGGCGATTTCGGCCTGGCCGGCGAGCTTCTCGATCTGCCTGTCGAGCTCCTGGCGGATATCTTCCACCCGGTTCAGGTTATCGCGGGCGTCTCTTAATCTGGCTTCGGTTTCCTTGCGGCGCTCCTTGTACTTGGAGATGCCGGCGGCTTCCTCGAGGTAGGCGCGCAGTTCCTCGGGCTTGGCCTCGATCACCCGCGAGATCATGCCCTGCTCGATGATGGCGTAGGCGCGCGCGCCCAGGCCCGTGCCCATGAAGAGGTCGGCCACGTCGCGGCGGCGCACGTGCAGGTTGTTGATGTAGTAGCTGGAATCGCCGTTGCGGGTCAGCACGCGCTTGACCGAAATCTCGCCATACTGCGACCACTGGCCCGAGGCCTTGCCCTCGCTGTTGTCGAAAATCAGCTCCACCGAGGCGCGCGACACCGGCTTCCTCGCCGAGGAGCCGTTGAAGATCACGTCCTGCATGGACTCGCCGCGCAAATGCTTGGCCGAGGATTCGCCCAGCACCCAGCGCACCGCGTCGATGACGTTCGACTTGCCGCAGCCGTTGGGGCCGACGACGCCTGTCAGCTGCGCAGGGATGGGAATGGTGGTGGGATCGACAAAGGACTTGAAACCGGCGAGTTTGATGGATGTGAGGCGCAAGGTATTTCCCTGAAATTCTGTCTCCCTGGATCGTCGCGGGCTTGCGCCCTCGCGATGACGTCATTGCGCCCGGCCCTCACCCCAACCCTCTCCCCGAGGGAGAGGGGGTAAACGCCAAGCCCAATACGACCTAACGAAGCAATCCAGTCATTTATAATGTCGTGAACTGGGTAAATTCATATCCAGCCTGAACAGCATTTTACACGAGCCTGCCATGCCCTCCTCCCCCTCCAAGAAGCTCGAAACCTTCCCCAACCCGAAACCTGAGCGGGATTTTCATATTCACATGGAAATCCCTGAATTTACGTGTCTTTGCCCCAAGACCGGGCAACCGGATTTCGCCACGCTCACCCTCGACTACATCCCGGACAAGACCTGCGTGGAGTTGAAGAGCCTCAAGCTCTACATCTGGAGCTTCAGGAATGAGGGCCATTTCCACGAGGACGTTGCCAACCGCATCCTCGACGACCTGGTGAAGTTGACCAAGCCCCGCTTCATGCGACTGACCGCCAAGTTTTACGTGCGCGGCGGCATTTTCACCAATGTCGTGGCCGAGCACCGCAAGAAGGGCTGGAAGCCCGCGCCGCGCGTGGATCTCTCCCCGTTCGAGTCGCAGTCCAACACACGCGGCTGATTGAAAGTTTTCACAAAGAGGACAGGAGGACATGAGGAAAACATTTTTTTGCCGGGCCTTTCCTCCTGCAGCTCTTGTCCTCCTTGTGTAAATGGCATTTTTCCTGGGGTTGGATTTCGGCACCTCTGGCGCGCGCGCCTGTGTGCTGGACGAGGCCGGGGAGATCGTTCTTGAAAGCCGGGTCGGCTATGCCGACCCGGCCGGTCCTCAAGCCTGGAGCGCGGCGCTGTATGGGCTGATCGAAGGTCTGCCCGCTGAAACCCGCGCCAGCGTGTCCGCGCTGGCAATCGACGGCACCTCGGGTACGCTACTGGCGACCGATGCCGCTTTCGAGCCCGTGAGCCCCGCCCTGCTTTATAACGATGCCCGTGCCTCAGAAGAAGCCAAGGCCATCGCCAACCCGCAATACGGCGTCAGCTCCGGCCTGGCCAAGCGCCTGTGGCTGGCCAGGCATTTTCCCGATGCCGCATTCTGCTTCCACCAGGCCGACTGGCTGGCCACGCTGCTGACCGGCAAGGGCGGCGTCACCGATTACCACAATGCGCTGAAATCCGGCTTCGACGTGGAAATGCTGGAATGGCCGGACTGGGTTGGCAGGCTTCCCGGCGGACACTGGCAGCAAAGGGTGCTGGCGCCGGGCGAGGCCATTGCGCGGCTCGATCCCTCTACGGCAAAGCGTTTCGGTTTCAATCCCGTCTGTATCGTGCGCGCCGGAACCACCGACAGCATCGCCGCCTTCATGGCCGCCGGCGCCGATGAGGCAGGCGAGGCCGTCACCTCGCTGGGCACGACGCTGGTGCTGAAGCTGATGTCGGAAACGCGCGTGGAAGATCCGGCCTGCGGAGTGTATTCGCACCGCTACGGCAGGCTCTGGCTGGCGGGCGGCGCCAGCAATAGCGGCGGCGGCGTGCTGAGGCAGTGTTTCAGCGACGAGGCGCTGGGGCATCTATCCGAGCAGATCGACCCCAGCCGCAGCAGCGGCCTTGACTACTATCCCCTGCCCGCGCCGGGCGAGCGTTTTCCCGTCAACGACCCTGCGCTGATGCCGCGCATGGCCCCGCGCCCGGCCGATGATGCCAAGTTCCTGCAGGGCTTGTTCGAAGGCATGGCCATGATCGAGGCAATGGGTTACCGCAGGTTGATGGAATTGGGCGCCAGTCCTCTGAAAAAGGTCATCACGGCGGGCGGCGGTGCACAAAACAAGGCTTGGACCCGGATTCGCCACCTCGCTTTGGGAGTGCCCGTGGCGACGGCGAGCCATACCGAAGCCGCCTATGGCGCTGCCAGGCTGGCGTGTCAGGGCAGCCGCCTCATGCCTGCCTGACCGCCGACGGATTGTCATATTTCCGACTCCTGACTTTAGTCGTATTGACAAACAAAACTGGTATATATTTACCAGTACCGTTGTTTGTACACGTAAGTCATATCCACATAATTATTAGGGGGCAAATGTGTCGGAACAATCTGTTCAACTCGGGAAAAAGTCCCGCCGTACCTATATTCCCTACACGGCAATGACCCTGGACGCCGATTACCGGGTTTGCACTTATGGCGACACGGCTTTCAGCCTGTTCGGCTATCCGGAAGTCAGCATGCTGGGCAAGCCCGTCAGCAGGATTCTGCCGGCCTTGGAGAAACTTTCGGGCCAGTTCAGCGAAATGCCCATGGAGGCAGTGCATGCGAATGGCAACACCATTTCCGTCATGGTGGCCCTGCGCCAGGATTGCCTGCATGGCACCTGCCGCCATCTGGTTCTGATCCGCAACCTCGAAGACAGGCGGATCCTCTAAATCCAAACAGGAAGCGGCAATTCTGCCGCTTCCCTCACTTGGGAGGCCGCAGGAACCCGGATTTTGCGGCTCTGGCAGCCTGTCGGACTTGAGCGATCGTAG